>NZ_CP019427.1:4570000-4892500 GCF_009834545.1 Pseudomonas sp. S04
TGGCCTCGCTGTAGCGCACCGCAGAGGGGTTCTGGAAGGTCGGGATCAGGTAGATGAACGCCGGCCGATGTTGCTCCAGGCGCGCCCGCAGCTTCACCAGGTCGGGGCCGTCGGCCTCCAGCGGCACGCTCAGGCAATCGGCACCGAACAGCTGGAAGATTTGCAGCGCGGCCAAGTAGGTCGGCGCCTCGAGCAGGATCTGCGTGCCTTGGTCGATGTACAGCTTGGCCGCCAGGTCGAGGGTCTGTTGTGAGCCGCTGACCACCAACACCTGGTTCGCCTCACAGGGTACGCCGAGGGCACGCGCCTCTGCCGCCAATGCTTCACGCAGCGCCGGCTCGCCTTCACTCATGCCGTATTGGCCCATGGACACTGGCATATCGGCCCACTGCACCTTTGGCAGCATGGCTTCGGCCGGCAGGCCGCCGGCAAACGACATCACTTCCGGGCGCTGGGCCGCGGCGAGGATTTCACGGATCAAGGAACTCTTGAGGCGCGCAACACGTTCGGAAAAAGCCATGGGGGTCACCGGTAGCAAAGGCCAAGGAAATTAAGTCAAACTGGTTGACCGAAATTACGCCAGCCCGGACAGATACGTCAATATGCTTGACCTTAAATCCCAAAGCACCCAGCAAGCCGCCATGGAAGCGTTTTTTTTCGGCTACCAGGCCTTCACTGCCAAAGCCGACGAAATGCTCGAACGCCGAGGCCTCAGCCGGGTGCACCAGCGCATCGTGTTTTTCATCGCCCGCTACCCGAGCTTGAGCGTCAAGGAATTGCTCGCGCTACTGGGCGTCAGCAAACAGGCACTGAACATGCCCTTGCGCCAATTGCTGGAAATGCACCTGGTGGACAGCGTGGCGGCCGTGGACGACAAACGTAAGCGCCTGCTGCAACTGACCAGCGACGGCGTGCGCTTCGAAGCCGCGCTGCGCCGTGAACAGGTGAAGCTGCTCGAGCGCGTGTTTGCCGAGGCGGGTGAAGCGGCGGTAGATGGCTGGCTGGCGGTAAACAAGGCCCTGGGGCAAACCCAAGCGCTCGCAGACTGAGCCCTCAGTCTGGATCCACTGGCGATATATCCCTATCGCCAGATTTTTCGTCGACAAAACCGAAAACATTATTTGCTTTATTTGTATACAAAAGCATAATTCGCTTCGTGCGAGTTCCTGACCAATAGGTCAACAAATTCGCAAGTGCCTCAAAGAGCCGCTGCCCACCTCTGTGTCCGGCTCTGGAAATAACAATAAAACTCTTGAGGAGTACTCGCTGTGGAAAGCCGCAAATCCGAAGCACCGACGCTGGATCTCTCGCCGCCCCAACGCACCGGCTGGCTGGAGCGCCTGTTTAAACTCAGCGTGCATGGCACCACGGTGAAGACCGAGCTGATCGCCGGCCTGACCACCTTTATCACCATGGCCTACATCATCTTCGTCAACCCGAACATCATGGCCGATGCCGGCATCGATCACGGTGCGGCCTTTGTCGCCACCTGCATCGCCGCAGCGCTGGGTTGCCTGTTGATGGGGCTGTACGCCAACTGGCCAGTGGGCCTGGCGCCGGGCATGGGCTTGAACGCGTTCTTTACCTACACCGTGGTCGGGACCATGGGCTACAACTGGGAAACCGCACTGGGCGCGGTGTTCGTCTCCGGTGTGTTGTTCATGATCCTGACCTTCTCGCGAATCCGCGAATGGCTGCTCAATAGCATTCCGGGGAGCCTGCGTTATGCCATGGGGGCCGGTGTCGGCCTGTTCCTCGGGTTGATCGGCCTGAAGACCGCCGGCATCGTGGTCGACAGCCCGGCTACCCTGATCAAGCTCGGTTCCCTGCGCGAGCCAGGCCCGCTGCTGGCCGCCATCTGCTTCCTGATGATCGCCATCCTCAGCTATCACCGGGTCTTCGGCGCCATCCTCATCAGCATCATCACCGTGACCCTGGCCGGTTGGGGCCTGGGCCTGGTGCACTACGAGGGCATCATGTCCGCTCCGCCGAGCCTGGCGCCGACCTGGATGGCCATGAACGTCGCTGGCGTGTTCAACGTCAGCATGATCAGCGTGGTGCTGGCGTTCCTCTTCGTGCACATGTTCGACACCGCCGGGACCCTGATGGGTGTCGCGCAACGGGCCAACCTGGTGGGTAAGGACGGCAAGATCGAAAACCTCTCCCGCGCCATGAAGGCCGACAGTGCCTCCAGCGTGTTTGGTGCGGTGGTCGGCGTGCCTCCAGTAACCAGCTATGTGGAAAGTGCCGCGGGTGTGGCTGCGGGTGGTCGCACTGGTCTTACCGCGGTGACCGTCGGCGTGCTATTTATTGCCGCAATGTTCTTCGCACCGCTGGCGGGGATGATTCCGGCGTATGCCACCGCCGGTGCATTGATTTATGTGGCGATGCTGATGATGGGCGGCATGGCTCACATCGAGTGGGACGAAGCCACCGACAGCATTCCGGCGATCGTCACCGCGATCATGATGCCCCTGACCTTTTCGGTCGCCGACGGTATCGCGCTGGGCTTTATCACGTACGTGGCCCTGAAGGCCGGTACTGGCAAGTACAAGGAAATATCCGTAAGCCTGTGGGTTCTTTGCGCGATCTTTATCGCCAAGTTCATTTTCTTGTAAGCGTTTCAAGCGTGACCCAGCCTCACCCCGTCGGGTGGGGCTTTTGCACATATGGAGGAAAGTGATGAGTCTGGAAACCTGGCTGCTGTTCAGCGGCGCCGCCCTGGTCGTGATCCTGATCCCGGGCCCCTTGTCGTTATTGATGATCAGCAACAGCCTGAACTACGGTTTGCGCCGCTCCTACCCGGCGTTTCTCGGCGGGGTGTTTGCCTCGATCTGCCTGCTGAGCGCCTCGGCCCTGGGCCTTGGCGCGTTGCTGCTGGCCTCGGAGCAACTGTTCAGCGCGCTGAAGATCGTCGGCGCCCTGTATCTGTTCTACCTCGCCTGGCAGAGCTGGCAGCAGTCCCGGCAACCGGCCCACGCCACTGAAGTGCCCCAGGCGGCCGCTGTGCCGCGCTTTCGCGCACTGTTCGGGCGCGCCTTTGTCCTGGGGGCGAGCAATCCCAAGGACATCCTGTTCTTCGCCGCCTTCCTGCCCCAGTTCCTCAGCGCACAGCAGCCGTTCCTGCCGCAGTTGCTGATCATGATCGTCACCTGGACCCTGCTCGACCTGTGCTGCAAGCTGGCCTACGGCCTTGGCGCCCATGGTGCCGCGCGCTACCTGCGCAGCGGCAAGGGGCAAAGCTGGTTCAACCGGATCAGCGCCGGCTTGTTCAGTGGCGCGGGCGCGGCTTCCCTGCTGAGCCGCTAAAAGCATCGCGGGCAAGCCTTGCTCCTGCAGGATCTGCATCGCCCTGCAAAACCGTAGGAGCAGGGCTTGCCCGCGATGGCGTGCATACAGGCGCCACACTTTTCCCGGGACGAAAAAAAGCCCGCAGTGTGAGCGGGCGAAGGACCAAAGAAGCTTTTTGCGCAGATTCTTGGGGGATCTAGCTTCCTCTGTAGGTCGAATAGCTATAAGGCGAAATCAGCAACGGCACATGGTAGTGATCCTGCTCGGCCGAGATGCCGAAACGCAGTACCACCACATCCAGGAACGCCGGCTCCGGCAGCTGGACACCGCGAGCGCGGTAGTAGTCGCCGGCATGAAACTGCAGCTGATAGACCCCGGACCGGTAGTCATCGCCTTGCAACAAGGGCGCATCACAACGGCCATCGCTGTTGGTCAGTGCGCTGGCGACCAATTCCAGCTGCGAACCCTCAACGCGGTACAACTCGACCTTGATCGAGCTGCCCGGGCAACCGTGTGCTGCATCCAAAACGTGTGTAGTCAAACGTCCCATTGATTCTGCGCGCCTGCCTGCGTGTACGGCAGTCAGGCCTCGCGCCTCCCGAAGTCAGTTGAAAAGGAGACCGCACCCTTTCGGAGCACGAAAAGTTGCGGCGAGCAGCTGATTAAGACACTTTCAATAAAAATTGTACACAATAATAATGACTTTTTATCCCAAGCTTCCTGGCCTGCCCGCCTCGCCTCGTTTATCCGCAAAACCACAGCCAATCACGACCTCTCATCCATAAGCTGACCAGTCAGGCAGGTTTCTTGCAGTAGCACTGGAAGATGACAGTTGATGAAAAATGGAAAAAATCAGGCTTACAAAGCGCACATAAAGTTGTATACAATCACTCCATCGCTGTGACGCCAGCCTGTCATCTCACCATCAGGCCGCCACACCACCCCTTATCGCGAATAAGCAAACTCGAATAAGAAGGAAGACTGCAGTGAGCGCTGACTACCCACGCGACCTGATCGGTTACGGCAGTAACCCTCCCCACCCACACTGGCCGGGCAATGCCCGCATCGCCTTGTCCTTCGTGCTCAACTACGAAGAAGGCGGCGAGCGCAACATCCTGCACGGCGACAAAGAATCGGAAGCCTTCCTTTCGGAAATGGTCTCGGCGCAGCCGCTGCAGGGCGAGCGCAACATGAGCATGGAGTCCTTGTACGAGTATGGCAGCCGTGTCGGCGTCTGGCGGATTCTCAAGCTGTTCAAGGAATTCGACATTCCGCTGACCGTCTTCGCCGTGGCCATGGCCGCCCAGCGCCACCCGGACGTGATCCGCGCGATGGTCGAGGCCGGCCACGAGATCTGCAGCCACGGCTATCGCTGGATCGACTACCAGTACATGGACGAAGCGCAAGAGCGCGAGCACATGCTCGAAGCCATCCGCATCCTCACTGAAATCACCGGCGAGCGCCCATTGGGCTGGTACACCGGCCGCACCGGCCCGAACACCCGGCGACTGGTGATGGAAGAAGGCGGTTTCCTCTACGACTGCGACACCTACGACGACGACCTGCCCTACTGGGAACCGAACAACCCGACCGGCAAGCCGCACCTGGTGATCCCCTACACCCTGGACACCAACGACATGCGTTTCACCCAGGTCCAGGGTTTCAACAAGGGCGACGACTTCTTCGAATACCTCAAGGATGCGTTTGACGTGCTCTACGCCGAAGGCGCCGAGGCGCCGAAGATGCTGTCTATCGGCCTGCACTGTCGCCTGATCGGTCGTCCGGCGCGCCTGGCTTCGCTCAAGCGCTTTATCGAATACGCTAAAAGTCATGAACAGGTGTGGTTCAGCCGCCGCGTCGACATCGCTCGCCACTGGCAACAAACCCACCCGTACCAAGGGGCGTCGAAATGACCACCTTTCAAACGCTGAAACCCTCGAGCCTGAGCCGTGACGCCTTCGTCAGCGCTTTCGCCGATATCTACGAACATTCGCCATGGGTGGCCGAAAAGGCCTTCGACCTGGGCCAGGACGCTTCGATCGACGAGATCGAAACCCTGCACCAGCGCATGAGCGACATCCTGTTGAGCGCCGATCACGCAAGCCAGCTTGCGCTGATCAACGCTCACCCGGACCTGGCCGGCAAAGCTGCCGTCCAGGGCCAACTGACCGAAGCCAGCACCAATGAACAAGCCGGCGCCGGTATTCACCAATGCACGGCCGAAGAGTTTTCTCGCTTCACCGAGCTGAACGACGCCTACAAAGCCAAGTTCAAGTTTCCCTTCATCATGGCGGTAAAAGGCAGCAACCGGCATCAGATCCTCGCAGCGTTCGAAACACGCATCCACAACCCGGTCGACACCGAGTTCAAGTGCGCGTTGGCGCAGATCAACAAGATCGCGTTGTTCCGATTACTGACCCTCTAAACGACCATCCCCAGCCACTCTATTTAAGGCAGACAAGAAGAATGAAAGCTTACGCCGTACCTTTCGAGAAGTTCGTCAACCTGGCCGACGCCCGCCTGGGCACGAAGATCATCTCGGTCACCGATGACTGGTTTGCCGACGCCAACCGTCTGTTCCAGCCGACCCCGGCCGTATGGAAGGAGGGCGTTTTCGATGACAACGGCAAGTGGATGGACGGCTGGGAGTCGCGCCGCAAGCGCTTCGAAGGCTACGACAGCGCTGTGATCCGCCTGGGTGTACCGGGTTCGATCAAGGGTGTGGACATCGACACTTCATTCTTCACCGGCAACTTCCCGCCATCGGCCTCCCTGGAAGCCTGCTTCCTGACCTCCGGTGAGCCGGACGCAAACACCCAATGGACCGAAGTCCTGTCGGCTGTCGAGCTGCAGGGCAATAGCCACCATTTCCACGAAATCAACAACGACCAGTCGTTCAGCCACCTGCGTTTCAACATCTACCCTGATGGTGGCGTGGCCCGTCTGCGTGTGTACGGCATTCCGTTCCGCGACTGGTCGGCCGTTGGCGACAACGAGCAGGTTGACCTGGCTGCTGCCTTGAATGGCGGTCGTGCCCTGGCCTGCTCCGATGAACACTTCGGCCGCATGAGCAACATCCTCAACCCGGGCCGCGGGATCAACATGGGCGATGGCTGGGAAACTGCCCGTCGTCGCACACCTGGCAATGACTGGGTGATCGTCGCCCTGGGTCACCCGGGCGAGATCGAGAAAATTGTCGTCGACACCCTGCACTTCAAGGGCAACTACCCGGACACTTGCTCGATCCAGGGCGCATTCGTCAAGGGCGGTACCGACAGCCAGATCGAAACCCAGTCGTTGTTCTGGCGCGAACTGTTGCCGGCACAGAAACTGGAAATGCACGCCGAACACACCTTCGCCGAGCAGATCAAGGCGCTGGGCCCGATCACCCACATCCGCCTGAACGTATTCCCGGACGGCGGTGTGAGCCGCCTGCGTGTTCTCGGCAAGGTAGCTAAGTAAGCGTCGCCCCTAATCGCGGGCAAGCCCGCTCCCACAAGGAATGATGGTGTACACACAACCTGTGGGAGCTGGCTTGCCAGCGATGACGAAAGAACCAACAACACAGAATCCGGATAAGAAGAACAGCATGCGCACATTGACGATTGAACCGCTGACCAAAGAAGCCTTCGCCCCTTTCGGTGACGTGATCGAAACCGACGGCAGCGATCACTTCATGATCAACAACGGTTCGACCATGCGCTTCCATAAACTGGCGACGGTGGAAACCGCCAAGCCAGAAGACAACGCGATCATCAGCATTTTCCGCGCCGACGCGCAGGACATGCCGCTGACCGTTTGCATGCTGGAGCGTCACCCGTTGGGCAGCCAGGCTTTCATTCCGCTGCTCGGCAACCCCTTTCTGATCGTGGTCGCGCCCGTTGGCGATGAACCTGTATCAGGCTTGGTCCGCGCCTTCGTCACCAACGGCAGGCAGGGCATTAATTACCATCGCGGCGTCTGGCACCACCCGGTGCTGACGATCGAAAAGCGGGATGACTTCCTGGTGGTTGATCGCAGTGGCACAGGCAATAACTGCGATGAGCATTTTTTCAAAGAGGATCAACGCTTGATCCTTGCCCCCCACCAATAAGAGAAGGTCTGATCACTCGACGACAGAGTGACAGGCGAGAGGTAAAGACTGTGGAAGCACATCTGTTCGAATGGCTGAACCTGAGCGTGCGCTGGGTTCACATGATCACTGGCGTCGCCTGGATCGGCGCGTCGTTCTATTTTGTCTGGCTGGAAAACAACCTCAATCGGGTCAACCCGAAGAACGGTCTGGCGGGCGATCTCTGGGCGATTCACGGTGGCGGGATCTACCACCTGGAGAAATACAAACTGGCTCCACCGACCATGCCGGACAACCTGCACTGGTTCAAGTGGGAGGCCTACTTCACTTGGTTGTCGGGGATCGCGCTGCTGTGCGTGGTGTTCTACTCCAACCCGACCCTGTACCTGTTGGCACCTGGCAGCAGCCTGAGCGGCCCTGAAGGGGTTCTGCTGGGCATCGGTTCGCTGTTCGCCGGCTGGTTCATCTACTCCTTCCTGTGCGACTCGGCCCTGGGCAAACGCCCTGCCCTGCTGGGTTTCATCCTGTTCGTCCTGATCATCGGCGCGGCCTACGGCTTCAGCAAAGTGTTCAGCGGCCGGGGTGCTTACCTGCACGTGGGCGCCATCATCGGCACCATCATGGTCGGTAACGTGTTCCGCATCATCATGCCGGCACAACGGGCACTGGTGGCGGCGATCGCCGAGAACCGCACCCCGGACCCGGCCCTGCCGGCCAAGGGCCTGCTGCGTTCGCGACACAACAACTACTTCACCTTGCCTGTGCTGTTCATCATGATCAGCAACCACTTCCCGAGCACCTACGGCAGCCAGTACAACTGGTTGATCCTGGCCGGGATCGCGGTGCTGGCGGTGTTGGTGCGTCACTACTTCAACACCCGCCACGACAGCCACAAGTTCGCCTGGACCCTGCCAGTCGCGGCCGTAGGCATGATCAGCCTGGCGTACGTTACCGGCCCCGCGCCGATGACCAGCCCGGAAGTGGCCAAGGCCCCCGCGCAGATCCAGTACCAGCCGCTGCCGGAAACCGCCGTCGGCGGTGGTGCGAAACCGGCTGAGGCCACGCCAGCCGCTGCTCCTGCAGCCCCGGCCCAGGCAGCCAATACCGGTCCAGGCTTTGACAAGGTGCACAGTGTGATCCAGGAACGCTGCGCGGTCTGTCACTCGGCCAAGCCCACCAGCCCGCTGTTCAGTGCCGCCCCGGGCGGCGTGATGTTCGACACCCCCGAGCAGATCCGCCAGAACGCCCCGCGCATTCAAGCCCAGGCAGTCACCACGCAGATCATGCCACTGGGCAACATCACCCAGATGACCCAGCAGGAACGTGACCTGATCGGCGCCTGGATCGTGCAGGGAGCCCAGACCAATTAAGTAGCGAAAAGCATCGCTGGCAAGCCAGCTCCCACAAGGATCACCTGAATCCTGTGGGAGCTGGCTTGCCAGCGATTGGCCGCGCCGCGGTCCTCCCTGCTGCACAAAATCACAAGAATAAAAAAGATCCGAGGTGTTGCATGTCCGTGTCATCCGAAGCGCGCATCCCCGACGCACCCGCTATCGCGCGCCTGCCGTTGTTGCAACTGATCCTGGTAGGTCTGCAACACGTTCTGTTGATGTACGGCGGCGCCATTGCGGTGCCGTTGATCATCGGACAGGCCGCTGGCCTGAGTCGTGAAGAAATCGCCTTTCTGATCAATGCCGACCTGCTGGTCGCCGGGATCGCCACCATCGTCCAGTCAATGGGCATCGGCCCCATGGGCATTCGCATGCCGGTGATGATGGGCGCCAGCTTCGCGGCGGTCGGCAGCATGGTGGCCATGGCCGGCATGCCCGGCATCGGCTTGCAAGGCATCTTCGGCGCGACCATTGCCGCAGGGTTCTTCGGCATGCTGATCGCACCGTTCATGTCCAAGGTGGTGCGTTTCTTCCCGCCTCTGGTGACCGGTACCGTCATCACTTCGATCGGTTTGTCACTGTTCCCCGTCGCGGTGAACTGGGCAGGCGGCGGCAGTTCCGCCGCACAATTCGGTTCCCCCATCTACCTCGCCATCGCCGCCCTGGTGCTGGGCACCATCTTGTTGGTACACCGCTTCATGCGCGGGTTCTGGGTCAACATTTCGGTGCTGATCGGCATGACCCTGGGCTACATCCTCTGTGGCCTTTTGGGCATGGTCGACCTCAGCGGCATGACCCAGGCGCCCTGGCTGCAGATCGTCACGCCGCTGCACTTCGGCATGCCCAAGTTTGAATTGGCGCCAATCCTGTCGATGTGCCTGGTGGTGGTGATCATCTTCGTCGAGTCCACCGGGATGTTCCTGGCGCTGGGCAAGATCACCGGCCAGGAAGTCTGCCCGCGCATGCTGCGTCGCGGCTTGCTGTGTGATGCCGGCGCCTCGTTCTTCGCCGGCTTCCTCAACACCTTCACCCACTCCTCGTTTGCCCAGAACATTGGCCTGGTGCAGATGACTGGCGTGCGTTGCCGCTCGGTCACCATCGTTGCCGGGGGGTTGCTGATCCTCCTGAGCCTGCTGCCCAAGGCCGCGTTCCTGGTGGCCTCGATCCCGCCGGCAGTGCTGGGCGGCGCGGCCATCGCCATGTTCGGCATGGTCGCGGCCACCGGGATCAAGATCCTCCAGGAAGCCGACATCGCCGACCGGCGCAATCAATTGCTGGTCGCGGTGAGTATCGGCATGGGCCTGATCCCGGTGGTCCGGCCGGAATTCTTCGCCCACCTGCCGCTGTGGATGAGCCCGATCACCCACAGCGGCATTGCCATGGCCACCCTCAGCGCGCTGACGCTGAACCTGTTGTTCAACATCCTGGGTGGCAGCGAACGGGCTGCCATCAACGATTGCGCCGCTCACCCGCACTGATGCAAACGCAACATCCCCTGTAGGCGCTGGCTGCCAGCGCCTACAGGGTTGGCGGCTGCCTGCAAGAGCAAAAATAAAAACAAAAAGGGAGCAACAGATGATTCGTACACACACAAGCCTACTGCTGGGCACCAGCCTGTTGGCCGCGAGCCAGGCCATGGCCGGCGACCTGCTGCTGTGGCAAACCAACAGCCTGAGCTACCTGTACGGCAAGAATTTCGCGATCAACCCATCGATCCAGCAGACCGTGACCTTCGAGCACGCTGACCGCTGGAAGTACGGCGACACCTTTCTGTTCGTCGACAAGATCTTCTACAACGGCAAGGAAGACCCCAACAAAGGCCCCCACAGCTTTTACGGCGAGTTCAGCCCACGCCTGTCGGCAGGCAAGATCTTCGACCAGAAACTGCAATTAGGTCCGATCAAGGACGTATTGCTGGCCATGACCTATGAGTACGGCGAAGGCGAAAGCGAAGCCTACCTGATTGGCCCCGGCTTCGACCTGGCGGTGCCCGGGTTCAACTACGTGACCCTGAACTTCTACCGACGCCAGACCGAAGGGCCGCGCCCAGGTGACGGGGTCTGGCAGATCACCCCGACCTGGTCCTACACCATTCCCGCCGGCCGCTCCGACGTGCTGATCGACGGCTACCTCGACTGGGTCGTGGACAACGACCAGAACTCACGCGGCACCTATCACGCCAACCTGCACCTCAACCCGCAGATCAAGTACGACCTGGGCAAGGCCCTCAATGGCCCGGCCAAACAGATCTACGTCGGGGCCGAATACAGCTACTGGAAAAACAAGTACGGCATCGAGGACAACGCCAATCTGGACACCAACCAGAACACCGCCAGCCTGCTGATCAAGGTGCACTTCTAGAATGGCCCGCAACGGTGCCCCAGGTTTGATACCGGTGCGCTGTTGCGGGGCGCTTGAGCCGTGGCGCGGGAGCCAGTATTCTCCGCGGCCGTCTGAATCCGGTATAAAAAAAAGCCCGGATTTAATTCCTGACCAGAAAGCCAACTTATCCCGGCCCTGGACGGTCACGAGGCTAGACAGACAAAAGCCCAATGGACGCTTGATCGACTGTTTTCGAACAGCCGACCAGGCGTTTTTTGCCTTTTTAAATGCCTTGGCCCAGCTCTTGCTAAGAGCTGTAAAGCTGACCGATTGGATGGTTTTTGCAGCACTGAAAAAAGGCGCCACACCAGAGCGCCGTCAAAAAAAACGTGGAACACCTACTTTGGGAGCAACCGAATGAAACGTACGTGCACTAGCCTGATGCTCGCCGGATCCTTGCTGGCAGGGGGCCAGGCCATGGCCGGCGATCTGCTGCAGTGGCAGAACAACAGCCTGACCTATCTCTACGGCAAAGACTTTCAAGTCAACCCGCGCATCCAGCAGACCGTGACCTTCGAGCACGCCGACGCCTGGAAGTACGGCGACAACTTCTTCTTTATCGACAAGATCTTCTACAACGGCAAAGAAGATGCCTTCGCCGGTGAGAACACCCACTACGGTGAGCTCCAGCCGCGCCTGTCATTCAACAAGATCTTCGACCAGAAGTTCGAGTTTGGCCCAATCAAGGACGTGCTGCTGGCCATGACCTACGAGTTTGGCGAAGACGACACCGAGTCCTACCTGATCGGTCCGGGCTTCGACCTGGCCATTCCAGGCTTCGACTACTTCCAGCTGAACTTCTACAACCGCCACACTGAAGGCGACCGTCCGGGTGACGATGTCTGGCAGATCACCCCTGTGTGGTCCTACACCATCCCTGTCGGCGGCTCCGATGTGCTGATCGACGGTTTCATGGACTGGGTGGTCGACAACGACGTCAACAGCAAAGGCGAATACCACGCCAACCTGCACTTCAACCCACAGGTCAAATACGACCTGGGCAAGGCCTTGAATCTGGGCGAGAAGCAGTTGTACGTCGGTGTCGAGTACGACTACTGGAAAAACAAGTACGGGATTGAAGACAGCCAGGGCTTCAAGACCGATCAGAGCGTGACCAGCTTCCTGGTCAAGGTGCACTTCTGAGTCTGGACTGACCAACCGGCATCACCCTTCACCCGCCAACGCGCATCGTAGGCGGGTGAAGGGCGATGCCTGTCAGGCCGGAATCACCGGCTCCCGCACCCCAAGAAACCGACACAACTCCTCCCGCTTGGCCAAGGCATCGCGCCGGCCGAGTTCGATCAGCTCGCTGCAGTATCCCGCCTCGAACAGCAGGTAACTCAACACCCCTGCCCCGCTAGTCTTGGTTGCCCCCGGGCCGCGCAGGAACAGGCGCAGTGCCGCCGGCAATTCCTGGCGGTGCCGTGCGGCGATCTCGTCGATCGGCTGGCTCGGCGCAATCACCAACACCTCTACCGGTGCCACACCCAGGGCGCGGGTTGGCGTGCCATCGGGCAGCAAGTGGCTGAACTGGTTCAGGCGTTGCAACAACTCGATGTCGCTTTCCAGGCTGTCAATGAAGGTGCTGTTGAGCATGTGCCCGCCGATCTGCGCCAAGGACGGCTGCTGGCCGGTGTAGGTGCGCAGGGAGGTGTCGGGATCGACGCCGCGCGGGTTGCCACTGACACCCACTACCAGCACCCGGCTCGCCCCCAGGTGCAACGCCGGGCTGATCGGCGCCGACTGGCGTACCGCGCCGTCGCCGAAGTACTCATTGCCGATTTTCACGGGTGCAAACAACAGGGGAATGGCCGAACTGGCCAGCAGGTGCTCGACGCTCAACCGGGTCGGCACGCCGATGCGCCGGTGCCGCAGCCAGGGGTCGATGCTGCGACCGCCCTGATAAAAGGTTACCGCCTGTCCGGATTCATAGCCAAAGGCGGTGACGGCCACAGCGTGCAGTTGTTTTTGCGCGATGGCCTGATCGATCCCCGACAGGTCCAGCCTGGTGTGGAGCAGATCACTCAAGGGCGAGCTGTTGAGCAGCGCCACCGGCACCTTGGCGCCGATCCCCAGCAGACTGTGGGTGACAAAACGACTGGCCTGGCTAATCACACCGGGCCAGTCGCTGCGCAGCACCTGATGGCTGCGAAAGCCCTGCCAGAACGCGGTCAGGCGTTCGATGGCGGCCGTGAAGTCCATGGCCCCGGCGGCCAGGCTGACCGCATTGACTGCCCCAGCCGAGGTGCCGACGATTACCGGGAACGGATTGGCCGCGCCGGCCGGCAACAGTTGCGCGATGGCCGCCAATACGCCTACCTGGTACGCCGCCCGAGCCCCGCCGCCGGAAAGAATCAAGCCTGTCACCGGTTCAGCCGAACTCATCGCCACACTCCCTGGTGCTGATTATTGACGGTAGGCCGTCGCGGGCTCAACCACGCTTGTCGTAGAGTTTCGGCTCGCCCGGCGGCCGGCTCTTGAAGCGCCGGTGCGCCCACAGGTACTGCTCGGGGCAGGCGCTGACGGCGCTTTCGATCCACTGGTTGATGCGGATGCAGTCGGCTTCGTCGCTGGCCCCCGGGAAATCGCTGAACGGCGGGTGGATCACCAGGCGGTAACCGCTGCCGTCGGCCAGGCGCTCCTGGGTAAACGGCACCACCAGCGCCTTGCCCAGCTTGGCAAACTTGCTGGTGGCCGGCACCGTGGCCGCGAGAATGCCAAACAACGGCACAAAGATACTTTGCTTGGCGCCGTAGTCCTGGTCCGGTGCGTACCAGATCGCCCGGCCTGCGCGCAGCAGCTTGAACATGCCACGCACGTCCTCGCGCTCGATGGCCAGGGAGTCGAGGTTATGCCGCTCGCGGCCACGACGCTGGATGAAATCGAATAGCGGGTTCTTGTGCTCGCGGTACATGCCATCGATGGTGTGTTGCTGGCCTAGCAGCGCCGCGCCGACTTCCAGGGTGGTGAAGTGCAAGGCCATCAGGATCACGCCCTGGCCATCGCGCTGGGCCTGCTTGAGATGCTCCAGGCCTTCGATATGGGACAGGCGCGCCAGGCGCTCGCGTGGCCACCACCAACTCATGGCCATTTCAAAGAAGGCAATGCCGGTGGAGGCGAAGTTTTCCTTGAGCAGACGTTTGCGTTCGTCGGGAGTTTTCTCGGGAAAACACAGCTCAAGGTTACGTTTGGCGATGCGCCGACGGTCGCTGGCGACCCGATACATGCCGGCCCCCAGCACACGACCAATGCGCAACAGCCACGAATACGGCAACTGGACAACCAGCCACAGCAGCCCTAGACCGCACCATAGCGGCCAAAAACGTGGCGAAAGAAATGCAGCTCGAAATTGCGGGCGATCCATTAACGATTCCGGACGGACAACAAGGTCGCGCATTCTACATCGGTTCGACCCTGCTTGCGGGCTGCGGGCGTTCTCGTTATAAGTCTCGGCACTTTTAGTGACAAGCCGTTGTATGCCAACCATGAGCCAAACCGAACTGCTAGACCAAGATCCCGTGTTCCAGTTGAAGGGCAGCATGCTCGCCATTACGGTGCTGGAGCTGGCCCGCAATGACCTGGAAATCCTCGACCGGCAGCTGGCTGCAAAGGTAGCTCTGGCACCTAATTTCTTCAGCAACGCCCCGCTGGTGCTGGCCCTGGACAAGCTACCGGCCAGTGAAGGCTCGGTGGACCTGCCGGCCCTGATGCGCGTGTGCCGCCACCATGGCCTGCGCACCCTGGCCATCCGCGCCAGCCGTATCGAGGACATTGCCGCGGCCATTGCCGTCGACCTGCCGGTGTTACCGCCGTCGGGGGCCCGCGAGCGCGCCCTTGAACCGCTGGAAGGTGAAGTGCGCAAAAAACCGGAAAAACCACCGGAGCCGAGCATCAAGCCGACGCGCATCATCACTTCGCCAGTACGTGGCGGCCAGCAGATCTACGCCCAGGGCAGCGACCTGGTGGTGGTGTCCTCGGTCAGCCCCGGGGCGGAACTTCTGGCCGATGGCAACATCCATGTATACGGGCCGATGCGCGGTCGTGCGCTGGCCGGGGTCAAAGGCGACACCAAGGCACGGATTTTCTGCCAGCAAATGAGCGCTGAACTGCTGTCCATCGCCGGTCATTACAAGGTTTCCGAAGATCTTCGTCGCGACCCGCTCTGGGGGGCCGGCGTACAAGTCAGCCTGTCGGGCGACGTGTTGAACATCATTCGGCTTTAACGGATACTGCCGCATTTTCCAAGCATCTCTAAAACGTAGTGAAAACGGCTCAAACGAAGTAGGAAAATGGCGTAGAGCGGTGTTTACCGGAGGTAAACCCTGCCCCAGGCCCGATTCCAGCCAAGGCTGTCCGACTGCAGTAGTTTTCAAGAGATGTTTTTCGGGGCTAAAAGTCCTTTTTCCTTAGGGGTGAAACACCTTGGCCAAGATTCTCGTGGTTACATCCGGCAAGGGTGGTGTGGGTAAGACCACCACCAGCGCCGCTATCGGTACCGGCCTCGCTCTGCGTGGTCACAAAACAGTCATCGTCGACTTCGACGTCGGCCTGCGTAACCTCGACCTGATCATGGGTTGCGAGCGTCGCGTAGTGTATGACTTCGTCAATGTGGTCAATGGCGAAGCCAACCTGCAGCAGGCCCTGATCAAGGACAAGCGCCTTGAGAACCTCTACGTCCTGGCAGCCAGTCAGACCCGCGACAAAGACGCGCTGACCGTCGAAGGCGTGGAAAAGGTGCTGATGGCACTCAAGGAAGATTTCGAATTCGTGGTCTGCGACTCCCCGGCGGGCATCGAGAAAGGCGCCCACCTGGCCATGTACTTCGCTGATGAAGCGATTGTCGTGACCAACCCGGAAGTGTCCTCGGTACGTGACTCGGACCGCATGCTGGGCCTGCTGGCCAGCAAATCGCGACGCGCCGAAAACGGCGAAGACCCGATCAAGGAACACCTGCTGTTGACTCGCTACAACCCTGAGCGCGTCAGCAACGGCGAAATGCTTGGCGTCGAAGACGTCAAGGAAATTCTGGCAGTCACCCTGCTTGGCGTGATTCCAGAGTCGCAAGCCGTACTCAAGGCTTCCAACCAAGGCGTGCCAGTGATTCTCGACGACCAGAGCGACGCCGGTAAGGCGTACAGCGATGCCGTCGATCGTCTGTTGGGCAAAACCGTGGAACACCGGTTCCTTGATGTTGAGAAGAAGGGATTCTTCGAGCGCCTTTTTGGAGGTAGATAATGAATCTTTTTGACTTCTTTCGCGCCAGCAAAAAAACCAGCACCGCGTCGGTAGCGAAAGAGCGTCTGCAGATCATCGTGGCGCATGAACGCGGCCAGCGCAGCACCCCTGACTACCTGCCAGCCTTGCAAAAGGAACTGGTCGAGGTGATCCGCAAGTACGTCAATATCGGGTCCGACGACGTGCATGTTGCACTGGAAAACCAGGGCAGCTGCTCGATTCTGGAACTCAATATCACCCTGCCAGATCGCTGAGTCGATCCGGCTGGAGCCACGGCGGCTCAGGTCCCCCAGGTTTGCTGGAGGGGCCTGAGTCGCCGTTGGCGTTTGTTACGAGGCTGTTTTAATGCCGTTGTCCAATATCCACATCCTCCACCAGGACACCGCCGTCCTGGTGGTGAACAAGCCTACCCTGCTGCTCTCGGTGCCTGGCCGCGCCGACGACAACAAGGACTGCCTGATTACTCGCCTGCAGGAAAACGGCTACCCGGAAGCGCGTATCGTCCATCGCCTGGACTGGGAAACCTCGGGGATCATCCTGCTGGCCCGCGACCCGGATACCCATCGCGAACTGTCTCGGCAATTTCACGACCGTGAAACCGAAAAAGCCTACACGGCGCTGTGCTGGGGCCAACCGGAACTGGACAGTGGCAGTATCGATCTGCCGCTGCGCTACGACCCACCGACCAAACCACGCCACGTGGTCGACCACGAGTTCGGCAAACATGCGCTGACCTTCTGGCGCGTGCTGGAGCGCTGTGGCGACTGGTGCCGGGTGGAGCTGACGCCGATTACCGGACGCTCGCACCAATTGCGCGTGCACATGCTCTCCATCGGCCATCCGCTGTTGGGCGACGGGCTGTACGCCCACCCCCAAGCCCTGGCGGCGTATCCTCGGCTGTGCCTGCACGCCAGCATGCTGAGCTTTACCCACCCGCAAAGTGGTGAACGCCTGCGCTTTGAGTGCCCGGCACCCTTTTGAGCGCCTTGAAGCCCTTTCAAGCAACCCGTCGAAACCTGAAGGACGCCTGGACCGATGACGCCTGACTCCCCACAACCGTCGACGCCCCTTGAGAAAGCGCCGCAGCAGTTGCTCTATCTGGTCTACGGCGACAAGGACGTGTACCGGCGCGAAGCCAAGTTCAGCATCCTCACGGCGCTGGCCCAACTGAAAAAGGCCGAGCCGCTGTGCATCCGCGTCCTCACCGATCGCCCGCAGGACTACGCCGGCTGGCCGGTCGAAACCATCGCCCTGAGCGATGAGATCATGACCGCCTGGCAGGGCAGCAACGGCTATCACCACCGGCGCAAGGCCTGCGCCATTGCCTACGGCCTGACCCTGGCGCACAAGACCCTGTTCGTCGACACCGACACGCTGTTCCTCGACAACCCCCTGCGGGTGTTCGAGCACATTGGCCCCGGCCAGTACGTGATGGATCGCTTCGAGTACGACTGGCGCACTGTCTGCGAACGCGCGGACTACCTCAAGCTGGGCACTTGCCTGCAAGCCCACGGGGTCACGCCTGACAACGGTTTCAAGCTGTACAACAGTGGCCTGTGTGGCGTCACCGACGGCGATAGCCCCTTGCTTGAACGCAGCATCGAGCTGATCGACGAGTGGACCCGCGATGGGTTCGATATCCACACCATCGAACAGATCGCCCTGTCCTTCGCCATGCGCGACAAGCCGGTCCATGAAGCCAACCGCTACATCTACCACTACTTCGCCGAGAAGGGCTTTTTCCATGCCATGCAAAAGCACTTCTTCAGCCTGCATGGCGAACGCTTCCGCGCCGAACTGCCCACGCTGTGCACCGAGGTGCCCCGCTGCAAACCGATCCCCTCGCCGTGGCAGCGCCTGCGCATCAAGTGGAAGCTGCGCAACAAGCGTGGTGCGGTGAAAAAGGTCGGCCGTGCGTTGCTCTATGGCAGTGCCGCCCCCGAGCACCCGTACTACGAAGTGTGTCGTCATGAATGGTGGGAGTCGGCTTCGCGGGAGATTCTGCGTTGGGACGAAGGCACGCGAAAGCAGTTCTTCGGCCCCGACCAGGGACGCTGGCCGAAACACCTGCCCAAGCCGGCAAAATCGGCGGACGAACAAACCATCATTGCCTACCTGCGCAAGCGTTTGGCACATTGATCCCGTGTCGCGAGTCGATTGCCGTGCGCCACACGCACTTGCCCAATGCGTGTGGCCAATACGTTAAACTCGCGGCACTGCTGTCTGGAGCTACTTATGCGCGAAGAGTTGAACCAAGGCCTGATCGACTTCCTCAAGGCCTCCCCTACCCCCTTTCATGCCACTGCCAGCCTGGTCCAGCGCCTGGAAGCGGCGGGCTATCAGCGCCTTGACGAGCGCGAGTCCTGGACTACCGAAGCCAACGGTCGTTACTACGTAACCCGTAACGACTCCTCGATCGTGGCCATCAAGCTGGGCCGCAACTCGCCGCTGTACGACGGCATTCGCATGGTCGGCGCCCATACCGACAGCCCGTGCCTGCGGGTCAAGCCGCAACCTGAACTGCAACGCCAGGGGTTCTGGCAACTGGGCGTCGAAGTCTATGGCGGCGCGCTGCTTGCCCCCTGGTTCGATCGCGACCTGTCGCTGGCCGGACGCGTGACCTTCCGCCGCGACGGCAAGGTCGAAAGCCAGTTGATCGACTTCAAGGCGCCGATCGCCACCATTCCCAACCTGGCCATCCACCTCAACCGTGAGGCCAACCTGGGCTGGGCGATCAACGCGCAGACCGAACTGCCGCCGATCCTCGCGCAATTTGCCGGTGACGAGCGCGTCGATTTCCGCGCCGTGCTCACCAACCAATTGGCCCTGGAACACGGCCTGAATGCCGACGTGGTGCTGGACTACGAGTTGAGCTTCTACGACACCCAAAGCGCCGCGGTGATTGGCCTGCACGGCGATTTCATTGCCGGTGCGCGCCTGGACAACCTGCTGTCGTGCTACGCCGGCCTGCAAGCGCTGCTGAGCGCCGAGACCGACGAGACCTGCGTGTTTGTCGCCAACGACCACGAAGAAGTCGGCTCCTGCTCGGCCTGCGGTGCCGACGGCCCGATGCTGGAGCAGACCCTGCGCCGCCTGCTGCCCGAAGGTGAGGAGTTCGTGCGCACCATCCAGAAATCCCTGTTGATCTCGGCCGACAATGCCCACGGCGTGCACCCCAACTACGCCGACAAGCACGACGCCAACCATGGCCCGAAACTCAATGCCGGCCCGGTGATCAAGGTCAACAGCAACCAGCGCTACGCCACCAACAGTGAAACCGCCGGTTTCTTCCGCCACCTGTGCATGGCCGAAGAAGTACCCGTGCAGAGCTTCGTGGTGCGCAGTGACATGGGTTGCGGCTCGACCATCGGCCCGATCACCGCCAGCCACCTGGGCGTGCGAACCGTGGACATCGGCCTGCCGACGTTCGCCATGCACTCGATCCGCGAACTGTGCGGCAGCCACGACCTGGTGCACCTGGTCAAAGTGCTGAGCGCGTTCTACGCCTGCCGCGAATTGCCATGACCCGTCACGGCGAGGGTGCTGGTGCCCTCGCCGCGAATTGCCCTGGCGTTGACATTCATCACGCCCGTTGACGCAAAAGCCACCTAAACTTAAACCTGTACCTTTCTAAGGCTGTCGCCATGATCTCGATGTCTTTGTTCAACTCCATGCTCATTCCGATCCTGTCGGGGATGATCCTGCTGGCCATCGGCTTCAACTTTCGCGACAAGAACGCCGGCGTGTTCTCGATGTGGATCGGCATGCTGGTGATTCTCGCCACCGTGGTCATCAAGATCCTCGCCAAGCTCAACGAATAAAAGCACCCGCCACGCTCGCATTGGCTTTGCCCCACTCGTACACTCGGTCAACCTGCACCTGTTGAGGTTGACCGCCTAGTGTTTGCTCGCCTGTTCGCCCTGCCGTCCACGTTGTTCATTTGCCTGCTGCTGTTGCTGCCCATGGCGTCGGCCCAGGCGGTCGGCTTGCCGAGCCTGCTCGGCAGCTCCAGCAAAACCCAGCCGCAAGCGAGCGAGCCCTTGGGGCAATCGCTGGACGAAGTGATCAAGTCGCTGGAAAACGACCAGCAACGGGCCAAGCTGCTGGCCGACCTGAAAAAACTGCGCGACGCCACGAAAAAGGCCCAGCCACCCGCGGAAGAAGGCGTGCTGGGCCTGATCGGCGGCACCCTGTCGAGCCTGGAAAAACAACTCACCGGCTCCGACAGCCCGATCACCCGCTGGAGCGCCGAATTTGACCAGGCCAAGGAAGAATTCAGCAGCCTGATGCTGCCGGCCAGCGAATGGCTACCGATCATCTTTGGCTTTGCCGTGGTGCTGATGCTCTGGAGCCTGCTCGCCGCGGCCCTGATCTGGCTCAGCCACCGCTTGCGCATGCGCTTCGGCCTGACCGAAGAGCTGCCACAACATCCCCGGACCTGGGACCTGGTGCGCTTCGCCCTGCGCAAGCTCGGGCCCTGGCTGATCGCCCTGGTGATCACCGTCTACATGAGCTACGCCCTGCCGCCCTCCCTGGGCAAGTACCTGGCGATGGTGCTGGCCTATGCACTGGTCGTGGGGACCTGCTTCTCGGCAGTCTGCGTGATTGCCTTTTCCCTGCTCGATGGTCCGCACCGCCACCGCGCGTTGTACATCCTGCGGCACCAGGCCTTCCGCCCGCTGTGGCTGATCGGCAGCTTTGCCGCATTCGGCGAAGCCTTGAACGACCCAAGGCTGGTGGCCAGCCTGGGGATTCACCTGGCCCACGCCACCGCCACCGTCGCCAATGTACTGGCCGCCCTGTCTACCGGCCTGTTCATCCTGCGTTTCCGCCGTCCCATCGCGCACCTGATCCGCAACCAGCCGCTGTCGCGACGCCTGACCCGCCGCGCCCTCAGCGACACGATCGAGATCCTCGGTACCTTCTGGTACCTGCCAGCCCTGGTACTGGTGGGTATCTCGCTGTTTGCCACCTTCGTCTCGGCAGGCGACACCAGCACCGCCCTGCGCCAGGCGCTGATCTGCACCGTGCTGCTGGTGGTGTGCATGGTCATCAACGGCCTGGTTCGCCGGCATTCCCTCAAACCGCAACGCGGGGCCAAGCGCCACGCGCTGTACTCCGAACGCCTCAAGAGCTTCTGCTACACCCTGGTGCACCTGGCGATCTGGCTGGTGTTCATCGAACTGGGCCTGCGGGTCTGGGGCATGTCGTTGATCCGCTTCACCGAAGGCGAAGGCCATGACGTCAGCGTCAAATTGTTCAGCCTGGCCGGCACCCTGATTTTCGCCTGGTTGATCTGGATCCTCAGCGACACCGCCGTGCACCACGCCCTCACCCGCTCGCGCAAAGGCCTGGCCAATGCCCGTGCGCAGACCATGATGCCGCTGATTCGCAACGTGCTGTTCGTGGCGATTTTTATCATCGCGCTGATCGTCGCCCTGGCCAACATGGGCATGAACGTCACCCCGCTGCTGGCCGGTGCCGGTGTCATCGGCCTGGCCATTGGTTTTGGTGCGCAGTCGCTGGTGGCCGACCTGATCACCGGGCTGTTCATCATCATCGAGGACTCCCTGGCCATCGACGACTACGTCGACGTCGGCGGCCACCTGGGCACTGTCGAAGGCCTGACCATCCGCACCGTACGCCTGCGGGACATCGACGGCATCGTCCACACCATCCCGTTCAGCGAAATCAAAAGCATCAAGAACTACTCGCGCGAGTTCGGCTACGCCATCTTCCGCGTGGCGGTGCCCTACAACATGGAAATCGACGAAGCGATCAAACTGATGCGCGACGTCGGCCAGAAGATCCGTAACGATCCGCTGCAACGCCGTAACATCTGGTCGCCGCTGGAGATCCAGGGCGTCGAGAGTTTCGAGTCTGGTAGTGCGATCCTGCGCGCCCGGTTCAAGACCGCGCCGATCAAGCAGTGGGAAGTGTCACGGGCGTTCAACCTGTCGCTCAAGCGCCATATGGACGAGGCCGGCCTGGACCTGGCGACGCCACGCATGAGCGTCCAGGTGATTACCCCGGGAGGGGGGACCGAGAAGGATTGATGGTGCCTGACATGCCGCTATCGCGGGCGTAGGTATCTACACAGCTTTGTGGCGGCCTGTGGGCCTACCGGAGGTGTTGGATTCGGCCGAGTACATATCCATTTCTGCGGTAACGGCCTCCTATGGTTCCGCTTTTACAGCGGCTCACTTTTGGAGGAGCCCAAAAGTAAGCAAAAGGCTCTTGCCCCACCACTCGGCACCTCGCTTAGGCTCGGTGTGCCCTCACGCAGGCTTGAATCCGTGGGCCGCCGCCACGCGCCATCCATGGCGCGGGGCGGCTAACCCGGCGTCCTGCCGGGTTACCCACGGCTTCAAGCCTGCGTTCGGCCAGCGTGGTTAACGGGGCGCCCAGGATCAAAAGCCAGAGCCAGAGCCAAAGCAAAAGCCAGAGCCAGAGCCAGAGCCAGAGCCAGAGCCAGAGCCAGAGCCAGAGCCAGATCAAAAGATTGCTGACTTCGTCAGCGTCTTGGGAAGTAGAAGCTACACCGCGCATGCCCTAGCGATCAGGTCGGCTTTTAGGCCGCCTCGCTTTGTTTTTGATCCCCCCCGGTGTCAGGGTAGTTGTCGTGTCCTCCGCTTTTTAAAAGTATTCCGGGGGCGGCAAGAGTAAGGTCATGCCTTTCTATTCAGAAGAACGCAAAGCTGCGTTGTTGAAAATGATGCTTCCGCCCCTGAGCCTTTCAGCGTCGGAGGTCGCGCGCCGTGAAGGTTGTAGCGACATGTCTCTTCATTATTGGCGTAAGCAAGCTGCTGCCAGAGGTTCCCAGTTGTCCGAAAACAAGCAGTCGCCTGAAAATTGGTCTGCCGAATCCAAGCTCATGGCAGTCATCGAATCATCAGCTTTGTCGGAGCTGGAGCTGAGTGAGTATTGCCGTCGCAACGGTATTTTCCCTGAGCAAATTGATGGCTGGCGCAAAGCTTTCATTGCCAACAGTACTAATCATTCAGCGCTGAAAAAAGGAATCGCTGGGGAGACCAAGGAGGATAAAAAGCGGATTCGGGAACTGGAGCGCGAGCTGCGCCGAAAGGATGCAGCACTGGCTGAAACAGTCGCATTGCTGGTGCTGCGAAAAAAGCTCAATGCCTACTGGGGGAGCGACGACGAGGTCAATTGACCTTGTTGCCAGAACGGCATCTTCTCGTCGACTGGCTCAACGAAGCCATCACGGCGGGCGCCCGCAGGGCGCCTGCGTGTCTAGAAGTCGGTATTTCGCTACGCACGCTACAGCGCTGGAGCCTGCCCGAAGCAATGTTGGCAGATGGGCGCACCACGACGGTGAGGCCAGTGCCGAGTAACGCCCTGAGTGATCTTGAGCGCCAAGCTATCCTGGTCTTGTGCAACAGCAAGGCCTACGCACATCTGCCACCGAGCCAGATCGTGCCACGGCTCGCTGACGAGGGACGTTACATGGCATCGGAGGCAACCTTTTACCGAGTGCTGCATGCGGCAGATCAGCAGCATCATCGTTCCCGCGCCAAACGCCCGCATCGCCATGAAGCACCCACCACTTACGCGGCGACAGCCGCCAATCAGGTGTGGTCTTGGGATATTACGTACCTGCCGTCGCCGGTTCGTGGGAAGTTTTACTACCTCTATTTGATCGAGGATATCTACAGCCGAAAGGCCGTGGGCTGGGAAGTTTACGAGGCAGAAAGCGGTGAAAAAGCAGCCGTCCTACTGCAACGAAGTGTCACTCGAGAGAAGTGCTGGCGTCAGCCGCTGGTGCTTCACTCGGACAATGGCGCACCGATGAAATCGGTGACGTTACTGACCAAGATGTACGACCTGGGTATCACGCCATCGAGAGGAAGACCTCGGGTAAGCAACGACAATCCTTACTCGGAGTCGCTGTTTAGAACGCTGAAGTACTGCCCGCAGTGGCCGCAGGATGGATTTAGCAGCCTGGATGACGCGCGTATCTGGGTGAGGAATTTTATGGCCTGGTACAACACCGAGCATCGTCATAGCCGAATCCGCTTCGTGACACCCGCCCAGCGCCACGAGGGAAATGACCGGGAAATCTTGGCCCGGAGGGCGGCAATCTATGGGCAAGCGAGAGAAAAAAGGCCTGAAAGATGGTCAGGTGAGACACGCAACTGGAACCCAATCGGGACGGTGTATCTCAACCCCGAAAGGGAGCTGACAGTTGTCGTGAAGGTCGCCTAGCAAGACGGGCGACACGACAACTACCTTGAAAAACGCCGATCCTGGGCGCCCCGTTAACCACGCTGGCCGGAGTCCGATATTGATTTGGGGGGTAAACCGGCAGGACGCCGGTTTAGCCGCACTGGGCCAGGGATGGCCCATTGCGGCGGCCCCCCAAATCAATGTCGGAGTACGGGCATGCCGAGCCTAAGCGAGGCACCAAGTGGTGGGGCAAAAGCGTTTTGCTTACTTTTGCGCTGTTCAAAAGTGAGCCGCCGTCAGGCGGAACCATAGGAGGCAGTTACCGAAGAAATGGATATGTACTCGGCCTGATCCAACATCCTGGTCGGCCCTCCTGGTCGGCCCACAAATGCAACGTCGCACCACAGTTATGTAGATACCGATACCGCAATGAGAACGGAACATTCAACAGTGTGGCGGCAGCTAGACCACATCCACCCCGACATGAATCGCATCATGCCGCCAGAACTCCAGGTCACAATCGATCAGCCGCTGATGCTGATCGTAGTTGACCCGGGCGATGCGCAACCCCGGGCTGCCCAACGACACCCGCAAGGCCGCCGCCGCATCCACCGGCAATGAGGTCGGCACGATCTCGAAGCGCACCCGCCCATAGTGCAAATCGTAATGCCGGGCATACAACTCGGTAATCGACTGATTCAGATCCAGCTGCAGAATCCCCGGGAAATACTGCGGGTTCAGGTAGTGCTCCACATACAGCACCAGTCGCCCATCAATACGCCGAGCGCGGCAGATCTGGATCACACTCGACAGCGCCGGCAGCTGCAGCCAGGCACACACGGCTGCCGACGCCGGCTGCAGACGCGCCGAGATAACCTCGGTCGACGGCTCCCGCCCCTGGGCACTGACCATGGCGTGAAAGTGACTGCGCTGCATCAGGTTGTAAGCCAGCCGGGGTGGAGAGACGAACCAGCCACGGCGCTCCTCCCGATAAATCTGGCCTTGGGCCTCCAGTTGCAACAGCGCTTCACGCACGGTAATGCGTGTGGTGCCGAACAGCTCACTGAGCTTGCGCTCGGCCGGCAGCTTGCTGGCAGGCGCCAGCAGACCGTGGTCAATCTGCTCTTGCAGGACTTGGCCAATGGCTGTCACCGCGCGGGTTGCCTCTTCACGCATCAAGGTTACCTTTCTGGACTAGACCAGCACTGTTTCGGGGCCGGAGTGCGCCAAAAAACGCCTCCTCTAAGCTAGTGCAAGCCTAGGCACAACATATGACTGATCGATGACAAAGCCGCCCAACGGCAGCATCTAAGCACTGCAATTGTGCGGCCAAGTCCCGGTAAACCGGCCTCCTCCCGATGGTCTACGCTTATCTCGTTGTCACCCCTAGCGAGCGAAAAAAAGCCTTGGGCTGGGGCCGCCGACATCAAAGTGTCATCCAGCCCACCTAAATTGGCTCAGGTATTGCTGACCTAGACCAACCCAACCGCAAACGTTCGATAAAAACGCAGCGTTGAATACGCCCAAAGGAGCTTTCGATGAAACAGCTTTTCCTGGCATCCCTGTTAGGCTCGACCATTGCCATGTGCACCGCCGCCATGGCTGCTGATACCGATCTGAAAACCCTGGAAGCCGCTGCGCGAGCGGAAGGCGCGGTCAACAGTGTCGGCATGCCCGATGACTGGGCCAACTGGAAAGGCACCTGGGAAGACCTGGCCAAGACCTACGGCCTCAAGCACATCGATACCGACATGAGCTCGGCGCAGGAAATCGCCAAGTTCGCCGCGGAAAAGGACAACGCCAGCGCCGACATCGGCGACGTCGGAGCGGCCTTCGGCCCGATCGCGGTCAAGCAAGGCGTGGTGCAACCCTACAAGCCTTCGACCTGGGACCAGGTACCGGCCTGGGCCAAGGATAAAGATGGCAACTGGGCCCTGGCCTACACCGGCACCATCGCCTTTATCGTCAACAAGAAGCTGCTGCACGGCTCCCCTGCACCGACCAAGTGGGCCGACCTCAAGACCGGCAAATACAAGGTTTCCATCGGTGACGTGAGCACCGCCGCCCAGGCTGCCAACGGTGTACTGGCAGCGGCCCTGGCCAACGGCGGTGACGAGAAGAACCTGCAACCAGCACTGCTGTTGTTTGCCGAAATCGCCAAGCAGGGTCGCCTGTCGATGGCCAACCCGACCATTGCCACCATGGAGAAAGGCGAGGTCGAGGTTGGCGTGGTCTGGGACTTCAACGGCTTGAGCTACAAGGCCAAGATGGCCAACCCGGATGACTACACCGTGCTGATCCCGTCCGATGGCTCGGTGATTTCCGGCTACACCACGATCATCAACAAATACGCGAAGAACCCCAACGCCGCCAAGCTGACCCGTGAGTACATCTTCAGCGATGCGGGCCAGATCAACCTGGCCAAAGGCAACGCCCGGCCAATCCGCGCCGAACACCTGACCCTGCCCGCCGAGATCCAGGCCAAGCTGCTGCCGAACGAGCAGTACAAAGGCGTGACCCCGATCAAGGATGCCGACGCCTGGGAAAAAACCTCCAAGGCCTTGCCACAGAAGTGGAACGAAGAAGTCATCGTCGAAATGAAATAACCCCCGTAGGAGCGAGCCTGCTCGCGATGGCGGCCTGACATTCAAAAGACCCTCTCGGGTGTCAGGCCGTTCTCGCGAGCAAGCTCGCCCCTACAACGAATTACGATGTTTCGAGTTACCGATGTACGGAGTTTCAGTGCCATGAGTCACAACGTCATCCTTGTCGTTCTCGACGGTCTCAACTACGAAGTCGCGCGGCATGCCATGGGGCATTTGCAGGCCTATGTACAGGCGCAAAAAGCTGCCCTGTACAAACTCACCTGCGAGCTTCCTGCGCTATCGCGCCCGCTCTACGAAACGATCCTGACCGGGGTCACGCCCATCGACAGCGGCATCGTCCACAACAACGTCGCGCGCCTGTCCAACCAGCGCAGCATTTATCACTATGCCCGTGACGCCGGCCTGACCACCGCCGCCGCGGCCTATCACTGGGTCAGCGAGCTGTACAACCGCTGCCCTTTCGTCGCGGCCCGGGATCGCCACACCGCCGAGCCCGAACTGCCGATCCAGTACGGCCACTTCTATTGGTCCGACCATTACCCGGATTCGCACCTGTTCGCCGACGCCGAGCACCTGCGCCTGCAACATGCCCCGCACTTTCTGCTGGTGCACCCGATGAACATCGACGACGCCGGGCACAAGCACGGCCTCGACACCCCGCAGTACCGCAACAGTGCCCGCTCGGCCGACATCATCCTGGCCGACTACCTGCAAGGCTGGCTCGACGCCGGTTACCAGGTGCTGGTGACCGCCGACCACGGCATGAACAACGACCGCTCCCACAATGGCCTGCTGGCCGAGGAACGGGAAGTCCCGCTGTTTGTGATTGGCGATGCCTTCAGCCTCGACCCCGATGCCGCCCCCAGGCAGCTCGAACTGTGCGGCACGGTGTGCCAGTTGCTCGGCATACCCCACGACAAACCTGTATGCCGGGAGTTGCTCAAGTGAACGCCATCACACGCGGCAAATGGCTGGCAGCGTTGTGCCTGGTGCCCTTTGCGATCTTCTTTTTCGTGTTCCAGATCGCCCCGCTGTGCTGGGTGCTGATCAACAGCCTGCAATCGGAAGAGTTCGGCTGGGGCCTGGCCAACTTCAACAAGATCTTCAGCTCCAGGTTCTACCTGCAAGCGATCCAGCACAGTCTGGAAATCAGTTTCTACTCCAGCCTGTTCGGCATTGTCATCGCCATCCTCGGCGCCTACTCGCTGCGTCGGGTCGACTCCAGGTTGCGCAACTTCGTCAACGCTTTCGCCAACATGACCAGCAACTTTTCCGGCGTGCCCCTGGCCTTCGCCTTCATCATCCTGCTGGGCTTCAACGGCAGCATCACCATCATGCTCAAGCAGGCCGGGATCATCGAGGACTTCAACCTGTACTCAAAAACCGGGCTGATCATCCTCTATACCTACTTCCAGATTCCCCTGGGCGTACTGCTGTTGTACCCGGCGTTCGACGCCCTGCGCGAAGACTGGCGCGAATCCGCCGAGTTGCTGGGGGCCAACGGCTGGCAGTACTGGCGCCACATCGGCCTGCCAGTGCTGACTCCAGCCCTGCTCGGCACTTTCGTGATCCTGCTGGCCAATGCCCTGGGCGCCTACGCCACGGTGTACGCCCTGACCACCGGCAACTTCAACGTGTTGCCGATCCGCATCGCGGCGATGGTTTCAGGTGACATTTCCCTGGACCCGAATCTGGCCAGTGCCCTGGCCGTGGTGCTGGTGGCCTTGATGACCGTGGTGACCGTGGTCCATCAGTTACTGTTGAAGAGGAGCTACCATGTCTCGCGCTGAACCCGGCTCTGCGGCCCTTTATCACCGCGTGGTGGTCTACCTGCTGTTTGCCATCTTGTTACTGCCGCTGGTTGGCACTCTGATCTACTCGATTTCCAGCAGTTGGTCGGCGACCATCCTGCCCTCGGGCTTCACCTTCAAGTGGTACCTGCAACTGTGGAGCGACCCGCGTTTTCTCAACGCCTTCGGCCAGTCGCTGCTGGTCTGCGTCGGGGCGCTGATCCTGTCGGTGGTGCTGATCCTGCCGCTGCTGTTCGTGGTGCACTACCACTTCCCGAAACTCGATGCGCTGATGAACATCCTGATCCTGCTGCCGTTCGCGGTGCCGCCGGTGGTGTCCTCGGTGGGCCTGTTGCAGCTCTACGGTTCCGGACCGTTCGCCATGGTCGGTACGCCCTGGATCCTGGTGGGCTGCTACTTCACCGTGGCGCTGCCGTTCATGTACCGGGCAATCACCAACAACCTGCAGGCAATCAACCTGCGCGACCTGATGGACGCCGCCCAGTTGCTCGGTGCCAGCACCTTCCAGGCGGCGTTCCTGGTGGTGCTGCCGAACCTGCGCAAGGGCCTGATGGTGGCGTTGCTGCTGTCGTTCTCGTTCCTGTTTGGCGAGTTTGTATTCGCCAACATCCTGGTCGGCACCCGCTACGAAACCCTGCAGGTGTACCTCAACAACATGCGTAACAGCAGTGGCCACTTCACCAGCGCGCTGGTGATCTCCTACTTCCTCTTTGTGCTGGTTCTGACCTGGGCTGCCAATATCTTGAACAAGGACAAAAGCCAATGAGCTATGTCAGCGTCCAACACCTGCAAAAAAACTACTCCGGCACCACGGTGTTCAGCGACATCAACTGCGAAATCCACAAGGGCGAGTTCGTCACCCTGCTCGGCCCTTCGGGTTGCGGCAAGTCCACCCTGCTGCGCTGCATTGCCGGGCTGACCGCGGTGGATGGCGGCAAGATCCTGCTCGAGGGCCAGGACCTGGTGCCCCTGAGTCCACAAAAACGTGGGATCGGCATGGTGTTCCAGAGCTATGCGCTGTTCCCCAACATGACCGTGGAACAGAACGTCGCCTTCGGCTTGCGCATGCAAAAGGTCAATGCCGACGACAGCCACAAGCGCGTACAGGAAGTACTGCAACTGGTGGAGCTGACTGACTTTGCCGCGCGTTATCCGCACCAGTTGTCCGGCGGCCAATGCCAGCGCGTGGCCCTGGCCCGCTCCCTGGTCACCCGTCCACGCCTGCTGCTGCTCGATGAGCCGCTGTCGGCACTGGATGCGCGGATTCGCAAGCACCTGCGCGAACAGATCCGCCAGATCCAGCGTGAGCTGGGGCTGACGACTATTTTCGTCACTCACGATCAGGAGGAGGCCCTGACCATGTCTGATCGAATATTCCTCATGAACCAGGGGAAAATCGTACAAAGTGGCGACGCAGAGACCCTCTACACTGCGCCAGTGGATGTGTTTGCCGCCGGATTCATCGGCAACTACAACCTGCTTGATGCCGCCAGTGCCAGTAAACTGCTGCAACGTCCCATCAACAGCCGCATCGCGATTCGCCCGGAGGCCATCGTGCTGAGCCGCACGGGCGAACCCGATACCCTGATCCGCAGCCACAGTCTGCTGGGCAACGTGATTCGCTATCGGGTCGAGTCACGCGGCGTGGAGTTGGTGGTGGATGTACTGAACCGTTCGGCGGCTGACTTGCATGCCGACGGTCAACGCCTGGCACTGTCCATTGATCCGAGCGCCCTGTGTGAGGTCGCCTGATGATGTCAACGAATGAGCTGAAGAGAGAGCACTGATGGCCCTGGCAATTTTTGATCTGGACGAAACCCTGATCCACGGTGACTGCGCCACCCTCTGGAGTGAGCAGATGGCCCGCCTGGGCTGGGTCGACGGCGAGTCGTTCATGCGCCGCAACAACGAACTGATGGACGCCTACAGCCACGGCAAGCTGGCCATGGAAGAGTTCATGGCCTTCAGCCTGGAACCCTTGATCGGCCGTACCCCGCAAGAGGTCGAGCACCTTGTAGGGCCCTGGGTCGAAGACTTTATCGAGCCGATCATTTTCAGCGATGCCACCAAGACCATCGCCGCCCACCGCAAGGCCGGCGACCGGATCCTGGTGATTTCCGCCTCGGGCACCCACCTGGTCAAGCCCATCGCCGAGCGCCTGGGCATCGATGAGGTGCTGGGTATCGAACTGGAGCTGGTCAACGGTTTCTACAGCGGCCATACCGTCGGCACCCTGACCTACCGCGAAGGCAAAATCACCCGCCTGTTGGAATGGCTGGACGCCGAAGAAGAAAATCTCGAGGGCGCGAGTTTCTATTCCGACTCCCGCAACGACCTGCCCTTGCTGCTCAAGGTCGACTTCCCCCACGTGGTCAACCCGGACCCAGTGCTGCGCGAGCATGCACAACAGGCCGGGTGGCCGATTCACCACTGGAAGTAATCGAATACCTGTGTGGGAGCGGCCTGCTCGCTCCCACCGTTTCAGTGCAATGTCGTCAGGTCAGGCTCTCGTCAATCACCAACACCAGCTTGCCCGACACCTGATTGGTCGCCAGTTCGGCAAACGCCGCCTCGGCATCCTTGATCGGGAAGGTCTTGGCCAGTTGCGGGCTCAAGCGGCCTTCGGCGAACAATGGCCAGACGTGCTGGCTGAGATCGCTGAACAGATCGGCCTTGAACTGCTCGTCGCGGCTGCGCAGGGTCGAACCCAACAGCTGGATCCGCTTGGCCAGCACTTGCGCCAGGTCGAGCTTGGCATCACGGCCGCCCATCAGGCCAATCAACACCCAGCGTCCGTCCCGAGCCAACACCTTCAGGTTCAACGCCGCGTAGTTGGCGCCGACCGGGTCGAGGATCACATCGAACGGTCCCAGATCGCTCAACCCCTCCAGACCATCGGTGCGCACCACCCCGCCCTGGGCACCCAGCGCTTCGCAATAGGCCAACCGATCGGCCGAGCCGACACTGACCCAGCACGGGTTGCCAAACGCCTTGCACAGCTGGATGGCCGCCGACCCTACGCCACTGGCGCCGGCATGCAGCAAGACTTTTTCCCCGGGCTTGAGCGCAGCCAGTTGAAACAGATTCAGCCAGGCAGTGCTGTACACCTCAGGAAGCGCCGCCGCTTCGACCAACGACAAGCCCTCAGGTACCGGCAGGACGTGGCGACCATCGACCACCACCTCCTCGGCCATCCCGCCCCCGGCCAGCAGCGCGCACACCCGGTCACCGATCTGCCAGGTCGAGCCCGGGCCCACCTCGCTGATGACCCCCGAGCACTCCAGCCCCAGCACCTGGCTGGCACCCGCAGGCGCAGGATAGAGCCCCGCTCGCTGCAGCAGATCGGCCCGGTTCAACCCCGCGGCCGCAACACGGATGCGAACTTGCCCCACATCACAGACCGGAGCCGGCTCTTCAACCCACTCCACATGTCCCTCAACGCCTTGCAATGCCTTCACAGTGCCTCCATAGTGAGTCTGGACTGAGCCCGATGCTATAGCGCCGGGCTTTTTGCATTATGCGACCGGTCCTTGTGGAACCGGCGACTTCAAAGACGGCCTAATATGCGTTATCAATTGTCCCCGCGTCGAATCGGCATGAAGCATTTGTTCCCCAGCACCGCACTCGCTCTCCTCATCGGCCTGGGCAGCTTATCGCTCGCGCCCGATACATTCGCAGCCAATAGCTGGGACAAGCTTCAGCCCGACCGTGACGAGGTGATCGCCAGCCTGAACGTCGTCGAGCTGCTCAAGCGCCACCACTACAGCAAGCCGCCCCTCGATGATGCGCGCTCGGTGATCATCTACGACAGCTACCTCAAGCTGCTGGATCCATCGCGCAGCTACTTCATGGCCAGCGACATTGGCGAATTCGACAAATGGAAAACCCAGTTTGACGACTTCCTCAAGAGTGGCGACCTGAACCCCGGGTTCACCATCTACAAGCGCTACCTGGACCGGGTCAAATCGCGTCTGCAGTTCGCCCTGGCAGAACTCAACAAAGGCGTGGACAAGATCGACTTCAACGCCAAGGAAACCTTGCTGATCGATCGCAAGGACGCCCCGTGGCTCAAATCCAATGCCGAGCTCGACGACCTGTGGCGCAAACGCGTCAAGGACGAAGTGCTGCGCATGAAAATTGCCGGCAAGGACTCCAAGCAGATCCAGGAAACCCTGACCAAGCGCTACAAGAACCAGTTGTCACGCCTGGACCAGACCCGCGCCGAGGACATCTTCCAGGCGTACATCAACACCTTCGCCATGTCCTACGATCCGCATACTAACTATCTGTCACCGGATAACGCGGAAAACTTCGACATCAACATGAGCCTGTCCCTCGAGGGCATCGGCGCCGTGTTGCAGAGCGACAACGACCAGGTCAAGGTCGTGCGCCTGGTGCCTGCAGGTCCAGCCGACAAGACCAAACTGGTCGCGCCGGCGGACAAGATCATCGGTGTCGCCCAGGGCAACAAGGAAATGGTCGATGTGGTCGGCTGGCGCCTGGACGAAGTGGTCAAGCTGATCCGTGGGCCGAAAGGCACCGTGGTCCGCCTGGAAGTGATTCCGGCCAGCAATGCGCCCAACGACCAGACCAGCAAGATCGTGCCGATCACCCGCGAAGCGGTGAAGCTTGAAGACCAGGCGGTGAAAAAATCCGTGCTCAACCTCAAGCAGGATGGCAAGGACTACAAACTCGGCGTAATCGAGATCCCGGCCTTCTACCTCGACTTCAAGGCGTTCCGTGCCGGTGATCCGGACTACAAGAGCACCACCCGCGACGTCAAGAAACTGCTGACCGAACTGCAAAAGGAAAAAGTCGACGGCGTGGTCATCGACCTGCGCAACAACGGCGGTGGCTCCCTGCAGGAAGCCACCGAACTGACCAGCCTGTTCATCGACAAGGGCCCGACTGTCCTGGTGCGCAACGCCGATGGCCGGGTCGATGTACTCGAAGACGAAAACCCGGGGGCGTTCTACAAAGGCCCGATGGCCTTGCTGGTCAATCGCCTGTCAGCCTCGGCTTCGGAGATTTTTGCCGGCGCCATGCAGGACTACCACCGCGCACTGATCATCGGCGGCCAGACCTTCGGCAAGGGCACGGTACAGACCATTCAGCCGCTTAATCATGGCGAACTGAAACTGACCCTGGCCAAGTTCTACCGGGTTTCCGGGCAGAGCACCCAACACCAGGGCGTACTGCCGGACATCGATTACCCGTCGATCATCGACACCAAGGAAATCGGCGAAAGCGCACTGCCGGAAGCCATGCCGTGGGACACCATCCGCCCGGCGATCAAACCGGCCGTCGACCCGTTCAAACCCTTCCTCGCCCAGCTCAAGTCCGAGCATGACGAGCGCACCGCCAAGGATGCCGAGTTTGTCTTCATCCGCGACAAACTGGCCCTGGCCCAGAAGCTGATGGCGGAAAAAACCGTCAGCCTCAACGAAGCCGAACGCCGCGCACAACATGCCGATATCGAAGCCCAACAGCTGGCGATGGAAAACATTCGCCGCAAAGCCAAAGGCGAAGAGCCGCTCAAGGAACTGAAAAAAGAAGACGAGGACGCCATCGCGGCCGAGCCAGACAAGACCAAGCCGGAAGACGACGCCTACCTCAGCGAAACCGGGCGGATCCTGCTGGACTACCTGAAACTCAACACCGCGGTCGCCAGCAACAGGAAGTAATGGCCACCCAAGCAACACGCTGACCAGAAAAGACCGGGCTTGCCCGGTTTTTTCTGGTCGTTAGTTTCTTGTCTGATCAGGTCGTATACAGACCCTGGGGGGCTCGGCAGCTGCTGCAGGGGATTGGGGGTATTCGCCAGATTTGTGGTTTGTCGGAGATCGCCATCGCGGGCGAGCCCGCTCCCACAAGGGGACCCAACCCTAAGCCGCCATAACCGCAGGAGCGGATCTACACCCAGATCAACCAGCCCGCGCAGCCAACTCCCGCAACTTGATTGCAGCCAACGGATGCCCGGCCTTTTCCGCCAGCCCCCACCAGCGAGCCGCCTCCACCGCATCCGGCGCCTTGCTTGGTGTCCCAGCCAAACTGATCACACCCACCTGATAGGCCGCCTTGCCATCGCCCGCCAACGCCGCCAGGCGCAACAAGCGCACGCCCTCCTCGCGAGCCCCAAGACCGACCCCGCGAAACGTCAGGATGTGACCATAGAAGCTCTGGGCCCCCACATCACCCAAATTGGCCATGCGCGCAAACTGCCCTTCCAGCCAGGCCCAGCCCCGCGGCTGACGGACAAACCAGGACCAGTGAAACAACCGGCGAGCCAGCCAGTAGCTGACATGTGCCTTGAGTCGTAGCAACACTCAGGCCTCCGCAGATTCAGGGTATTCGTACTCAAACACCCGAACCACTTCCGAAGCATGCCAGGACGCTGCAGCTACGCCGTCTGACGGCCCGGAGAAGCGTCCCAGGCGCTCCACACACTCGAAGAACCCCGTGCGCGGCAACCGGCTCGCGCCCTGGCTGATCACCAGCGAGCTGCGCAGCGGCTGCTCAGCCCGAGCGTCCAACGCCGCCAGGTGCTCGAGGGCGGCCGTCAGGGTTTGCATCGCCGGGCTCGGCAACTGCAACCGCTCCAGCAGCGCACGATAGGTCAGCAGGTGGCGCTGGCGGCGCGCCTGATCCAGTTCACCGAGCAAACCGTCCCAATGTTGACGACTGATCCGTACGCTCACGATTCATCCCTCCAACCCTGCACCTTCAACTCCCAGGCCAGGCTGCGACGAATCGCGGCGTCGGGCTGGCGCTCGCCACTTTCGATCAAGGCCAGGTAGGAAGGGCTGATGCCTACGGTGCGGGCCAACGCATCAATGGCAATGCCCTGTTCTTCGCGTAGATGACGCAGTTGATCGAGGCCCGGAAGAACCGGGTTCGAGGTGGCCGCGTGCGGGACTGTGGCTGCACGCGGTGGTTGCTCCTTGACGCCTGCCGCTTTTAATAATGCTTGATACTGCGCCCATGGCAACACCGCGTACTCGGGTTCACCATCACGTGTGATTATCTGAATATCCATGACTACCCCGTAGGACAACAACACTTAGCGAGTCGGCACTTTTCCATTGAAGTGTAATCCTAACAGTCGCTAAGGTCGCTGGGGCGTATCAATCTCTGGATAGATCTGATTCGATTCAGGTTTTTTTCGGGTGTTGAAGCAACAACTGCTCCGGCGAATCGGGCAGGCACTCGACGTTCACCAGTTTTTCCGGGTGCTGGCGGTTGCGCCAGAGGCGAAAGGCAGTCAACTCGTCATCCAGGGTTTTCATCAGCCATGCCAGTACGGCGATATCGTCGAGCATGCCGAACATCGGGATGAAATCTGGAACGGCATCCAAGGGACTGAGGAAGTACATCAGGCCGGCCACCACCGATACCAGGGCCTTGGGACTGATGGCCCGGTACTCGCCTCGCCAGTACGCCAGGCACAACGCCTGCAGCAAGCGCAGGTCGTCCTTGAGCTTGCCCAGCCGGAAACCCTGAGTGGCGCCCTTGCTGGCCACTGCGAAGAGCAGAGTCGGCAAACGGCCACGACTGATCAAGCGACCGGCCAGGGGCAGGAACCGAGCGAAATTCCAGGGTGTTTTCATCATGCCTCCACTGAAATGTTATCCACACAAATTGTGGATAACCTTGTGAACAGAGCCGCCTTTCAGGCCTCAAAGCCCCGTCTTACAAGGGCTCGAGTCAGATCGGGCGTTTTTTACTCACATAAAAAAACCCCAACATTTCATTGACTTGGCGGCCTGGTGCGGCTAACGGCGGCGCCTTCAATGCTATGACTGCTACAACCGGTGTCGGTTCTACTGGATTTTCCCCCACCGACCGCCAGATACAACAACGCCCCGGATAAACGGGGCGTTGTTTTTCAATCCGACGCAGCTTACTTGGCGTCGTCTTGCTTGGCTGGATCTTTGATCGCCAGCAGTTCCAGGTCGAACACCAGCACCGAGTTGGCCGGGATTGCCGGGCTAGGGCTTTGAGCGCCGTAGGCCAGTTCGCTAGGAATGTACAGCTTGTACTTCTCGCCTACGTGCATCAGTTGCAGGCCTTCGACCCAACCCGGGATCACGCCGCTGACCGGCAGATCGATTGGGCTGCCACGCTCGACCGAGCTGTCAAACACAGTGCCGTTGGTCAGGGTGCCAGTGTAGTGCACAGTCACTACGTCGGTAGGCTTAGGCTGAGCGCCGTCGGCCTTCTTCACGACTTCGTACTGCAGACCGGAAGCCGTGGTGGTCACACCGGCTTTCTTGGCGTTGTCTTCGAGGAATTTCTTGCCGGCTGCGGCCGACTCTTCGCTCATCTTGGCCATACGCTCTTCAGCGCGCTTTTGCAGCGCAGCGAAGGCTTCGACCAACTCTTCATCCTTGAGCTTCTGTTCTTTCTTGCCGACAGCATCTTCGATGCCTTGGGCTACGGCTTTGGAGTCCAGGTCATCCATGCCTTCCTGAGCCAGGCTCTTGCCCATGTTCAGGCCGATACCGTAGGAAGCTTTTTGCGCCGGGGTTTTCAGCTCTACGCTGGTCTGCGAGTCACAACCCGCAAGTACCAGGCTAACCAGGGCCACCGCCGCCGCCAACCGATGCTGTTTCATGCTATTTCCTTGTTCATGCGCCTAAAGGGCAATCGAATAAAGCCGCGAGCTTATCAGGCCGCCACGACCAATGGCTACCGGCATGAGAGCAGGAAAGCTCCGATAAGTTCAGGTCTTTTAACGCGTTTTACCCAGGAATAGGGTGAAGTTTCTGTCAGCTTCAGCCGAGGGCAGACGCAGCCTGTTCCCACAGCCTATGGCGTAATGGCCTCTTGCTGCCAAACTTCAGCTCAGGCATAACACCCCGATCAATCTACAAGGATGTTTATCGTGCGCCTGCTGCTCCGTTTTTTACTGCTGATTCTGACCCTGTTGGGGGTCGCGTTGGCCGTTGTGCTGTATTACGTGGCCAACCCCAAACTGCCGGTTTATACGCCTGTGACCCAGGTGAACTACCTCGACCAGTGGAGCGCGGCCGATCGCCAGACCTATTACTTCACCCCCCAGGGCACCCAGGTAAAGGGCTTGCGGTACGACTGGTTCAAGGCCCTTGAGCTGCCGTTTTCCGAGCAACGCTTTGCCGCGCCGCAGTACCTGGCGCGCTTCGGCTTTTTGGTGGACCCGACGCAAACGGCCACCTCCAGTAATCCGGGCAATCTGCCGGTGGGCTTCGCCAGGCACCAGAATCCTGGCAGCAAAGAAGAGTATCTGGATATTACCTGCGCCGCCTGCCACACCGGCGAGCTGCGCTACCAGGGCCAGGCCCTGCGCATCGATGGCGGTACGGCGCAGCACGTGCTGCCCTCCAGCGTCCCCACGTTACGCGGCGGCAGCTTCGGCCAGGCACTGGTGGCCAGCCTTGCCTCGACCTATTACAACCCGTGGAAATTCGAACGTTTCGCCCGCAATGTGCTGGGACAGGATTACGACGCCGAGCACGGACAACTGCGCAAGGACTTCAAGGCTTCGCTGGACACCTTCCTGCGCGTGGCCTGGAACGACACCCATCGCGGTCTCTACCCCACCGAGGAAGGCCCCGGGCGCACCGACGCCTTCGGCCGTATCGCCAATGCCACCTTTGGCGACGCCATTTCCCCGGACAATTATCGGGTCGCCAACGCCCCAGTGGACTACCCACAACTGTGGGATATCTGGACCTTCGACTGGGTACAGTGGAACGGCTCGGCGCAGCAGCCCATGGCGCGCAACGTCGGCGAAGCGCTGGGGGTGGGCGCCACCCTGAGTTTCTTCGACGCCAACGGCCAACCGCTCAAGGGCGATGCGCGCTACCCCTCCAGCGTGCGCGTACGTGACCTGCACCTGATCGAAGAAACCCTCAAGCGCCTCAAGCCGCCCGCCTGGCCCGAAGCGCTGCTGGGCACCGTCGACAAGCCCCTGGCTGCCCAGGGCCGCGCGCTGTTTGCCGAGAACTGCGCCGGTTGCCACGTGCCCAAGGTGATCCAGGCCAACGGCCGCCCCGAGCAGCAGTTGAAAATGCTGCCGGTGGCAGTGATCGGCACGGACCCCGCCAGCGCCAACAACATCGCGCAGCACCGCTTCGACGTCACCCCACTGCAATGGGACCCGGCGGAATTGGCCGACCTCGACGTCAAGCTGCAACCCACGCCCACCGAGCCGCTGGACCTGAGCCAGTTGTCAGTCGCCAAGGGCCTGGCCTACGTCACCGCCTTCGTCGAGAGCCGCGCCTACCGCGAGGCCAACGTCACCCCTGAGGAGCGGCCGGACATGGATGGTTTTGCCCTGCCGATCGGCGTGCGCGAACGCGTGGCCTACAAGGCCCGGCCGCTGGCAGGCGTCTGGGCCACGGCGCCCTTCCTGCATAACGGCTCGGTGCCGAGCCTCTACCAGTTGCTGTCACCGCAAAGTGAACGCGCGAGCACCTTCTATAAAGGCACCTTCGAGTACGACCCCAAACACCTGGGCTATCGCACCGAAGCCTTCGACAACGGGTTTGTGTTCGATACGCGCGTTACCGGCAACCACAACAGCGGCCACGAGTTTCGCGCCGGCGAACGGGGTAACGGGGTCATCGGGCGCCTGTTGCTACCTCAAGAACGCTGGGCACTGCTGGAGTACCTGAAGGTGCTGGGCGGCCCATTGGAGGCGCAATTGCCATGAGCCGCAGACAGTCAGGAAGGAGTTTTACATGTTGATGAGCCTATGGCTGCGCCTCGCGGCGTTGTTGGGTAAATGCCTGCTGTGGTTACTCGGACTCGGCCTGCTCGGCTGGGCCCTGGCCAGCGCCTGGTGGGCCTGGCAGCACAGCGGGCCGGTGTCCGCCCAGGAGCAGATACCGGCCGGCGAAGCCGCGATGACCCAGGAGGTGATCCAGACTGCCGTGCGCATCGTCGACCAGCATCGCGACAACACCCGTTACCTGCGTGACGCCCACGCCAAGGCGCACGGCTGCTTGCAGGCCGAGGTCCAGGTATTGACCGACCTGGCCCCGGAACTGCGCCAGGGCGTATTCAGCGAAGCCGGCAAGACCTGGCAAGCGACCCTGCGTCTATCCAACGGCAATGCCTACCCGCAGTTCGACAGCATGCGCGATGCCCGGGGCATGGCCCTGAAATTACTCGACGTACCCGGCACGCAGTTACTCAAGGACCGTCAAGGCCGTGGCGAACAGGACTTCGTCATGTTCAACCACCCGAACTTTTTCGTCAGTGACGTTGCCGAGTACCGGCAGAACGTCGCGGCCCAGGCCGACGGCAAAAAGGTCCTCGCATTCTTTCCCGGCTGGGACCCGCGCAGCTGGCAGGTGCGCCATCTGTTCATCGCCTTGGCGACGCTGGCGCCGGCACCGACGAGCCCCACCCAGAGCACCTATTTTTCCGTCTCGCCCTACAAGTTTGGCAACGCCAACGCAAAGTTTCGCGTGGCTCCAGACCCAGGCAGTTGCCCGAGCTACACCCTGCCGGCGCAGAACCAGGCCTTGCCGAACTTCCTGCGCAGTGCGTTGAACCAGCAGCTGTCGACGGACCGGGTCGCGGCCTGCTTTGTCCTGCAGATCCAACGTCAGGACCCGGGCGCATACATGCCCATCGAAGACACCAGCATTGAATGGCAGGAAAGCGACGCGCCGTTCGAAACCGTGGCGCGCATCCGGATTCCCGCCCAGGACTTCGACACCCCGGCGCTGAACCTGCAATGTGACAATCAGTCGTTCAATCCCTGGTTCGGGCTGGAGGCGCATCGCCCCATCGGTGGGATCAATCGATTGCGCAAAGCCGTGTACGAAGCGGTCAGCGACTACCGGCACGCGCGCAACGCCGAACAGTAAGGCCAGGCCGCACGCCCGTCAGACGACGGGCGTGCGGCGATCAAGGCTCAGTACCGGGCATCCTGTGGTTTGCCACCTTTTGGCCAGTCCTTGTGCTTGTCCGGGAAGTCCGGCCGCGGTTGATGGGAGAAGTACTCGGCGACGTCTACCGCCTCCTGATCAGAAAGCCCGCCCTGCCCCAATGGGAACTGCTCGTGAAAGCCAATCGGCATGTTGCGTTTGACGAACGCCGCCGCGGTATAGGTGCGCGCCATGCCGGCGCCAATGTTGAACGACTCCTCGCCCCACAGCGGCGGGAATACCCACTCGCCCTTGGCGCTCTTCAAGCCTTCGCCCTCAGTGCCATGGCACACCGCGCATTGCTTGGCGTAGACCCGCTCACCGTTGACGCGGTCAGGCTTGATCGCCGGATCGATCTTGCCGACGCCGCGCCCGGCCACTTTATCCCCGGGCTGGGTGTTGCGCTTCATCCAGTCGAAGTAGGCAATCATCGCCTGCATGTCCGCCGACTCGACGGGCAGCGGCTTGCCGTCCATCGAACGGCGGAAGCAACCATTGATGCGCTCGGCGAGGGTGATTTCCCGTCCCACACGCGGTGCATAGCCCGGGAAGAACGCCGAGACCCCGACAAACGGCGAACCATCGGCAACAGTGCCCGCATTCAGGTGGCAACTGGTGCAGTTCAAGGCGTTACCGACGTTGTCCGGCAACAGGGCCTTGGTCTGCAGGTGCAGGCGCATGCCCCGCACTACCTGTGGCGCATTGGGCGCCACTAGCATATCGGCCAGGCGTGGGGTTTCGAAGGTGACAGGCCCGTCCACCGGCTTGAGCTGGCCACGCAGCTGTTTGACCTGGGCAGCGCTGATCACTGAGCCGCTATTGCCCCAACTGGTGCGCACGAAGCTGAGGATTTCGGCGATCTCGTCATCGGCCAGCCGGGCGAATCCGGGCATGGTGTAGACCCGTGGGTGGGTCTGGGTCTCGGCGGTTTTCCAGCCCGTCAGGGTGATGTGCAGCAACGAAGTCGGATCGGCCGAGGCCACGCTCGGGTTGCCCGCCAGCGGCGGGAACATCGCCGGTACACCACCGCCATCCGCACGGTGGCAGTCGGCACAGAACTGCGTGTAGCCCAGGCCACCACGGCTGCTGAACAGCGTCGCCGGAGCCGCCGCCGGGGCCAGTGGCAAGGACGGTGGCGGCAGGTCATCCGGGCCGGCCGGCAGCGACTTGAGGTAGGTCGCAATGGCGGTCAGGTCATCATCGGTAAAATGCTGGGTGCTGTGATGGATCACCTCCGCCATGTTGCCGGACACCGTGGCAAATCGGTTCTGCCCGGTCTTGAGCAACTGCACGGTGTCTTCCACCGTCCACAGGTTGCGCAAGCTGAGTGCGCGCCAATGCTCGACGGTCTCCCCGGCCAGGTAATGCTTGCCACTGGCACCGGCATCACTCATGGCCTTTTCCTGGAAGGCGATACCCCGTGGGGTATGGCAAGCGCCGCAGTGACCCAAGCCCTGCACCAGGTAGGCGCCACGGTTCACCTGTGGGTCCTTGGCCGGGTCCGCAGCGAAGGGAGCGTCATCGACGAACACCTTGTTCCAGAACCACAGCCCCCAGCGCTGGTTGAACGGCCAGCTCATGTCTGCCTGCAGATTGGCCTGCTTGACCGGGCTGACCCCCTGCAGCAGGTAGGCATACAGGGCCCGCATATCTGTTTCGCTCATCTTGGCGTAGGACGGGTACGGCATCGCCGGGTACAGGTTGTCGCCCGCTGGCGTCACGCCCTGGCGCATGGCACGGTCAAACTGTTCGAAGGTGTAGCGGCCAATGCCCGTTTCTGGATCGGGGGTGATGTTGCTGGAATACAGGGTGCCCATGGGCGTTGTCAGTTCCAGGCCGCCGGCCATCACCGCACCGTCCTTGGCGGTGTGGCAGGCAATACAGTCGCCGAGCTGGGCCACGTACTTGCCTTGGGCGATCAACGGGTCAGCCTCTGTGGCCGCTGCCGACGGCGGCTCACTGGCGTTGAGGTGGTGCACAAACAATAACGACGAAACCAACACGGCCAATCGCGGCAAATTCAGATCCATTGAAAACACCCCTTATGGCGCCGGCGTCGGGTTTTCCCGCTGGCCAGGCACCACTTCGTTTTTATAGGTTCAGCAAACGGCAACCGCGATGTGCAGGTCCCAGGTACTTTCTATAGGAATTGGCCGGTGTGGTCGTTGACATGTATCAGGCGCAGTCCGAATGGCTGGCGACAAAGAGGTTGGGCGCGGACGGCCAAGGTGTTGCGAGGAGGGGCGAAGGGAAGTTTGCCAAATCCCAGACAGCAAAAAGCCCGCACTAGGCGGGCTTTCTGTGGTGACCTGGCGTTCAGTGGTCCAGGTTACCGAATATGGCGCAGCGGACGGGACTCGAACCCGCGACCCCCGGCGTGACAGGCCGGTATTCTAACCGACTGAACTACCGCTGCGCTAAGCGTTGAAAGTAAATGGTGGGTGATGACGGGATCGAACCGCCGACATTCTGCTTGTAAGGCAGACGCTCTCCCAGCTGAGCTAATCACCCTTTACCTTCGTTGCGGGACACATTATGCCACAGGTTTTTATAAAGTGTTGATTTAATTGAAGTATTTTTCAAATAAATCTAAAAACCGGTGAAACATGCTTCCTGCAGGAACTTCGGACAGAAAAAAACCCGCCTAAGCGGGCTTTTCCGTGGTGACCTGGCGTTCAGCGATCCAGGTTACCGAATATGGCGCAGCGGACGGGACTCGAACCCGCGACCCCCGGCGTGACAGGCCGGTATTCTAACCGACTGAACTACCGCTGCGCATAACACTGAAAACGAATGGTGGGTGATGACGGGATCGAACCGCCGACATTCTGCTTGTAAGGCAGACGCTCTCCCAGCTGAGCTAATCACCCTTCGCTTCGGTGTGGCGCGCATTCTACGGAGCGACCCCACCTCTGGCAAGCACTTTTTTAAATAATTTTTTCAGGCCTTCCAAAGGCTTAGCGAAGGGTTGGCCTATTGAGCTGCGCGGAGAATAATGCCCCCCTTTGTATAAAGGAGAGACTCACCCCATGTGGTTCAAAAACCTGCTTATCTATCGCCTGACCCAAGATCTGCCTGTTGATGCCGAGGCGTTGGAAACTGCACTGGCCACCAAGCTGGCGCGTCCATGTGCAAGCCAGGAGTTGACCACCTACGGTTTCGTCGCGCCGTTCGGCAAAGGCGAAGATGCACCATTGGTACATGTCAGCGGTGACTTCCTGCTGATCAGCGCACGCAAGGAAGAGCGCATCCTGCCAGGCAGCGTCGTGCGTGACGCGCTCAAGGAAAAGGTCGAAGAGATCGAAGCCGAGCAAATGCGCAAGGTCTATAAGAAGGAACGCGATCAGCTCAAGGATGAAATCATCCAGGCGTTCCTGCCGCGCGCTTTTATCCGCCGCTCGTCGACCTTCGCTGCCATCGCGCCGAAGCAGGGCCTGATCCTCGTCAACTCGGCCAGCCCGAAACGTGCCGAAGACCTGCTGTCGACCCTGCGTGAAGTGATCGGCACCCTGCCGGTGCGTCCGCTGACAGTGAAAATGTCGCCGACCGCAACCATGACCGAATGGGTCACTACCCAGAAAGCCGCGGACGACTTCTTTGTGCTGGACGAGTGCGAACTGCGCGACACCCACGAAGACGGCGGCATCGTGCGCTGCAAACGCCAGGACCTGACCAGCGAAGAAATCCAGCTGCACCTGAGCACCGGTAAAGTGGTGACCCAGCTGTCCCTGGCCTGGCAAGACAAACTGTCGTTTGTCCTCGACGACAAGATGGTGGTCAAGCGCCTGAAGTTCGAAGACCTGTTGCAAGACCAGGCGGAACAGGACGGTGGCGACGAAGCCCTGGGCCAACTGGACGCCAGCTTCACCCTGATGATGCTGACCTTCGGCGAATTCCTCCCGGCACTGGTGGAAGCGCTGGGCGGCGAAGAGATTCCGCAGGGCATCTAAAGCCTGGCGATCTCTCTTGTAGGAGCGAGCTTGCTCGCGATGGTGTGTCAGGTAAATGAGTGATGTCTGATACACCATCGCGAGCAAGCTCGCTCCTACAAGTGTTTGTATGGTGTAACTAATAATAAGGAACAGGTCATGCGCGCATTGGCAGCACTGAGTCGTTTTGTCGGCAACACCTTTGCTTACTGGGTACTGATTTTTGCGGTCGTGGCATTCCTGCAACCGTCTTGGTTCATCGACCTGAAAAGCTTCATCGTGCCGCTGCTGGGGCTGGTGATGTTCGGCATGGGCCTGACCCTCAAACTCGAAGACTTCGCCGAAGTCGCACGTCATCCGTGGCGCGTGGCGTTGGGTGTGGTCGCGCAGTTCGTGATCATGCCGGGAATGGCCTGGTTGCTCTGCCAGGTATTCAGCCTGCCGCCGGAAATCGCCGTCGGGGTAATCCTGGTGGGTTGCTGCCCAAGTGGCACCTCCTCCAACGTCATGACCTGGTTGGCCCGGGGCGACCTCGCACTCGCGGTAGCCATCTCCGCCATCACCACACTGCTTGCCCCACTGCTGACCCCGACGCTGATCTGGTTGCTGGCTTCGGCCTGGCTGCCTGTCTCGTTCATGGAGTTGTTCTGGTCGATCCTGCAAATCGTCCTGCTGCCTATCGTTCTCGGCGTGATCGCACAGCGCGTGCTGGGTGCACGGGCGCGTTATGCGGTCGAGGTCTTGCCACTGATTTCGGTGGTGAGCATCGTCATCATCGTAGCCGCAGTAGTCGCCGCCAGCCAGGCGAAAATTGCCGAATCCGGCCTGCTGATCATGGCGGTAGTGATGCTGCATAACAGCTTCGGCTATCTGCTGGGCTACCTCACCGGCCACCTGTTCAAATTGCCACTGGCGCAACGTAAAACCCTCGCCCTGGAAGTCGGTATGCAGAACTCGGGGCTCGGGGCGGCACTGGCCAGCGCGCACTTCTCGCCGCTGGCGGCGGTGCCCAGCGCCCTGTTCAGCGTCTGGCACAATATTTCCGGCGCCCTGCTCTCGACCTACTTCCGGCGCATGAGTGAGAAACAGGACCGGGAACTGGCGGCACAACAAGCGGCTGACTGACGTGGGAGCTTGATCCCCGGACTAATGATGGGCACTATACTGCGCAACGCGAGGACGACCTCGCGGCTCGATCGAGTCATTAATCTGGGGACGGCCCCGTCAATCGATGGAGGTTTGCATGTCCTGGATCATTCTGTTTTTCGCCGGTCTGTTTGAAGTCGGCTGGGCCGTTGGCCTGAAATACACCGACGGCTTCAGCCGCCCCCTGCCCACCGCCCTGACAATCGTCGCCATGGCCATCAGTCTCGGCTTGCTCGGGCTGGCGATGAAGGAGTTGCCGCTGGGCACCGCCTACGCGATCTGGACGGGTGTAGGCGCAGTGGGCACAGTCATCGCCGGGATCATTCTGTTTGGTGAATCCATGGCGCTGTTCCGCCTGGCCAGCGTTGCGCTGATCATTGCCGGACTGGTCGGGCTGAAAATCAGCGCGGCCTGATCAACTGAATAAAAAACGCCCGCATTACGCGGGCGTTTTTTATCTGTGCACTTCCTAGCGCACCGTCCCCCGCAACTCGCTGACCCGTGCCTGCAACTGCGCCGGCGCTGCCGCCTCGGCGGCTACCGGCGGGCCTGCCACCAGGGTCACCCGCGACCATAGCCGATGGAAAAAACCCTTGTTTGGGTCGCGGCTGAAAAAGCTGCCCCACAACCCTTGCAGGGCCAAGGGAATCACCGGCACCGGAGTCTGTTCGAGAATCCGCGTCAGCCCGCCCTTGAACTCATCGATCTCACCGTCAGCGGTCAGCTTGCCTTCCGGGAAGATGCACACCAGTTCGCCGTCCTTCAGATACTGGGCGATGCGGCTGAAGGCCCTTTCGTAGATCTGGATGTCTTCCTGGCGCCCGGCGATGGGAATCGTCCCGGCAGTGCGGAAGATGAAGTTCAATACCGGCAGGTTGTAGATCTTGTAGTACATCACGAAGCGAATCGGCCGACGCACCGCGCCGCCAATCAGCAAGGCGTCGACAAACGATACGTGATTGCACACCAAAAGCGCCGCACCCTCATCGGGAATCAGCTCCAGGTTCCGGTGCTGGACGCGGTACATGGAATGGCTGAGCAGCCAGATCATGAAGCGCATGCTGAACTCGGGGACAATGCGGAAGATGTAGGTGTTGACCCCGATATTGAGCAGCGACACCACCAGGAACAACTGGGGAATCGTCAACTTGGCCAGGCTCAGCAAGACAATGGTGACAATCGCCGACACCACCATGAACAGCGCATTGAGGATGTTGTTGGCAGCTATCACCCGCGCCCGCTCGTGTTCGGCGGTGCGCGACTGGATCAATGCATACAGCGGCACGATGTAGAAACCACCAAACACCCCCAGCCCGAGGATGTCCAGGAGCACCAGCCAGGTATGGGCGAAGCCGAGCACTTCGAGCCAGCCATGGCCTTCGACGCTGTCCGGGATACCGCCCGAGTGCCACCACAGCAGCAGGCCGAACACCGTCAGGCCGAAGGAGCCAAAGGGCACCAGGCCGATCTCGACTTTACGCCCGGAGAGTTTCTCGCAGAGCATCGAGCCCAGGGCAATCCCCACCGAAAACACCGTGAGGATCAGGGTCACCACGGTTTCGTCGCCGTGCATCCACTCCTTGGCGTATGCCGGGATCTGCGTCAGGTAAATCGCTCCGACGAACCAGAACCATGAGTTGCCGACAATCGAGCGCGACACCGCTGGTGTCTGCCCCAGGCCCAGGCGCAAGGTGGCCCAGGACTCATTGAAGATATTCCAGTTCAGCCGCAGCCCAGGCGTGGAGGCGGCTGCGCGGGGAATGCCACGACTGGCCAGGTAACCGAGCACTGCGATGGCGATGATCGCCGTGGAGACAATGGGCGCGTAGTGACTGGAGGACATCATGATCCCGGCACCGATGGTCCCGGCGAGGATCGCCAGGAAGGTGCCCATTTCCACCAGGCCATTACCGCCGACCAATTCTTCTTCGCGCAGCGCCTGGGGCAAAATCGAATACTTCACCGGACCGAACAACGCCGAGTGAGTGCCCATGGCAAACAACGCCAGCAGCATCAGCCATAGGTGATTGAACATGAAGCCGACCGCGCCTACCGCCATAATGGCGATTTCCCCCAGCTTGATCAGACGGATCAACGCGTCCTTGGCGAACTTTTCCCCGAACTGTCCGGCCAGCGCCGAAAACAGAAAGAACGGCAGGATAAACAGCAACGCGCACAGGTTGACCCAGATCGAGCGGTCGCCCTCAATGGCCAGCTTGTACAGAATGGCGAGGATCAACGACTGCTTGAAGATGTTGTCGTTGAACGCCCCGAGCGATTGCGTAAGAAAAAACGGTAGGAAGCGCCGCTTGCGAAGCAAGGTGAACTGCGAAGGTTGACTCATCTTCCATGTCCCTGAGTGGCTTGGATGCTCTTATTGGAATGTCGCTCAGCGATCCAGGCCACAACCTTAAAACTATTTCTTCAATCCGGCGATGCACGGCGAGACAAACAACTCACCGCGCCATGCTCCCTGCACCGTACGTTTGGCGACGATCAGCCACAGGCTCGCCAGCAGCACCACCAGCACCGAACCGAACAGGCTGAAGAAGGCCAGGCCCAGGGTGCTGGCCAGCTTCAAGGTGGCCAGCGAATAAACGCCCAGCGGGAAGGTAAAGCCCCACCAACCGAGGTTGAAGGGAATGCCGTCGCGCAAGTAGCGCAGGGTAATCAGCACCGCCATCAGCATCCACCACAGGCCAAACCCCCACAGGGTGATGCCGCCGATCAGCCCCAGCCCCGCCGCCACTTCACCGACTCCCGGCAGGCCATTAGCCGCGAAGATCACCGGCCCGTCACCGCCCAGTAGCAACATGCCCAGCGCTCCGGTGCCAATCGGCCCCAGCGCCAGCCAACTCGACGCCGCCATGTTCTCGTGGGGCAACTTGTGCAAGGCCATACGCAACAACAGGATGGTCAGGATGCTGAACGCCACTGGCAACGAGAACGCCCACAGCACGTAGCTGGTGCAGAGCATCACCAGTTGCCCATGGGCGTCCGCCAGGTGCGGGGCCAGCAGGCCCCCGCTGGCTGCAGCCACTTCCGCCGCCACCACCGGCAACAACCACACCGCGGTCATCTGGTCGATGCTGTGCTCCTGCCGCGTGAACATCATGTACGGGATCAGCACGCCGCAGGCCAGCGACATGGCGACGTCCAGCCACCACAGGACCTCGGCCACCTGGACCACATCCTGTCCCCACCGCGGCACGCCAAACACCAGGAAACCATTAATGATGGTGGCCAGGCCCATGGGAATGGTGCCGAAAAACATCGACACCGTGGAGTGGGCGAAAATCCTCCGCGCCTCATCGAAGAACAACACCCAGCGCGCGGCATACAGCACGCTGAACAACACAAACAGACCAATATTGAACAGCCACAGGCCTTCGGCGAACACCCGCAGTCCGGGGATTGCCAGCGGCAACTGGGCCAAGGCCAATGCCAGCACCCCGGTGCCCATGGTGGCGGCGAACCAGTTGGGCGTGAACTGGCGAATCACTTCGCGCGGGTGCTGTAACTGGCTCAAGGGCCGGTTGAGAATTTTGCTGCTATTGGCGCATTGCATGCTGAGCTCCTGTCCCCTGATGAGGTAGAGCCCATGATAGAAGCAGATCGAATATCTATATAACGGGTAATATCTCTAACTGTTATCTATTTTGCAGATATGCGCTCTACACACTGCCCTCGGATTCGATCACCAGCACCCGCGCCGGGCCCTGTGGATGCGCCACGTGCTCGGTCCCCACCGCGGCGTAGAAAATGTCCCCGACCTCCAGCACAACGGCTTGCTCGACACCGTTCTCGCGGTAGCGCATCTGCACCTGTCCATCGAGCACTACAAACACTTCCTGACCATCGTTGACGTGCCATTTGTATGGCTGATCCGTCCAGTGCAGGCGGGTGGTGATGCCATTCATGTTGGCGATATCCAGCGCCGCCCAGGCACGCTCGCCGGTAAACGCTTTGCTGCGGATGATCTTCATGGGTGGGGGCAATCCTTGGGGTCAGTACTGATTGATGGCCTAGGCTAACGCAAATGCCCTGCTCAGGCTCGGCTCGCTCAAGATCGCCCTGCGACACCCCGCCACGCTGAGACCTTGGTCGACACTGACGCCGCCTGAACATCGTGCGAGACTGTTCGACCGGACTGCAGTCCCGGGGGTCTTTTGCCAGGAGTTTCCATGTCGTTGTCCAGCGGGCTGATCGCCGCCGTCGCCCTGGCCTATATGGCCATCATGTTCGCCATCGCCTTTTATGGCGATCGCCGCAGCACGCCGCTGCCGCCGCGCATGCGCGCCTGGGTGTACAGCCTGTCGCTGGCCGTCTATTGCACCAGCTGGACCTTCTTTGGTGCGGTAGGCCAGGCCGCCGAACAGCTCTGGTCGTTCCTGCCGATTTACCTGGGGCCGATCCTGTTGCTGGTGTTCGCGCCTTGGGTCCTGCAAAAGATGGTGATGATCAGCAAGCAGGAGAACATCACCTCGATTGCCGACTTCATCGCCGCCCGCTACGGCAAATCCCAGTCGCTGGCGGTGGTGGTGGCGCTGATCTGCCTGGTCGGCGTGTTGCCTTACATTGCCTTGCAGCTCAAAGGTATCGTCCTGGGAGTCAACCTGCTGATCGGCGCCGGTGCCGACGCCATGGGCACCCGCGCCCAGGACACGGCGCTGATCGTGTCGTTGATCCTGGCGCTGTTCACCATCGTCTTTGGCACCCGCAACCTGGATGCCACCGAGCACCACCGGGGCATGGTGCTGGCGATTGCCTTTGAGTCGCTGGTCAAGCTGTTCGCTTTTCTTGCCGTCGGCGCATTTGTCACCTACGGCCTGTACGACGGTTTCGATGACCTGTTCGACCAGGCCATGCTCGCCCCGCGCCTGGAGCAATACTGGAAGGAAACCATCAACTGGCCGTCGATGGTGGTGCAGACCGGTGTGGCGATGATGGCGATCATCTGCCTGCCCCGGCAGTTTCACGTCACGGTGGTGGAGAACATCGAACCCCAGGACCTGCGCCTGGCGAAATGGGTATTCCCCGCCTACCTGGCGCTGGCCGCGTTGTTCGTGGTGCCGATTGCCCTGGCCGGGCAAATGCTGCTGCCCAGTTCCGTGCTGCCAGACTCTTTCGTCATCAGCCTGCCATTGGCCCAGGCCCATCCGGCCCTGGCGCTGCTGGCATTCATCGGCGGTGCCTCGGCCGCCACCGGCATGGTGATCGTCGCCAGTGTCGCGCTGTCGACCATGGTTTCCAACGACATGCTGCTGCCGTGGCTGCTGCGGCGCAAAAACGCCGAGCGCCCGTTCGAAGTGTTCCGCCACTGGATGCTCTCGGTCCGCCGCGTGAGCATCGTGGTGATTCTGCTGCTGGCCTATGTCGCCTATCGCCTGCTTGGCTCGACCGCTAGCCTGGCCACCATCGGCCAGATCGCCTTTGCCGCGGTCACCCAACTGGCCCCCGCGATGCTTGGCGCGCTGTACTGGAAACAGGCCAACCGCCGCGGCGTATTCGCCGGCCTCGCCGCGGGCACCTTCCTGTGGTTCTACACGCTGATCCTGCCGATTGCCGCCCACAGCATGGGCTGGTCGCTGAGCACCTTCCCCGGTCTCGGCTGGCTGCACAGCAACCCGCTGAACCTGCCGATCACCCCGCTGACCCAGGGTGTGGTGCTGTCACTGGCGGGTAACTTCACCCTGTTTGCCTGGGTCTCGGTGCTGTCCCGCACCCGGGTCTCGGAACACTGGCAAGCCGGGCGCTTCATCGGCCAGGAGATCAGCGCGCGGCCCAGTGGTCGCTCGCTGCTCGCGGTGCAGATCGACGACCTGCTGCAACTGGCGGCCCGCTTCGTCGGCGAAGAGCGGGCGCGGCAGAGCTTCATCCGCTTCGCCTATCGCCAGGGCAAAGGCTTCAACCCGAACCAGAATGCCGACGGTGAATGGATCGCCCACACCGAGCGGTTGCTCGCCGGTGTCCTGGGGGCTTCATCGACCCGCGCCGTGGTGAAAGCCGCGATTGAAGGCCGGGAAATGCAGCTCGAAGACGTGGTACGCATCGCCGACGAAGCCTCGGAAGTGCTGCAGTTCAACCGCGCACTGCTGCAAGGCGCGATCGAAAACATCACCCAGGGCATCAGCGTGGTCGACCAGTCGCTCAAGCTGGTGGCCTGGAACCGCCGCTACCTGGAACTGTTCAACTATCCTGACGGCTTGATCAGCGTCGGCCGGCCGATTGCCGACATCATTCGCCACAATGCCGAGCGCGGCCTGTGTGGCCCCGGCGAAGCGGAAGTGCACGTGGCCCGCCGCCTGCACTGGATGCGCCAGGGTCGCGCCCACACCTCCGAGCGACTGTTCCCCAACGGCCGGGTGATCGAGTTGATCGGCAACCCGATGCCGGGCGGTGGTTTTGTCATGAGTTTCACCGACATCACCGCATTCCGCGAAGCCGAACAGGCGCTGACCGAGGCCAACGAAGGCCTGGAGCGCCGCGTCACCGAGCGGACCCACGAACTGTCGCAACTGAACGTCGCCCTGACCGAAGCCAAGGGCACGGCCGAGTCAGCCAACCAGTCGAAGACCCGTTTCCTCGCGGCGGTCAGCCATGACTTGATGCAGCCGTTGAATGCCGCGCGCCTGTTCTCCGCCGCCCTGTCCCACCGCGACGAAGACCTGAGCCCGGAAACCCAGCAACTGGTGCATCACCTGGACAGTTCGCTGCGCTCGGCCGAAGACCTGATCAGCGATCTGCTGGACATCTCGCGCCTGGAAAACGGCAAGATCAACCCGGATCGCCAACCCTTCGTGCTCAACGAACTGTTCGACACCCTGGGCGCTGAATTCAAGGCCCTGGCCCGCGAGCAAGGCTTGAAATTCCGCTTGCGCGGCAGCCGCCTGCGGGTCGACAGCGACAGCAAACTGCTGCGCCGGGTGCTGCAGAATTTCCTCACCAATGCCTTCCGCTACGCCAAGGGCCCGGTGCTGCTGGGGGTGCGCCGCAAGGGCGACCAACTGTGCCTGGAAGTCTGGGACCGTGGCCCGGGGATCCCGGAAGACAAGCGCCAGGTGATCTTCGAAGAGTTCAAGCGCCTGGACAGCCACCAGACCCGCGCCGAGAAAGGCCTGGGCCTGGGCCTGGCGATTGCCGACGGCTTGTGCCGGGTACTCGGCCATCAACTGCAAGTACGCTCATGGCCGGGCAAAGGCAGCGTGTTCAGCGTCAGCGTGCCGCTGGCCCGCGCCCAGGCCAGCGCGCCCGACAAAGTCGCCGAGCTCAACGGCCGCCTGCCCACGGGCGCGCAGGTGCTGTGCGTGGATAACGAAGACAGCATCCTGATCGGCATGAATAGCCTGCTCACGCGCTGGGGCTGCCAGGTGTACACCGCGCGTAACCGCGAGGAATGCGCGAACCTGCTCAACGACGGCATGCGCCCGCAACTGGCACTGGTGGACTACCACCTCGATGACGGCGAAACCGGGACTCAACTGATGGCCTGGCTGCGCACCCGCCTGGGTGAGCCGGTGCCAGGCGTGGTGATCAGCGCCGACGGCCGCCCCGAGATGGTCGCCCAAGTGCATGCCGCGGGGCTGGATTACCTGGCCAAACCAGTGAAACCGGCGGCCTTGCGAGCCTTGTTGAGTCGGCATTTGCCGCTTTGACCATCACCCGGGCGACGAACCCGTAGCAGCTGTCGAGCAACGCGAGGCTGCGACCGACAGCGCCGGGGACGACTAGGGTTACTCGGGCAATTCAGCCAAGCCATCAACATCGGTCATCGCCCGCTCCAGCAAGTCTGCTGGCAGGCTCTTGCTGGCCCGTGCGCCGAGCAGCTTGAGCTGCTCGCTGCGGCTGACCAGGTTGCCACGGCCCTCGGTCAGCTTGTTGCGGGCTGCGCTGTAGGCTTTATCCAACTGCTGCAGGCGATTGCCGACTTCGTCCAGGTCCTGGATGAACAACACGAACTTGTCGTACAACCAACCCGCACGTTCGGCGATTTCCCGGGCGTTCTGGCTCTGGCGCTCCTGCTTCCACAGGCTGTCGATCACCCGCAGGGTCGCCAGCAGGGTGGTCGGGCTGACGATCACGATGTGCCGATCAAAGGCCTCTTGAAACAGGTTCGGCTCCGCCTGCAGCGCAGCCGAAAAGGCTGCTTCGATGGGCACGAACAACAATACGAAGTCGAGGCTGTGCAGGCCTTCCAGGCGTTTGTAATCCTTGTCGGACAAGCCTTTGACGTGGTTGCGCAAGGATTGCACATGCTGCTTGAGAGCCGCCTGGCCGAGCGCCGCATCCTCGGCAGCCACGTACTGTTGATAGGCCGTGAGGCTAACCTTGGAGTCGACCACCACTTGCCTGTCGCCCGGCAGGTAGATCAACACGTCCGGCTGGAAACGCTCGCCATCCGGGCCCTTGAGATTGACCTGGGTCTGGTACTCGCGACCCTTCTCCAGGCCCGCATGCTCCAGCACCCGCTCCAGAATCAACTCGCCCCAGTTGCCCTGGGTTTTCTGGCCCTTGAGGGCTCGGGTGAGATTGGTGGCCTCGTCACTCAGGCGCAGGTTCAGTTGTTGCAGGCGCTCCAGCTCCTTGCCCAGGGAGAAACGCTCGCGCGCCTCGGCCTGATAACTTTCCTCGACGCGCTTTTCGAAGGATTGAATGCGCTCCTTCAGCGGGTCGAGCAACTGGCCCAGGCGCTGCTGGCTGGTCTCGGCAAAGCGCTGCTCGCGCTCATCGAAGATCTTCCCCGCCAACTCGGCGAACTGCGCGCGCAGCTCATCGCGCGAACCTTGCAGGTCGTTGAGGCGTTGCTGATGGCTGTCCTGTTGCTCACGCAATTCGGCATTCAGCGAAGCGGCCTGGGCGTCCAGGCGCCGCAGCTCGGTCTCTTTGCTGTTGCGCTCGAGGTTCCAGGCATGGGCCGCGTCACGGGCGTTGTCGCGCTCTATCTGCAGCAGTTCGACTTCCCGGCGCACAGCCGCCAGTTCGGCTTGCTTGCTGGCGTTGGCTTGTCCCAGGTCGCTGATTTCATCGCGGCAGGCGTCCAGTTGCGCGCTCAGGCCGTCCTGGGCCAACTGGGCGGTACCCAGGCGCTCTTCCAGCAGCGCCCGGTCGGCCTGTGCCAGGCTCAAGCGCCGCTGCAGTTGCCACGCCAGAAACAACAACGGCAACCCAGCGCCCGCCAGACCGAGCAACACACTGGTCAAGTCCATAGCCATGACGACTCCTGCCGAAGAATTAAAGCCCGAAGGTTAACCAAGCCGCCCGGGCTTGGACAGCTCAGTCTTCGATCTGCCCGAGCTCGCGCAGGGCCCGCCGGTCACCGGCACGTGCAGCCTGGCGCAGCAGGTCCTGGCCAATGCGGCGGTCGCGGGCATTGCCACATTCGCGGCACATCAATTGACCCAGGCGACTTTGCGCGGCCACCACCCCTTCACGGGCAGGTGCCTTGAGCAAACGCCCGGCAAAATGTTTGACGTTGGGGTTATCGCCCAGGCGGGGACTGTCAAGCAGCCACTCGGCCACTCGCATTGACATGCGCTTGGGGGCGGTAACACCTGAGGGTGGGGAGGTAACAGAAGTTGATACTGAGCGAAACTTCATAAAGCACTGTGGGACAGATCGGAAGGCGCGCCACTTTACTCCTTTTTTCGTACGGGTAAAGCCGAAAAAAACCCAGCACGCCCGTCCTAGAGCAAGCGCTCGGGACAATCCACAGAAGCTGTGGATAACTCAGTGGACAACCCGCCCCGAACTCGCCAGAAGCCCTGTGGAATGGGGCTCCCGCTCAAACTGACGATTTTTTCACCAGTAAAAAAAAGCGATGTTTTTCATTGACTTAAATTTTCACTACAGGCACCCACTGTACCCAGTGGGGAAATGTCGGCGGGGTGACACCCTGCCCGGCTATTGTGCACAAGTACCTGTGCACTGGTTATATCACCGCACTTTTTGCGTGCGTTTTGCCAAGCAGAGGTAACAACCCAGCAAACGTAAGCAAATGTTTTTTGCCTAACACACTTCCCTTAAGCATTTCAATCCGTTAGTATCCGCAGCGTTAGTACCAAGCTGAAAGTCAATTCTGGTCGAACACCTCCCGCGGTATACCTTCCCTAAAGAGAAGCTTCTACCGACATCACGGGATCGACCACCTCGATGGTTTCCAGGTAACGCTTGCGACAACACAGCCTTTGAATCGAATGCAAAGGGTGTTGCGAAGCTCACTTACTCTGACCGAACCAACCTGCAAATTGATCAGGATCTTCACCCCGGGCCCAGAACCTTTGCCCTTGATGTGTTGCCTGCCCTCCTAAGTACCTACCTGCCGGCCCAAGCGCGCACATTTAATAGCGCTTCAACTGGCTGCTTTGTTCCAGTCGGGTTCTTCGTTCGATCAATGGTGATCGACGTTACTGGAACGTTTTAACGCTGCACGGATCAGATTCCGTGTCATTTGCAGGAACACCAATAATTATGTCGACTCAAATCCATACTCAGGATGCCATTCGCACCCTAACCAACGCTTTTGCCCCAATGAACTGCCTGATCATGGCCGCTCGCAAAGGCTGCTTCAGCTTCACGCTGGTCAACGAACACGGGATCGCTCGTCACAGCGAACGCCTGTATCCCGACCAGTACTCCAGCGCCGAGCCGCTGCAGGCCGTGATCGAGCGTACTCGCCAGGCACTGGTTGCCTGAGACGCGAGAAAGGCTGAACACCACAAGAGCCCCGCTGAAAATGCGGGGCTTTTTATTGCCTGATATTTCCCATCGCCCCACCCTGGCTTAAGCACCAACCGATATAACGGTTATAACTGCGAGCTGGAAATATTTTAAAAACAGTCCTTTACAGCAAGAATATGACACTACACTTCAACTCAAGCGGCATGATCCGCTTCCGGCGAGCCTGAGTCGACCTACCGCTGCCAAGCCCCCCATTCAGGTATCGCCGCTCACTTAATGTTTCGAGGGCCTTATGGGTATCGCTGCCAGCGAACTGTGCCGTTTTGTGATCCGTCCTACCCTGATTTACCTGGGACGACATAGCACGACTGCCGAATCCCTGCTGCTGGGTGTCGCCGCCAGCCAGTCAGCCCTCGGCTCCGCCCTGCATGACCGCCGTGGCCACGGCCTGTACCGGATTGCCGAGCTTCGCCACCAGGCCCTGTGGGATGACTACCTGGCCCTGGATCCGGAACGTGCCAGCCTGGTGCGCGGCCTCGCCAGCCAGCATGCCTTTCTCAGTGGTCCGCACCTGGAACTGACGGTCAATCTGCGTTATGCCACGGCCATTGCCTGGCTGCTGATCGAAGAGCAAAACACCCCGCTGCCCGAACCCGACGACCTGTTGGGAATGGCCCGAATCTGGCGCCAGACCTTCCAACCCCAAGGACGCCTGCGCGACTTCACTTGTGCATGGCGCGACTGTGTTTCACCGATGAATCAGGTCGCCTGCTGACCGGGCAATTTGCAAGATCGGTGAAAACCCCGCGATTATGGTCGGATTGTCCTACAAAACCGCTCTATCTCAAGCATTACCGGCTATAGCGCTGAGTCGAAAATGTTGGTAATTTTCGCCCCGGTGATCACCCGGAGTTCTAATAATGAAAAAAGTCATGCTCAAAACCACCCTTAGCCTCGCCGTTACCTTGGCATCCACCCAGATCTTCGCAGCTGGCTTTGCCATCAACGAACAAAGCATCAGTGGGATGGGTACTGGTTTCGCCGGGCGTTCTTCTGTCGCCGATGATGCAAGCACAGTTTTCGGTAACCCTGCCGGCATGGCGCGCCTCAAGCGCGAACAAGTCACTGGCGGGGTCGCCATGCTCGATGCCCACACTGACATCAGCAATGCCACCTCCAGCCCTAACAATGGCACCAACCAGGGCGACATGGTTCCGTTCATTGCCGTTCCCATGGGCTACTACGTCAAGCCGATCGATGACCAATGGGCCGTCGGCGTTGGCATGTACGCGCCATTTGGCCTGGTCACCGACTACGAGAACGGTTTTGCCGGCAAATACTTCGGCAGCAAGAGCGACGTTAAAGTCGTGACCCTGCAGCCAACTGTTTCCTACGCATTCAATGACAAGGTCTCCATCGGTTTTGGTCCGACCATCAACCGTATCCAAGGCAAGCTGGAATCCGACCTGTCGATTACCCAGGCTGCTCCCGATGGCCACGTGCGCATCAAGGGCGACGATACCGCCCTGGGCTACAACATCGGGATCCTGGCCCAGTTGACCGACAGCACCCGCGTCGGCCTGACCTACCACTCGAAAGTGAAGTACAAGCTCGAAGGCAACACCAAGGTCAACTACGGCCTGCTGCCGCTGGCTGGCCAGAGCAAGGACCAGAAGTACGACGCGTCCCTGGACCTGACCACCCCTGAGTCCGTGGACTTCTCGGTGACCCACGCTCTGGACGACCAGTGGACCCTGTACGCAGGCAGCACCTGGACCCGCTGGAGCCGCCTGAAAGAAATCACCGTAGAGAACAAGGGTGTACCTGGCGTGCTGGGCTCGCAGTTCGGTGAAATCACCGAAGAGCAGAACTGGCATGACACCTGGGCGCACGCCGTCGGTGCTTCGTACAAGCTGAACAAACAGTGGGTACTGCGTACCGGCCTGTCGTTTGACCAGGCCCCGACCAACAACGTCGATCGCTCCCCACGCATCCCGACTGGCGACCGTACCATCTTCAGCCTGGGCGCCGGCTGGAGCCCAACGGAAGACCTGACCATCGACATGGCCTACTCCTACCTCAAGGAAGAAGCCGTCAAGGTCAACAATCAGAACGATCGTGGCCAGAGCTACAACGCCAAGTATGAAAACTGGGCAAACGGCTTTGGTGTGGGCGCGACCTACCGCTTCTGATTCACGGCGCGCCTGAATGGCGCGCTTGCTGAACAGCAAAAAGCCCCGCTCTCTGGTTCAGAGGCGGGGCTTTTTAATGGCTGGCATTCAGGGTTTCGAGGCCAGGGCCTGCTCCACCGCCGCGATGAATTCCGGGCTTTCGGGTTTGGTCAGGCTGGAGAAGTTGGCAATCACCTTGCCCTGGCGGTCCACCACGTACTTGTAGAAATTCCACTTCGGCGAACTGCTTTGCTCGGCAAGCACCTTGAACAGATGGATGGCGCTGGCACCGCGAACTTTCTGCGGCTCGGTCATGGTGAAGGTCACGCCATAATTGACGTAGCAGACCTTGGCCGTCTCCGCGCCATCCGCGGACTCCTGCTTGAAATCATTGGACGGCACGCCAAGCACTTCCAGCCCCTGCTCCTTGTAGCGCTGGTACAACGCCTCAAGGCCTTTGAACTGCGGAGCGAAACCACAGAAGCTGGCGGTATTGACCACCACCAGCGGTTTGCCGGCAAAACGCTGGCACAGCTCAATGGATTCCTTGGCATGCAGCTTGGGCAATGAGCCCGACAGCAGTGCCGGGCACTCAGCGGCCAACGCCGGGCCTGCGACCAGCAACAGCAGAGCGGGAACAGCTAGCCAGCGCATCAGCATATCGGGTGTCCTCGAGAAATCGTCAGAGGGCGACGTTACTCGCCCTGCACGAATGATGGCAAGTGGCTATTTAGCAAGCTCCCAGTCCCAGCTGCATCATGGCCAGGCCGCCCTGATGCCAGCCCCACCAGGCCAGCGCCAGCAGCAGCGCGACAACCGCCGTCGCCACCAGCCTCAAGGCGATCCACCTCATGCCGCGCTCGCCTGGGCTTGCAGGCGCGCCACCGGACGCTCACGCACAGGCCAGTTCAAGGCAGCCGCCAACAAGCTGAGGAGAATCGCCACTTGCCAGATCAAGTCGTAGTTTCCTGTTCGGTCATACACCACCCCGCCCAACCAGCCACCGAGGAACGAGCCCAATTGGTGAAAGAGGAAGACGATACCTCCCAGCATAGAGAGATTTCGCACACCGAACAGGGTCGCCACCGTACCGTTGGTCAAAGGCACCGTCGACAGCCAGAGGAAGCCCATGGCCATGCCGAACAGGTAGGCGCTGGTCTGGGTGACGGGCATCCACAGAAACAGCCCGATCACCACCGCGCGCAGCAGGTACAGGCCGGTCAGCAGGCGCGGCTTGGACATCCGCCCGCCGAGCCAACCGGCGGTGTAGGTGCCGAAGATATTGAACAGGCCAATCAAGGCCAGCACCGTGGTGCCGACGGTGGCCGGAAGATGCTGATCCACCAGGTAGGCCGGCAAGTGCACACCGATGAACACCACCTGGAAACCACAGACAAAAAAGCCGAACGCCAGCAGCCAGAAGCCGGAGTGCGAACAGGCCTCGCGCAGGGCCTCCTTCAGCGTCTGCTCATGGCCCAGCACTGGCAGCGGCTTGTCCTTGAGCATGCTCACCAGCGGCACAATCAGCGCCACCAGCACGCCCAGCACCAGCAGCGCGCTGGACCAGCCGAGCCAGCCGATCAGGCCCAGGGTGCCGGGCAACATGGCGAACTGGCCGAAGGAGCCGGCAGCACTGGCGACCCCCATGCCCATGCTGCGTTTCTCCGCCGGCAAGGCCCGCCCAACCACGCCGAGAATCACCGAAAAAGACGTCCCGGACAGGCCGATACCAATCAACAGGCCGGCGCTCAGCGACAGTGACAGGGGCGAGTCGGACAGCCCCATGAACACCAGGCCCACCGCATACAAGACACCTCCCACCAGCACCACTTTCGCGGCGCCGAAGCGATCGGCCAGCGCGCCGGTAAAGGGCTGCGCCAGGCCCCAGATCAGATTCTGCAAGGCGATGGCGAAGGCGAACACTTCACGCCCCCAGCCGAACTGCTCACTCATCGGCGGCAGGAACAGACCGAAGCCATGCCGCACGCCGAGGGACAACGCCAGAATCAGCGCACTCCCGAGTAAAATCCAACCGCTGGTACGCCACATCGATGTCATTGTTATTCTCCAATCGCGGGTATATACCCGCTTAAACTCGAAAAAACCCGCTTCATGCGAGTTCGTCCAGCAAGGCCAGCAATGTTGCGCGCTTCTCGGCGCCCAACCGATCGATCAAACGTTGTTGCGCCGCCTCCCAGGCCGGCAAGGCCGCCGCCAGGCGCTCACGCCCGGCCTCGGTCAATTGCACGATGCGGTTGCGCTGGTCTTCACCCTCGACCATCCGCACCAGCCCCTCACCTTCCAACACCCGCAGGTTACGCCCCAGAGTACTGCGATCCAGCCCCATGGCCTCGGCCAGGGTGGAAATACTCGGCTGATCCAGGCGCTGCAGATTGCACAGCAAAGAATACTGGGCAACGTTGATCCCGAAGCCGTCGAGGGCGCCGTCGTAATGCCTGCTGACGCCACGGGCGGCGCGACGCAGGTTGGTGCATAAACACTGAGAGGCTAGCATGGTGCGTGTATATACCCGCGTTTAACTTTATGCAAGCTTTGCTTACGATTTTCGCCTCCCCTCAAACCAGCGCCAAAGCCATCAGCACCGCCACTTCCAGCAATTCCAGCAACGCCCCCGCCGTATCCCCGGTTGTCCCGCCAAGGCGGCGCATCATCAAATGACGCACGCCGGCGAACACCCCGACCGCCACCACCAGCGCAATCACTCCACCCCAGCCCGCGATCAGTACACAGGCCAGCGCACTGAGCAGCAGCACCCGCCGGCCGGCCTGGCGTGGCAAGTGGTCAGCCAATGCCTGCCCCAGCCCCCCCGCCCGCACATAAGGCGTCGTCAGGAACAAGCCGAGCAAGGCCGTGCGCCCGAGCAGTGGCGCGAGGATCAGCGCGACCGTGGCCTGCTGTTCGATCAGTGCCAGCAAGGCGGCGAACTTGAGTAGCAGCACCAGCACCAGGGTGACCACGGCAATCGGTCCGCTGCGCGGGTCTTTCATGATGGTCAGGGTGCGTTCGCGGTCACCAAAACCACCGAGCCAGGCATCAGCACTGTCGGCCAGGCCGTCCAGGTGCAAGCCGCCACTGAGCACCACCCAGACCGTCAGCAGGATGGCCGCGTGCAACAGCGCCGGCGCGCCCCCCAATAGTCCGTTCAGGCCCCACAACAGCCCACCAAACAACAGGCCCACCAGCGGATAAAACAGCAGCGAGCGCCCCAGCTCCTGAGGTGACGGCATGCCCGGCAGGCGAATCGGCAGGCTGCTGAGAAATTGCAGGGCGATCCACATTGGCAACATGTCTACGCCTCTTCCCGAAGCATGGCGTCAGCCTCGACCCGCAGGAAAAACAGCCCGCCGTGGCCGACTTCGACGTTCAGCAACTGCTCGCGCGGCAGCCCGCGCGCGCGCGCCAGTAGCAGGCGCATGACACCGCCATGACTGACCAGCAACACCCGCTCACCGGCATAGGCCTGGTGCAAGCGCTGCACCGCCGCCAACACCCGCGCCGAGAAGTCGCTGACTGGCTCGCCCTCGGGCGGGGTAAAACCATAAGGGTCCGACCAGAACCGGCCAAGGGCATCAGCGTCAGTCTCCATCAACGCCGCCGCGCTGCGCCCCTCCCAGGCGCCAAAATGCAGCTCTTGCAGGTCCTGCTCCAGGCTTACCGGCAGGCCCAGTTGCGCGCCCAGTTCCTCGGCAAACCGCGCACAGCGTTGCAGGGGCGAACTCACCAGGCGGTCCCAGGGGCCAGCGCCTACGACGGCGTCGCGCATCTGCTGCCAACCCAGCGGCGTCAGCGTGTCATCCAGACTGCCTCGCAGGCCGCCACCCAGTTCGGTTTCACCGTGGCGTAGCAGGTCCAGGTGCAAGGTCATGCCGGGCGATCGGCAACCGCCGCCTCGGCAAAGGTCGCCATCTGTCCGTGCAGGTCGCAGGCCAGGCGCAACAAGGGCACCGCCAGCGCCGCACCACTGCCCTCGCCCAGGCGCAAGCCGAGTTCGAGCAGCGGTTGCGCATTCAACGCTTGCAGGACATACCGGTGACCCGGCTCCGCCCCGCGATGGCCGAACAGCAGCCACTCGCGACACGCAGGATTGAGGCGCACGGCAATCAGGGCCGCAACGCTGCAGATAAAGCCGTCCACCAGCACCGCCAGCCCCTCTTGGGCACAGGCCAGGTAAGCACCGACCAGCGCGGCGATTTCAAAGCCGCCGAGGTTGAACAGGGTTTGCAACGGATCACCTCGCTGCGCCGCGTGCAAGGCCAGGGCGCGTTCGATGACCTGGGTCTTGTGGCTGACGCCCGCCGTGTCCAAGCCAGTGCCCGGGCCGGTGAGGTGGGCCACCGGGCAATCCAGCAAGGCACAGGCCAAGGCACTGGCCGCAGTGGTATTGCCAATGCCCATCTCGCCGCCGATGAACAGCTCCGCGCCTTCGGCCAGGGCTCGCAACACCGTGTCGCGCCCGGCTTGCAAGGCTTGTGCGCCTTGGGCCGGAGTCATCGCCGGGCCACGGGCGAAGTTGGCGGTGCCAGGGCCCAGGTGCAGGTGGCGCACCCCCGGCAGATTCAGCGACGGGGTCACGGTGCCTAGGTCGACCACCTCCAGCCGGGCTTGCAGTTGGCGCGCCAGCACGCTGATGGCCGCGCCGCCGTTGACGAAGTTGCGCAACATCTGCCCGGTGACTTCCTGGGGGAAGGCCGAGACACCTTCGGCCACCACCCCGTGGTCACCGGCAAAAATCCCGATCCACAACTGGTTCACGCTCGGCTTGAGCCGGCCTTGCAACCCCGCCAACTGCACCGCCAGCGTTTCCAGCTGCCCCAGCGAACCGGCCGGCTTGGTCAGTTGCTGCTGCAACTGCTCTGCATCTTGCAGGGCTTGGCGATCAACGGCCTTGCACGGGTTCAGCCACCAGGATTGAGTCATAACGCAGTACCTTTCAAAGTCAGGGGCAGGCCGGCGACGGTCAACACGACACGCTGACAGCGCTCAGCCAGGGCTTGATGCAACCAACCGGCTTCATCGACATAACGGCGAGTCAATTCGCCCAGTGGCACGACCCCCATTCCGGTTTCGTTGCTGACCAGAATCACCTCTCCCGGCAACGACGCCAGGCAGTCCAGCAGGGCTTCACGCTCCTGGGCCAGACGCTCGGGGTTGTCGAGCATCAGCAGGTTGGTCAGCCACAGGGTCAGGCAATCCACCAACAGGCAACGCTCGGCACTGGCGGTTTCGCGCAGTATCCGAGCCAGCGCCAGGGGTTCCTCGATCAAGGCCCACTCGGCCGGGCGGCGTGCCCGGTGATGGGCGACCCGGGCATTCATTTCGCCGTCCAGCGGCTGGCTGGTGGCAATGTAGGTCACCGCCAGGGAGCTGTCGGCGGCGAGCTTTTCAGCCAGGCGGCTTTTGCCGGAACGGGCACCGCCGAGGATCAATTGCAGCATGGTCTTAACCTTCTATGAGCGGTATCAGGGTCGGCGGCTCTGTGTAGGAGCGGGCTTGCCCGCGAAGAGGCCAGACAGGTCACCCTACAAACCACAGAGCTCACGCAACAACCCGGTATCCAGATGCTTCTCCACCAGGTCCGCCAGGCGCTCGATATCGCGCTCGCGCAAGCCGTGATAATCGACTGCCTGCACATCCGCAAGCCCGGCCCAGCGCAACAGTGCACTGCACGCCGCCGGGGACTCGAACAAGCCATGCAGGTAAGTCCCGAGGACTTGTCCATCGGCACTCTGGGCGCCATCGCTGCGGCCATCGTCGAGTAATACAGCGGGCTGCTCCAGGGCCTCGCCACGGGTGACCCCGGCATGAATTTCATAACCACTGACCTCGGCGTTTTCCAGGAGCAGCCGGCCACGCACATTGCGCAGCTGCTTCTCGGCCTCAAGCACCGTGTCGAAGGCCAGCAAGCCGAGCCCGGCACTGGAGCCCGCGGCCCCTTCCAGGCCCAGCGGATCATGCAACTGCGCGCCGAGCATTTGCAGGCCACCGCAGATGCCCAGCAGCTTGCCGCCGTAGCGCAGGTGACGGACGATGGCGGTGTCCCAGCCATTGGCGCGCAGGTACGCAAGGTCGCTGCGCACGCTCTTGGAGCCCGGCAGGATGATCAGGTCGGCAGGCGGTATCGCCTGGCCCGGCCCGACGAATTGCAGGTCGACCTGGGGGTGCAGGCGCAGTGGATCGAAATCAGTGTGGTTGCTGATGCGCGGCAATACCGGCACCACCACCTTGAGCACCTGTTCGGCCTTGTCGGCCTGGCGCTGGTCGATGCCGTCCTCGGCCTCCAGGTGCAGGTCCATGACATACGGCAAGACTCCGATCACCGGCTTGCCGGTCCGCGCCTCCAGCCAGTCCAGGCCCGGCTGCAGCAAGGCGATGTCACCGCGAAAACGGTTGATGATGAAGCCCTTGACCCGCGCCTGCTCACTGGCCGAGAGCAACTCCAGGGTGCCCACCAGATGGGCGAAGACGCCACCACGATTAATGTCGGCAATCAACACCACCGGGCAATCGACGGCCTCGGCAAACCCCATGTTGGCGATGTCGCCGGCCCGCAGGTTGATCTCGGCCGGCGAGCCTGCCCCTTCCACCATCACCAGCGGATAGGCCGCGCTCAGGCGTTGGTGCGAGGCGAGCACCGCCTGCATGGCGATGGCCTTGTAGTCGTGGTAGGCGACGGCATTCATGCTGGTCACCGCGCGCCCGTGAATGATCACCTGGGCACCGGTATCGCTGTTGGGCTTGAGCAGCACCGGGTTCATGTCGGTGTGGGGTTCGAGGTTCGCGGCCTGGGCCTGTACCGCCTGGGCCCGACCGATTTCGCCACCGTCGGCGGTGACAGCGCTGTTGAGTGCCATGTTCTGCGGCTTGAACGGCACCACCGCCACTCCCTGGCGCGTCGCCCAACGACAGAGCGCCGTGACCAGAGTGCTTTTGCCGGCATCGGACGTGGTGCCTTGAACCATCAACGTTGGCATGGGGTTTCCTTGGCGTAGGCGACAAAGGCCCGCTCCAGGCGCAACCAGTCGGTTTCGTCGGCTGGCAGGCCGAAGCGCAGGCTGCTGTTGTGGCTGAACAGGCGCAGCAAAATGCCCTGGCGCGCCATGAATTCATACAAGTGCTCGGCCCGTTCGGTGCTCAACCACTGGAACAGCGCGCAGCCGCCCTGAGGCTTGAAACCATGGCGCTCCAGCAGTTCGACCAGGCGTTCGCTCGCCTCTTCGCTACGCTGGCGTTGCCGGCGATGACCTTCGCTGTCGAGCAGGCAGGCCTGCCCCAGCACCCGCGTCGGCCCGGCAACCGCCCAGGGGCCCACCTGCTCGGCGAGCAGATTGAGCAGCCGCCGTTCGGCCAGGACAAAACCCAGGCGCACCCCGGCCAGGCCGAAGAACTTGCCGAAGGAGCGCAACACGATCAGCCCGACCTGATGGGCAAAAGACGCCAGGCTCAGGTGCGGGGTGTTGTCCATGAACGCTTCGTCCACCACCAGCCAGCCGCCTCGCTGCGCCAAGCGGGCATGCCAGTCGAGCAGGCGCTCCGGGGTCAGGCTAAGGCCCGTGGGATTGTTGGGATTGACCACCACCAGCACGTCGAGGTTGTCGATGAAAAATTCCACCTCCTGCTCCAACACCTCGCGCACGATGTAGCCGTTACGCCGCCAGGCTTCGGCGTGTTCGGCGTAACAAGGCGACAGTACGCCGACCTTGCCGGCCCGCCGCAAACGCGGCAGCAACTGGATGGCCATCTGCGAACCGGCGACCGGCAGCAACTGAGTCGCGCCATAGTATTGCCGGGCGGCCTGCTCCAGGCCGTCCTCGGTTTCCGGCAAGCGGGCCCAGGCCCTGGCGGGAATCGGCGGGATTTCCCACGGCCAGGGCGCCAGCCCGCTGGAGAGGTCGAGCCAGTCGGCTTCGGCAATCCCATAGTGCAACGCCGCCTTGCGCAGGCGACCACCGTGTTCAAGCATAAAACTCAGCCCCCACACAGAGGATCAACAGCCATAACCATACCCCGCGCTGGACCAACTGCCAGCCACGGTCGATGGAGCTGGCGTCCGCCGGCACGCCTTCGCCCAAGGGTGGACGCTGGTGCAGCTCGCCATGATAGATCGCCGCCCCGCCCAGCTCGACGCCCAGCGCCCCAGCCCCGGCAGCCATCACCGGGCCGGCATTCGGGCTGTCCCAGGTCGGTCCCTGGGTGCGCCAGCACTTGAGGGCCAGCCGGGTCTTGCCGAGCACAGCGTAGGTCAGGGCCACCAGGCGTGCGGGAATGTAGTTGAGCACGTCGTCGATTTTCGCCGCCGCCCAGCCGAAGCGCTCGAAACGTTCGTTGCGATAGCCCCACATGGCGTCCAGGGTATTGCTCAGGCGATACAGCACCACCCCGGGCGCACCGGCCACGGCAAACCAGAACAGCGCGGCAAACACTGCGTCGCTGCCATTTTCCAGGACCGACTCGGTGGCCGCGCGAGCCACTTCAGTGGCGTCCAGCTCACTGGTCTGGCGGCTGACCAGGTAACTGACACGGGTGCGCGCTTCGTCCAGGTCATCGCTGCGCAGCGCCTGGGCCACCGGCTCGACGTGTTCGCCCAGGCTGCGCAAGCCCAGGGCGCAATACAGGGCCAGGATCTCGACGATCCAGCCGAGGTAAGGTAGCCAGGACAACGCCGTGGCCAGCAGGGTCAGCGGCACCACGGCCAGCACCCACGCGGTGACTCCATGACTGCGCCAGCCACGCCCGGCAGAATTGAAACGCTGCTCGATGCGCCCGGCAAATCGACCGAACGCCACCAGCGGATGCCAGCGCTTGGGTTCGCCCAGCAGCGCATCCAGCGCAACGGCAGCGACACTCAACAACGCCACACTCATTGATTCACTCCCCAGACATTTTCGTACAGCAGTTCATGCAGCGGACGCACGTGCGCCCAGCCTTCAAGGGCCAGCATCGGCGCCGGGTAAAAGGCCTTGACCGGGCCCAGGCAGAGAATCGCCACGGGCTTGGCTCCGGCCGGCAGTTGCAACAGATCGGCCAGTGCCTGGGGCTCGAACAGCGAAACCCAGCCCATGCCCAGGCCCTCGGCACGGGAGGCCAGCCAGAGGTTCTGGATTGCACAGGACAACGACGCCATGTCCATTTCCGGCAAGGTACGGCGGCCGAAAATATGCCGTTCGCGATCGTCCATCAACGCGGCAACCAGCACTTCGGCGCAGTCATTGATGCCTTCGACCTTGAGTTTCATGAACTCATCGCTGCGCTCGCCGAGGGCTTCGGCGGTGCGGATGCGCTCCTCCTCCACCAGCGCCTGGAGCTGCCCGCGCAAGGTCCGGTCGCTGATGCGAATGAAGCGCCATGGCTGCATCAGGCCAACACTGGGCGCCTGATGCGCAGCTTCAAGCAAACGACGCAGCAGCTCAGGCTCCACCGTGCCACCGCTGAAGTGGCGCATGTCACGGCGCTCGGCGATGGCGCGGTAAACCGCTGCGCGTTCGGCTTCGCAGAATGCGTTATTGCTCATGGCCTCTTCGCGAGCAAGCTCGCTCCCACCGGGTCTGGCGCAAACAACGCGGCTACAGCGCTGGGATTGGACGGAAAATAAAAGTGCACATAAGAAGCCGTCATCCGCCCCTCACGATAAACCGCCTCCGCTCCTCGCCCGCCGTTCGGGCTCAGTCCACGCGCAATCGGCTCAAGCTCGGTGCTGGTCAGGGAATGGTGATAGGTGTGCCCACGCAACGCGCCTTCCGGCAGCTCGACCGCCTGCAGCGCCAGCGCCGCCAGACGTTTTTGCATCGTCGCATCGCCTTTGAGCAAACCCACCAGTTCGGCCCGCGTGCCTTGCACGTCGGTCAGGGAATCCAGCAGATACAGCATGCCGCCGCATTCGGCGAGCAGCGGCTTGCCGGCGGCGTGATGACCACGAATGGCATCGAGCATCGCGGTGTTGCCTGACAAGGCCACATGGTGCAATTCCGGGTAGCCACCAGGCAGGTACAGGCTATCTGCCTCTGGCAACTGGCTGTCGCGGATCGGCGAGAAGAACCGCAGCTCGGCGCCCATCGCACGCAATAAGTCCAGGCTCGCGCCATAGGTGAAAGCAAAGGCTTCATCCCGGGCCACGGCGATCCGCACACCGGCCAGCAAAGGCTCGGCTGGGATCACGTCGGGCGCGGCAAATTCCACTGCGGGCGGCAAGGCCACCTGGCAACTGCTACCCAAGGCCTCGGCGGCTGCATCGAGGCGCAGGTCGAGGTCGTTCAGCTCACTGGCTTGTACCAGGCCCAGGTGCCGACTCGGCAATTCAATCCCGGTTTCCCGGGACAATGCGCCATACCAACGCAAGCCCTCGGTAAGGCTGCCTTCGAGTAACTGAGCGTGGCGCAGGGTGCCCACCCGATTGGCCAGCACGCCGGCAAATGGCAGGTCCGGCTGATAACGCGCCAGACCCAACGCCAGTGCACCAAAGGTCTGGGCCATGGCGGTGCCGTCGATCACCCCCAGCACCGGCACGCCGAAGTGGCGCGCCAGGTCGGCACTGGACGGGGTACCGTCGAACAAGCCCATGACCCCTTCGATCAGGATCAGGTCAGCCTCGGCGGCGGCTTCCCACAACAGACGGCGACTTTCCTGCTCGCCGACCATCCACATGTCCAACTGATACACCGGCTGGCCACTGGCACGTTCGAGAATCATCGGGTCGAGAAAATCCGGGCCGCACTTGAACACCCGGACCTTGCGCCCCTGATTGCGGTGCAAACGGGCCAGGGCCGCGGTGACGGTGGTCTTACCCTGCCCGGAGGCTGGCGCGGCGATCAGTACCGCCGGGCAAAAACGACTGCTGGTCATGAAAAGAGGCTCACAGCTCGACGCCTTTTTGCGCCTTGATCCCGGCCTGGAACGCATGCTTGATCACGCCCATTTCGGTGACGGTGTCAGCCAGTTCGATCATTTGCTCTTTGGCCGCGCGGCCGGTAACCACCACGTGTTGCATCGGCGGGCGGGCTTGCAGGTCGCTGAGCACCTGATCGAGATCGAGGTAGCCATGCTTGAGGGCGATGTTCAGCTCATCGAGCACCACCAGGCCGATGGCCGGGTCGCGCAGCAGTTCGCGGGACACCTGCCAGGCGGCCTCGGCAGCGGCGATATCGCGCTGGCGGTCCTGGGTTTCCCAGGTGAACCCTTCGCCCATCACATGAAACCGCACCTGCTCCGGGAAGCGCCGGAAGAACAGCTCCTCGCCCGTGCTGTTGCGGCCCTTGATGAACTGCACCACACCGCACTGCATGCCATGGCCCATGGCGCGGGCGAGCATGCCGAACGCCGAACTGCTCTTGCCTTTGCCGTTGCCGGTCAGCACCAGCAGCAGGCCACATTCGTTGGGTGAGTTGGCAATACGCTCATCGATCACGGCTTTTTTGCGCTGCATGCGCGCCAGATGGCGTTCGTCACGATCAGGGGAATCAGTCATGGGGGAGCTCTCCGTTGAGGCTGGATAACGGCGGGCAGGCATAGAAATAGACGGCAAGAAGCCTGGCATCGCCCACCGTGATGCCGCTGGATGGATCAGGCCGGTCTCCGGGCTCATGAGTGGCGCGCTGGCCGGACGACGCGCCTTCCCATATCGGACACCGATACAGTGGCTCAAAGCGTCGTTTTCACTCATTTACCGTTGCGGGGGCAGCGCCGGGATCGTCACCCGTTCTGTCATAGAACGCGCGCTCACCGGCTTCCCTGTTTCACTCGATCGACCCTGGGGTCACCGAGCACCTGAAACAAGTCGCGAAGGTTAGTGGGTTGGGGGTGGAGCGTCAATTAAAGCCGGGCTAATCGGCAGCAAGAATGCAAAGCGCCACCTGACGAATTGAACCTAAGGTCATGCTGACGCCTCTATGGCTTAAGCAGTGCATTCTAAGGGAGAGCCGCATGTCCACGTCCCGCCTCGTTGGTGTCATCGCCCTGGCCGCAGGCCTGGTCGCCTGTGGAGAATCCTCGAGCCTCAGGGTCGAGGATGGCACCGGGCCTTCGCCCAAGCTGCCTGAACCCAACAAAACCCTTATTCCCACGGTCAACATCGCGCCCGCTGTCGGCTGGGCCAATGGCGCCAAGCCAACCGCAGCGCCCGGCACCCAGGTAGTCGCCTTTGCCGAAGGATTGGAGCATCCGCGCTGGCTCTATGTACTGCCCAATGGCGATGTACTGGTCGCAGAAACCAATGCGCCAGCCAAGCCTGAAGATGGCAAGGGCATCCGTGGCTGGGTCATGGGCAAGGTCATGGACCGCGCTGGGGCCGCGGTGCCCAGCGCCAACCGCATCACCCTGCTGCGCGACAGCAACCACGATGGCGTGGCCGAAACCCGCAGCAGTTTTATCGAAAACCTCAATTCGCCGTTTGGAATGACCTTGGTCGGCAACGACCTATACGTCGCCGACACCGATCGTTTGCTGCGCTTCAACTATGTCGAGGGACAAACCTCGATCACCACCAAACCCATGAAAGTCATCGACCTGCCCGGTGGCACGCTGAATCACCACTGGACCAAAAACGTCATTGCCAGCCAGGACGGCAGCAAGTTGTATGTCACGGTGGGCTCCAACAGCAATGTCGGGGAAAACGGCCTGGAGCAGGAACAGGGCCGCGCCGCTATCTGGGAGGTGGATCGTGCCACCGGCAATCAGCGGATTTTCGCCTCCGGCCTGCGCAATCCCAACGGCATGGCCTGGGAACCGAGCTCGGGCAAACTGTGGACGGCGGTCAATGAGCGAGACGAGATCGGCAGCGACCTGGTGCCGGACTACATTACGTCGGTCATGGATGGCGGCTTCTATGGCTGGCCGTTCAGCTACTACGGCCAACACGTCGATGTCCGCGTCAGCCCGCAAGATCCGGATCAGGTGGCCAAGGCCATCGCCCCGGACTACGCAGTGGGCCCACACACAGCCTCCCTGGGCCTGGCCTTCGCCGAAGGCAGCACGTTGCCAGCCCCGTTCACCGAAGGCGCGTTTATCGGCCAGCACGGCTCGTGGAACCGCAAACCGCACAGCGGTTACAAAGTGATCTTCGTACCCTTCAGTGCCGGCAAGCCAAGCGGGCAACCGGTGGATGTGCTCAGCGGCTTCCTCAACCAGGACGAAGAGGCCATGGGGCGGCCGGTTGGCGTGGTGATCGATCGGCAGGGTAACTTGCTGGTGGCCGACGATGTGGGCAACAAGGTGTGGCGGGTATCCGCCCGCCAATGACCCCAGCGCCTAGCGTTTGCGGCACAGCGTCAGGCCATCCCCCAGGGGCAATAACGACAGGTCGACCCGCGGATCATCCTTCAAGGCCAGGTTGAGTGCCTGGATGGCGCGGGTATCGGCACTCTCGGGTTGGCGCTCCAGGACCCGGCCACTCCACAGGGTGTTGTCGAATACCGCCAGGCCGCCGCTGCGCAACAAACGCAGGGCGCTTTCCAGGTAGGCCGGATAGTTGGCCTTGTCGGCATCGATGAAAATCAAGTCGAAAGCGCCGCCCTGCCCTTGCTGCTCGATCTGCTCCAAAGTCTGCAACGCCGGCGCCAGGCGCAGTTCGATGCGCTCGCTGAGGCCGGCTTCCCGCCAGTAGCGCCGCGCTGTGGCGTTGTAGTCACCAATGATGTCGCAGCAGATCAGTTGCCCGTCGTCCGGCAGGGCCGCGGCCATGCACAGGGCGCTGTAACCGGTGAACGTCCCCACTTCTATCACCCGGCGCGCACCGCTGAGCTTGACCAGCAACGCGAGGAACTGGCCCTGCTCCGGCGCTACTTGCCAACGCGCCATGGGCAGCGCCTGGGTTTCGTCACGCAGACGACGTTGCAGCGGCGTTTCGCGCAGCGAGACGTCGAGCAGGTACTGATAGAGGGCATCGTCGAGATTGAGCGTACGCGCGGTCATTACCACCTCTGCCAACCCGTTGTGAACTAGGGATTGTGCGCCAGGTGCTCGGGTTGCAGTACGCGCTTGGCGCTCAGGTAGGCTTTTTGCCAATAGGCTTTGGACAAGCTGTCGAGCTTGACCGTACCACCGGTGGCCGGCGCGTGCACGAAGCGTCCTTCGCCGACGTAGATGCCGGCGTGACTGACCCGTGAGCCGCCGTTGGTGGCGAAGAAGATCACATCGCCAGTCTGCAGGGCCTCTTTGCCGACGCTCGGGGCCTGCATGCCGATCATTTCACCGGTGGTGCGCGGCAGGGAAATACCCGCTGCATCCCGGTAGACATAGCCAATCAAGCCACTGCAATCAAATCCCGAATCCGGAGTATTGCCGCCCCAGCGATAGGGAGTGCCTACCAGGCCCAGGGCGCGAAACAGCACGTCTTCGGCAGCCGGGGAGAAATTCTGGGTAGGGGCAAAAATCGGTGCGCGGACCACCTTGGCCGGTGGCGGCGTGCGACTGGCGCAGGCGCTGAGCAGCGCGACGCAGAACATGAGTGCAAGGCGGGCCGACATCGTCATTACCGAACATCCTGATCTGGCTGCGGCTGTCACTGCCGGGAGGCTGAAAACAAAACCGCGTAAGCAGGGCTTACGCGGTTAGTTGATCAACAATAGATCAGGATTCTAGCGGCTACGCGCCAAACTTCAAGTAAGACTTTAAGTTTGCACTACAAAAAGAAGGGGTATTGCCGGGAAGATGGTCTTTGCGCTGGCCGGCGCTCGCCTGGAGCGCCGTTGCCAGCCTGCCCGCTTACTTGCGGGCAGTGACCGTGGTCGGAGCCATGGCGAGGGCGCGCTTGGCTTCGATGAAGGTCTTGCTCCAGTAGCTGTCGCCCAGGCTATCGACCCGGACACCGCCGCTGCGGCTGCTGCTGGAGTGGATGAACTGGTTGTCACCGAGGTAGATCCCGGCGTGGCTGACACGCCCGCGACGACCATTGGTGGCGAAGAACAGCAGGTCGCCCGGTTCCAGCTTGCTGCGCGAAACCAGTGGCGCATCAACGTTGATCATTTCGCGGGTGGAGCGTGGCAGGTTCATGCCCGCTTCTTCGCGAAACAGGTAGCCGATGAAGCCGCTGCAATCGAAACCGGCTTCAGAGGTACCACCGAAACGGTAACGGGTACCGATCAGGGACATGCCACGTTCGAGGATGCTGTCGGCCAGGACCGGCATCTGGTAAGGCTTGCGGCCCGCAAACGCGGCCAGCTCTTTTTCGGTTGCCAGTTCTTCCTGATAAACAGCGGAAGACTGCGCGGTAACAGAGTTCTTGACCTGTTGCTGGGGCTCTTGCTGGGACACTGGGGAGTGTGCAGAGCAACCAAACAACAGGGTGACGAGTGCGAGAGGCACGAGGGGTGCGAAGCGCTTTAGCATGGGCACGACCGTGGCTGAATTGTGTAAAGAAGCCGAGACTATGCCTTCTATCACCCTCATTTGCAAATTCAATCGATTTAAATGTGACTTTGCAGTTTCGCCCCGCCATCTAAGCGCTTAAGCCCATTTTAAATCTGCACGCATGACGAACGCCGTTCGCCTGCGGGTTTTCTGACGCCTGAAATTTGCCGAAACGCGCTACAGGCCGCGGTTTTACCAGCCCAGGGTTTCTTTGAGGAAAGGAATGGTCAGCTTGCGCTGAGCCTGCAGGGACGCCTGATCGAGGCGTTCAAGCAGCTCGAACAGGGCACTCATGCTGCGGGTACCGCGAGTCAGGATAAAATGCCCGACCTCGTCGGTCAGGTGCAGACCGCGGCGCGAGGCACGCAGTTGCAGGGCGCGCAATTTGTCCTCATCGGACAGCGGACGCATCTGGAAAATCAACGCCAGGGTCAAACGGGATTTGAGGTCGGCCAGCTTGACCGGCAACTCCCGCGGCGAAGTCGACGCTGCGATCAGCAAACGCCGACCACTGTCGCGCAGCCGATTGAACAGGTGGAACAGCGCCTCTTCCCAGTCTGCTCGCCCGGCAACCGCCTGCAGGTCATCCAGGCACACCAGCTCGTACTGCTCGAGGTTGTCGAGGATCTCGATACCCCGGTCCAGCAATTCGGCCAACGGCAGGTACACCGCCGGCTCGCCCAACTGCTCGAAGCGCAGGCACGCCGCCTGCAACAAGTGCGTACGCCCCACGCCGTCCTTGCCCCACAGATAGATCAGGCTTTCGGTCCAGCCGGCGTCGGCTTCGCACAGGCGTTCGACATAGCCGAGTGCAGCGGCGTTGGCGCCAGGGTAGTAATTGATAAAGGTGGCGTCATCACGCAGACGCACACCTAGGGGCAGCTGAATCGGTTTCATGCTGACTGAACAGTTCCAAAGGAACCGTTAGTGGCCTCTGTGTAAAGTTTGCAAAGTTTATACCCGTGAAGCCAGCCGCACAATGCAACAGACCATAAGCAAAATCAAAGGTTTGCGTTAACTTGCCAGTATCGGGCCAGACGCGCTCACGCCTCGGGCCCCTGGGCCCCACTATACATTCCCGAATCCTTGTACAAATCTTGCACGTGACGCACCAGCACCATGATCACCGCCGCCACCGGTAACGCCAGCAGGATCCCGGTAAAGCCGAACAACTCGCCGCCGGCCAGGATCGCGAAGATCACCGCCACCGGATGCAGGCCAATCCGGTCACCCACCAGCAATGGCGTCAGTACCATGCCTTCCAGGGCCTGGCCGACCATGAACACCGCGACAATCCCGATCATCGGGTACGGGTCGCCACCAAACTGGAACAGTCCGGCAATCAACGCCGCGCCAATCCCGATCACAAAGCCCATGTAGGGCACGATGGCCGCCAGACCGGCAATCAGGCCGATCAACAACCCCAGTTGCAGGCCGACCAGCATCAGGCCCGCCGCGTAGATCACCCCCAACGCCAGCATCACCAGCAACTGCCCACGCACGAAGGCGCCCAGCACCTCATGGCATTCGCCGGCCAGCGACACCAGCCGCGCCTCACGATCACGCGGCAGCAGGCTGCGGATCTTGGCCATCATCACATCCCAATCACGCAGCAGGTAAAAGCTCACCACCGGGATCAACACCAGGTTGGCCAGCAATCCGATCAGCGCCAGGCTGGACGCCGTGGCCTGGCTCAGCACCACCCCGACGATGTCGGTGGTCTGCCCCATGTGCTCACTGATGGCAGCCTTGACCTTGTCGAACTTCCAGAACCCGTCCGCCAGCCCCAACTTGGCCTGCACCCATGGCATCGCGGTGTGCTGCAGCCAGTCGAGCATCTGCGGAGCCAGTTCGTACAGGCTGAACAACTGCTTGGCCAGCATCGGCACCAGCACCAGCAACAAGGCCATGACGATCAAGGTGAACACGGCAAACACCGCCACCACGCCCCAGGTCCGCGACAGACCGTACTTTTCCAGACGGTCGACCATCGGATCGAACAGGTACGCCAGCCCCAGCGCCACCAGGAAAGGCGTGAGGATCGGGTGCAACAGATAAATGAACAGACACAGCAGGACGACCCCACCCAGCCAAACCCAACGCCGCGAATCGGCCATGTACCACTCCTGCTTCTATATAGGAAAAGAAAAACTACCAGCGAAAACTCAATTGCGCCTTGGGTGCTGCCGCCACTGCCGCAGGCGTACCCTCGGCGCCCGGGGCCAGTGGTGCAGGCGCCGCTACGGGCACCTCCTGCAACTTGGCCAGGCTCAACTGCGCACGCAGTTGCTCGCTGCTGCCATTGACCCGATACACGATCCGGTCACCCTCCACCCGCTGCAAACGGGCACCAAAGGGCTCCAGCAAGCGCCCCAGCGCAGCATAGCGCTCAAGGTTCATGCCCTGCACTTCAAGCACCTGCTCGCCGGACGCCCCCGGCTTGGAGGCAAAGCGCGGCGCCAGGCGCTCACTCACTGCCAGCAACACCGCGTCGGCAACCGCCGCGCTGTCCGCCCCCTGCACGCTGCCCTGCTCACGCTGGTCCCCCAGCCACAGATGCCATTTGGCCTGCCATGCACCGCCATCCTCACGCGCATGTACCGCCAGCAGGCCATCGGCACCATAACGCTCGGAGGCGCTGCGCAGCGCAGTGGCATCGCTACCTTGCAGATTGGGTGCGGTGGCGACCAGTTGCTCGCTCAGGTCGGCCAGCGGCAGGCGCAAGGGTAACCCACGATGCTGGGCCGCACGGCGCAAGGGCTCTGCACTGGACTGGCCGTCCCCCACCAGACTCGAGCCTTCACTGGAGTCGTTGAGCCACCAACCGAGGATCGATGGCCGATTGGCGCCCCACACCGCCAACCCGGCCTGGCGCAACGCGCGATCGGTGCTCGCCGGATCGAATTCGACCTGCAGGCTTTCCGGCGGCCCGGCATCGTAGCCGTACTGACTGATAATTTGTTGCGGGTCCTTGCGCAAGGCGGCCAGGCCGGGGCTTTGCAAGGCCTTGGCATCTCCGGTAAGGCGCAACACCAGGGTGTCGAGCGCACGCTGGGTGGCCTGGTCGCGCTCTTGCGGGGTCTGGTTGCTGACCGGTTCGCGCACCTGATAGAGACCTTTGACGGTTTGGGCCTGGCTGGCCAGGCTGAGCACTGACAACACACCGGCAAACAACAATTTACACAGACGCATGGAAGATTCCCGACGACAGAAAGCGGCTGGAACGCACCGCATGAATCAATTTGAACAGGGCTGTGACCACGCGCCCCAGCAAAACATTCACGCGATCGCTGGAAGTTTTTACTCCGTCATAACCATAGACGGTAAACAGCTCTACCTTATACAGCGACACACGAGATCACCAACGCTGGCATTTTTTGCTTTTTTTTGCCGATATGCCCCTGCCCGTCGGCCCGAGGATGGCCGCTGCCCCTCAAGCCTGATAAAATCGCGCGCCTTCGCAGACCGGCAATGGCCGGGTGATCTGAAATGTTTTGCGCGGCACTCCCGCCAGGACGCTTTCAGCCTTCCCGCCAGACTCGGTCGTTACCCCTGAATCCCCCCTAAAGGCCTGGATCATGAGCAAGCAACCCTCCCTGAGCTACAAGGACGCCGGTGTAGACATCGACGCCGGTGAAGCATTGGTCGAACGCATCAAGAGCGTCGCCAAGCGCACTGCGCGCCCGGAAGTCATGGGCGGCCTGGGCGGTTTCGGCGCCCTCTGCGAAATCCCGGCCGGCTACAAGCAGCCTGTACTGGTTTCCGGCACCGACGGTGTTGGCACCAAGCTGCGCCTGGCACTGAACCTGAACAAGCACGACAGCATCGGCATCGACCTGGTGGCCATGTGCGTTAACGACCTGGTGGTGTGCGGCGCCGAACCGCTGTTCTTCCTGGACTACTACGCCACCGGCAAGCTCAACGTCGAAACCGCCACCCAGGTGGTCACTGGCATCGGCGCTGGCTGCGAACTGTCCGGCTGCTCCCTGGTTGGCGGCGAAACCGCTGAAATGCCTGGCATGTACGAAGGCGAAGACTACGACCTGGCCGGCTTCTGCGTCGGTGTGGTCGAGAAAGCCGAGATCATCGACGGCTCGAAAGTGGCCGCCGGCGACGCCCTGCTCGCCCTGCCTTCGTCCGGCCCGCACTCCAATGGCTACTCGCTGATCCGCAAGATCATCGAAGTATCCGGTGCCGACATCGAGAACATCGAACTCGATGGCAAGCCGCTGACCGACCTGCTGATGGCGCCGACCCGTATCTACGTCAAGCCGTTGCTCAAGCTGATCAAGGACACCGGCGCCGTAAAAGCCATGGCCCACATCACCGGTGGTGGCCTGCTGGACAACATCCCGCGCGTCCTGCCAAAAGGCGCACAAGCCGTGGTTGACGTTGCGAGCTGGACCCGTCCTGCCGTGTTCGACTGGCTGCAAGAGCAAGGCAACGTCGACGAAAACGAAATGCACCGCGTGCTGAACTGCGGCGTGGGCATGGTCATCTGCGTCGCTCAAGAGCACGTTGAAACCGCGCTGAACGTACTGCGTGAAGCCGGCGAGCAGCCTTGGGTCATCGGTCAGATTTCCACCGCTGCCGAAGGCGCGGCTCAGGTTGAACTGAAGAACCTCAAGGCTCATTGATGTCCAAGACCTGTGATGTGGTGGTGCTGTTGTCCGGCACCGGCAGTAACTTGCAGGCCTTGATCGACGACGCACAGCATGCGGACAACCCTGTCCGCATCCGCGCCGTGATCTCGAACCGCGCCGATGCCTACGGCCTTCAGCGCGCCAGGGACGCGGGTATCGACACCCGCGCCCTGGATCACAAAGCTTTCGAAGGCCGCGAGGCCTTCGATGCCGCCTTGATCGAACTGATCGATGAATTCCAGCCCAAGCTGGTGGTACTGGCCGGTTTCATGCGCATTCTCAGCGCTGATTTCGTGCGCCACTATCAGGGCCGCCTGCTCAATATCCACCCTTCGCTGCTACCCAAATACAAAGGGTTACACACTCATCAGCGAGCGTTGGAGGCCGGCGACACTGAACACGGATGCAGCGTGCACTTCGTTACCGAGGAACTCGACGGCGGCCCACTGGTCGTACAGGCAGTAATACCGGTAGAGTTGCATGATTCGCCGCAAAGTCTGGCGCAACGCGTACACGTACGCGAGCACCAGATTTATCCGTTGGCTGTTCGCTGGTTTGCCGAGGGCCGCCTGAGCCTTGGCGAAGAAGGTGCTTTACTGGATGGCCAGTTGCTCGAGGCCAGCGGTCACTTGATTCGTAACTAGGAGATTTTATGCGTCGCGCCCTGCTCTTCGCTTGCGCTCTGTTCGCCCTGCCACTCGCGCAGGCTGCAGACCTTCAACCGTTCTCCGCCAGCTACACCGCCGACTGGAAACAGCTGCCGATGAGCGGCACTGCCGAACGCAGCCTGGCCAAACAAGCCAATGGTGTCTGGAAGCTCAGCTTCAAGGCCTCCATGATGATTGCCAGCCTGACCGAAGAAAGCACCCTGACACTCGACAAGGACACCCTGCTGCCGCAGTCGTATCATTTCGAGCGTGGCGGCCTGGGCAAGGCCAAGAAGGCTGATCTGGATTTCGACTGGACCACCAAGATGGTCACCGGCACTGATCGCGGTGACGCGGTCAAGATCCCGCTGAACCGCGGCATGGTCGACAAATCCACCTATCAGCTCGCCCTGCAGCACGATGTCGCCGCCGGCAAGAAAAGCATGAGCTACCAAGTGGTCGATGACGGCGAAGTCGATACCTACGACTTCCGCGTCCTGGGCTCCGAGAAAGTCGACACCAAGGCCGGCCAGATCGACGCGATCAAGGTGGAGCGCGTACGCGACCCGACACAAAGCAAACGCATCACCGTGATGTGGTTCGCCAAGGACTGGGACTACCTGCTGGTTCGCCTGCAACAGGTCGAAACCGACGGCAAGGAGTACAACATCATGCTCCTGGACGGCACCGTCAACGGCAAGTCGGTCAAAGGCAGCTAAGCCTGGAAACACCCAAAAGCCTCGCGAAAGCGGGGCTTTTTTTCGCCTGTAGATTCGCCGTCACCGGCCCGCGAAGCCCTTCGGCTCATGAAACTTCTGTCATGAAACTTTCCAGCCTGCGACCGAATGTCACGCCCTGCGCGGGCTGCAGGACTTTCTCAATTTCTGCAACAGACCGTTACCGATTCTGCCGATTTACTTAGCAAGCTATCAAAATATATAACAAAGGCCTGCACACGCCTTGCTGCAGATCAATCAGGATTGGAGCTAGCAGATGACAGTTAAAGTGACAGAACGCGACGATTCACACATGTCCCACGAAGGGGTAGCCGCCGGTATCCGCATCTGGGATGTGCATCAACAAGACTTACTGGTGGGAATGTTTCATTCCGAAAGCGACGCCCACAGCTATCGCATCGAATTGGAAACCCTGGAGCAGCAACGCGAAACCGCTACGCGCTGACCTTTGAAAACTGCAGCCGCCAACCCAGCCAAGCGCCGAGGCTGGCGGCTGCAGACTCAGCTCAGTTCCAGTTGCACAAAGTGCAACGTCTCCTCGACTTTCATAGCCTGCAGTTCGTGGCTGATCCGGCCGCAACTGACTTTAGCGAACTGACAATGCCCCTCGCCCATGCCATCGTTCCTGACCGCAAACTGCACACTCGGCGGGTACGGTCGGTTTTGATCAAACGGCATGCCACAGGCGATCAGAAAATCAATTTTCGCCTCGATCTGCTCCGTCTCTTCATCTCGCTCACCCTCTTCGAGTTGCGCGTAGTCCAGGCACACATTGATACTAAAAGGGCACTGTTCGATCATCGAGTTAAACAACATCGGACCATAACCCTGCGCCGTATTGTGCTCGGACAGCGCCGAACTGAGCTTGCGCACTTTGACTTTCAAGTTATTGGAAAGCTGAAAGTACCAATAATACTCATCACTGCCGACATTACTGCCAAAGTCGATACCGGAAACATGACGCTTTGGCCACATCGATAGCTCCGGGAAGCCGTCGCCCAGAAACTTGAAGTTACTCGCCAGCAACACTGAGTTGACCACTTCAAAATACTCACCTTGAGGATCCTCGACCTTGATCAAGCTGGCACAGGTGCCGGCCATCAGGACGACCCTGCCATAGTCGTTGAGCGGCAGCCACTTGATGAGCTGCGCGATACTCCCCGGCAGTTGCTCCAGGTAACAACTGCTCAGCTGCAGCAGCTCCTCCTCGGTGCCTGCACTGGCCCAGGGTACGTTCCAGAAGAACTCGGGCAAGGTGAAGAACAGGCACTGACTGTCGACGTAATCATTGATGGTCAGTTCGGCACTCAGGTTCAGCCTGTCACTGACGAATTGAACTCGCCGATCGAGTTCCTGGGTGACATAACTGACGATGCTCTGGCCCGGTTTACGCGCCCAGGAGAATTCCGAATGAAAGGTGGGTTGTTGCAAAGACGCAATAGTCACAAACATTAAGCACCTCAGAATCATTAATAGATCAAATACTCTCCTTGCCGTTGGGCCATTAAAAGATCAACCGCAGGATCGGTATTACACCGACCTGAAGCCAGACATAAATAAATATTAACCGCCGTATAACAGAAGAGCCCGAAAGAGCGTAGCGATACACTCTTTCGGGCTCAACATGTTTGACCGCCTGAAGTACTAACGCGTGTGTAGTTGTCGCCAACTACCCATGTCGTATTACCACATCAGATCATCAGGAATCTGATAGGCCGCGTACGGATCGTCCTCGGCATCGACCTCTTCGGTCTGCACGTTCATCTGCACGATGCGCTGTGGATCGCGCTCCTGGATCTTCAGCGCAGCCTCACGTGGGATCACTTCGTAGCCGCCGCCATGGTGCACGATGGCCAGCGAGCCGCTGCTGAGTTTGTTGCGCATCAGGGTGTTGACCGACAGGCGCTTGACCTTCTTGTCGTCAACGAAGTTGTAGTAGTCCTCGGTGGTGAGCTTGGGCAGGCGCGAGACTTCGATCAGTTGCTTGATCTGTGCGGCACGGGCCTTCTGCTCGGCTTTCTCCTGCTGCTGGCGGTTGAGCTCCTGGTCGCGCTTGACCTTCTCGGCCATGGCTTCCTGGGCCAGGCGTTGCTGGCTGTCGTCGAGCTCGATCTGGCCTTTGTGGGCCAGGCGTTGTTGCTTCTGCTTTTCTTTACCGACCTGCTTGGCCTGCTTTTGATTGACCAGCCCTGCTTTGAGCAACTGGTCGCGAAGGGAAATGCTCATGTGCTTACTCACTTAGGCAACTGCTCAACCGCAGCTGGGCAAATTCTTTTCCTGACGTTTGGCTTCGCCCCACAAGGCGTCCAACTCTTCGAGGGTGCAATTTTCTATGGGTTGGTGCGTGTCGCGCAATGCCTGTTCGATAAATCGGAAACGTCGCTCAAACTTGGCATTGGCCCCGCGTAGCGCGGTTTCCGGGTCGACCTTGAGGTGCCGCGCCAGATTGACCACGGAAAACAACAGGTCGCCGACCTCGTCACTGATCGCCGCCTTGTCGTTATCGGCCATGGCCTCAAGCACTTCATCGAGCTCTTCACGCACCTTGTCGAGCACCGGCAACGCATGCGGCCAATCGAACCCTACCTGCCCGGCGCGCTTTTGCAACTTGGCCGAACGCGACAGCGCCGGCAGCGCACTGGGCACATCGTCGAGCAAGGACAACTGCTCGGGTGCCTGGGACTTCTCGGCCCGTTCTTGCGCCTTGATCTGCTCCCAACGCTGCTTGACCTGCTCCTCGTCGAGGCGCGGGACATCCAGCGGCGCGTGCAGGTCGCCAGTGGGAAACACGTGGGGATGACGGCGGATCAACTTGCGGGTGATGCTGTCGATGACGCCGGCAAACTCGAAACGCCCCTCCTCTCGGGCCAACTGGCTGTAGTACACCACCTGGAACAGCAAGTCGCCCAACTCACCCTGCAAGTGATCGAAGTCCCCGCGTTCGATGGCGTCAGCTACTTCGTAGGCTTCCTCCAGGGTGTGCGGGACGATGCTCTTGTACGTTTGCTTGATATCCCACGGACAGCCGTACTGCGGGTCGCGCAGACGGGCCATGAGGTGCAGCAGGTCTTCAAGTGAATACATCAAAACGGCCTCTGCCCGCTTACTGTAGGAGCGAGCCTGCTCGCGATGGACATTAACGATGACGCGCGTCATCTGAATAAATGCGTCGCCCTCAAATCCTTCGCGAGCAAGCCGCAAGCGGGCGCCGCAAGCGGGCGCCGCAAGCGGGCGCCCGCTCCTACAATAAAGCTCTTGCGTCTTATGGCGTACGGTTACGCCGGGTCTCAATGATGTTCGGCAACTGGGAAATTCGCCCCAGCAGCCGCCCCAAAGCGTCCAGCCCCGGAATCTCGATGGTCAGGGACATCAACGCAGTGTTGTCCTCCTTGTTCGAGCGGGTGTTGACCGCCAGCACGTTGATCCGCTCGTTGAGCAGCACTTGCGAGACGTCACGCAGCAGACCGGAGCGGTCGTAGGCACGGATGATGATGTCCACCGGATAGGTGAGCACCGGCACCGGGCCCCAGCTGACCTGGATGATCCGCTCGGGTTCGCGCCCGCCCAGTTGCAACACCGAGGCACAGTCCTGGCGGTGAATGCTGACACCGCGGCCCTGGGTGATGTAGCCGACGATCGCGTCGCCTGGCAGCGGCTGGCAGCAGCCGGCCATCTGCGTCATCAGGTTGCCCACGCCCTGGATCTGGATGTCGCCGCGCTTGCCGGGCTTGTAGCCGGTGGCCTTGCGCGGGATCAGCTCCAACTGTTCGTTGCCGCGTTCCGGCTCCACCAGTTGCTGCGCCAGGTTGACCAGTTGGGCCAGGCGCAGATCGCCCGCGCCCAGGGCTGCGAACATGTCCTCGGCGGTTTTCATGTTGGCCTTGTCGGCCAGCTTCTCGAAATCCACCTGCGGCAGGCCGAGGCGATTGAGCTCGCGCTCGAGCAAGGTCTTGCCCGCCGCGACGTTCTGATCGCGCGCCTGCAACTTGAACCAGTGGACAATCTTGGCCCGGGCCCGCGAGGTGGTGATGTAGCCCAGGTTCGGGTTCAGCCAGTCACGGCTCGGGGTGCCGTGCTTGCTGGTGATGATCTCGACCTGTTCACCGGTTTGCAGGCTGTAGTTGAGCGGCACGATACGCCCGTTGATCTTTGCGCCACGGCAGTTGTGGCCGATCTCGGTATGCACGCGATAGGCAAAATCCAGCGGCGTCGCGCCCTTGGGCAGGTCGATGGCATGGCCGTCGGGGGTGAAGATGTACACCCGGTCCGGCTCGATATCGACCCGCAACTGTTCGGCCAGGCCACCGATGTCCCCCAGCTCCTCGTGCCACTCGAGCACCTGGCGCAACCAGGAGATTTTCTCTTCGTAGTGGTTGGAGCCGGACTTGACGTCGGTGCCTTTGTACTTCCAGTGCGCACAGACCCCCAGCTCGGCTTCTTCGTGCATGGCGTGGGTGCGGATCTGCACTTCCAGCACCTTGCCCTCGGGACCGATCACCGCCGTGTGCAACGAGCGGTAGCCGTTCTCCTTGGGGTTGGCGATGTAGTCGTCGAATTCCTTGGGAATGTGCCGCCACAGCGTGTGGACGATGCCCAGCGCGGTATAGCAGTCGCGCATTTCCGGCACCAGCACGCGCACCGCGCGCACGTCGTAGATCTGGCTGAACTCCAGACCCTTGCGCTGCATTTTGCGCCAGATCGAATAGATGTGCTTGGCTCGGCCGCTGATGTCGGCATCGACACCGGTGGCCTGCAACTCGCTCTGCAACTGGTTCATCACGTCGCTGATGAAGCGCTCGCGGTCGAGGCGCCGCTCATGCAGCAACTTGGCAATCTGCTTGTACTGGTCCGGTTCCAGGTAACGGAAGGACAAGTCCTCCAGCTCCCACTTGATATGACCGATGCCCAGGCGATGGGCCAGCGGCGCGTAGATATCAAAAACTTCCCGGGCGACCCGGTTGCGCTTTTCGTCGTCGGCGGTTTTCACCGCGCGGATCGCGCAGGTGCGCTCGGCGAGCTTGATCAGGGCCACACGGACGTCGTCGACCATGGCCACCAGCATCTTGCGCAGGTTTTCCACCTGGCCCTGGGTGCCCAGCACCATGGACTGGCGCGGGCTCAGGCTGGCGCTGATGGCCGCCATGCGCAGCACGCCGTCGATCAGCTTGCCGACCACCGGGCCAAAGCGCTGGCTGACGTTGGGCAGCTGGATCTGGCCTTCGCGCACGCCACGGTAAAGGATCGCCGCGACCAGGGAGTCCTGGTCAAGCTTGAGGTCGGCGAGAATTTCCGCGATCTCAAGCCCGGTGCGAAAACTCGAGGTGCCTTCGGACCACAGGTTCTTCGCTGCATTGTCTTGCTGTTCGGCCTGTCGAGCGAACTCGCAGGCTTCCTTCAAGGCTTCGCGATCCAGTGCCGGATCGACACTGACCGCATGATCGAGCCAAGCCTCGAGATTGATACTGCCGTCGGTGTTGATCGGCTGGTGTGCTCTCACCTGTACCATCTTGCTTACCTTCCCTACGACGCAGATTCAATGCGTCAAATCGCTGACCTTCGTTGCCCATGCGCCCTCGCTGGGCTGCTGCGAGTGCGGCATGGGCGGCCCAGTCGGACCAGACGAGCATCCTAGCTCGCTTCAAATAACGCCATGGCCTCGACATGTGCCGTCTGAGGAAACATATCGAGGATCCCGGCACGTTTTAACCGGTAGCCCTGCTTGATCAATTCGACCGTGTCGCGCGCCAGCGTTGCCGGGTTGCACGACACGTATACCAGGCGCTTGGCGCCGAGCGAGGCGAGTGTGCGCACCACCTCGAAAGCACCATCACGCGGTGGGTCCAAGAGTACCGCACAAAAGCGTTCCTCGGCCCATTTGGCATCAGCCAAAGGCTGGGATAAATCGGCCTGAAAAAACCTGGCGTTATGCAGATTGTTGCTAGCGGCATTGGCAGCAGCGCGCTCGACCATGGTTTGCACGCCTTCCACGGCTACCACTTCGCGCACCTGCTGGGCCAGCGGCAAGGCAAAGTTGCCCAGGCCGCAGAACAGATCCAGCACCCGTTCCTCAGCCGTCGGTTGCAGCCAGTCCAGGGCCTGGGCCACCATCGCCTCGTTGACCGCGGCATTGACCTGGACAAAGTCCCCCGGCCGATACGCCAGCTCCAGGTTCCAGCGTTCCAGTCGATAGCCCAGCACCTGGCCGGCATCCACCGGTTGAGGTTCACCTTCGCCATGCAGCCACAACTGGGCTTGATGGAAGGCGCAGAATTCCTTGAGGATATTCAGGTCAGCTTCGGACAACGGTGCCATGTGCCGCAGCAACACGGCCAACGAAGAACCGGCGAACAACTCGACATGCCCCAGGGCCTGGGGTTTGCTCAAGCGCCGAAGCATCTCGGGCAAACGGCTCATGATCGGCTGCAAGGGCTGTACCAACACCGGGCAATCATCGATGCCGACGATGTCCTGGCTACCGGCAGCACGGAACCCGACTTCCAGCTTCTTCGCCTTGATGTCCCAGCGCACTGCCACTCGGGCGCGACGTCGATAGGCAAATTCCGCCCCGCTCAGCGGCGCAGCCCACTCTTCGGGCTCGACCCCGGCGACCTTCGACAACTGCTCGGCGAGCATGCGCTGTTTCAGGGCCAGTTGTTCGTTATGGGGCAGATGCTGCACGCTGCAGCCACCGCAGCGCCCGGCATGGACGCAGGGGGCAGGACGGCGCAGGTCATTGGCGACAAACACTCGTTCGGTACGGGCCTCGACGACTTTGCCGTGGGCGCCAAGGACCCTCGCCTCGACCTCCTCGCCCGCCAGGGCGCCGATGACGAACCAGGTGCGTCCTTCGAAAAACGCGATGCCACGACCGTCATTGGCCAGGCGCTCGATGCTCAAGCGCTGCTTTTTACCGGTCGGGATTTGCGGGGCCTTGCTGCCGCCCGTGGGCTGGAAACGCAGGCCTCTCGGTTGCTTGGCCATCAGTTGGGCGCATCGAAAATACCGGTCGACAAGTAACGGTCGCCCCGGTCGCAGATGATCGCGACGATCACCGCGTTTTCAACTTCCCGGGACAGCCGCAGCATCGCCGCCACCGCGCCACCCGAGGAAACGCCACAGAAGATGCCTTCCTCGCGGGCCAGTCGACGGGTCACGTCTTCGGCTTCGCTCTGGGCCATGTCGACGATCCGGTCGACACGCTCGGCCTGGTAGATCTTCGGCAGGTATTCCTCGGGCCAGCGGCGGATGCCCGGGATCGCCGAGCCTTCCATCGGCTGCAGGCCGACGATCTGCACGCTGGCGCTCTGCTCTTTCAAGTAGCGCGAAACGCCCATGATGGTCCCGGTAGTGCCCATGGAACTGACAAAGTGGGTAATGGTGCCCTGGGTCTGGCGCCAGATCTCCGGGCCGGTGGTGGTGTAGTGCGCCTCGGGGTTGTCACCGTTGGCGAACTGGTCCAGCACCTTGCCACGGCCCTCGGCCTCCATGCGCTGGGCCAGATCGCGGGCGCCTTCCATGCCCTCCTCCTGGCTGACCAGGATCAGCTCGGCACCGTAGGCCGTCATGGCGGCCTTGCGCTCGGCGCTGGAGTTGTCGGGCATGATCAGGATCATCTTGTAACCCTTGATCGCCGCCGCCATGGCCAGGGCGATCCCGGTGTTGCCGGAGGTCGCCTCGATCAGAGTGTCGCCGGCATGGATCTGCCCACGCAACTCGGCACGGGTGATCATCGACAACGCCGGACGGTCCTTGACCGAACCCGCCGGGTTATTGCCCTCAAGCTTGAGCAGCAGGGTGTTGCTGGTCTCGCCAGGCAGGCGCTGCAAACGGACCAGCGGGGTGTTGCCGACGCAATCGGCGATAGTTGGGTACTGCAAGGTCATGGCGTATTCGCAATCCAGACTGCGGGGGCGCCCATCATACCGGCAAACGTGCGCGGGCCATATCACGCAAAGTACGGTGCTTATGGCTGATAGCTATAAGCAGCTATTACGCTGTCGAGCGCCCGATCAGACGGCAGAGGGATGAGCCAGCAGGCGCAGGTGCAGGCACAATCCCCCTCCGGTGTTCTGCGCCCACAACTGCCCGCCCTGGCGTTGCACGGCATTCCTGGCAATGCTCAAGCCCAGCCCGAAACCGCCATTGCCCGGGCGCGAGCCGTCGAGGCGGGTGAAGGGCAGGAAGATCCGTTCCAGGTCGGCCTCCGCCACCCCACCGCCCTGATCCTCCAGCCAAAGGTGCCAGAACTCGCCGTCACGGCGACCGTCGAGGCGTACGCAGGCGCCCTCGGGGGAATGCCGGATGGCGTTGCGCAGAATGTTTTCCAGGGCCTGGGCCAAGGTGTTGAGGTTGCCGCGCACCCAACACTCAGCGTCGACCGCGCATTGCAGTTGGGTACTGGGCCAGGCACTTTCGTAGCAGGCGTTTTCCGTGAGCATTTCCCACAGCGCCTGCACCTGGATTGCCTCGTCCGGCAGGGGCGCACGCTCGGTATCGAGCCAGGCCAGTTGCAGGGTGTCTTCGACCAGGCGCTGCATGCCATCGACTTCACGGCCGATGCGGTCACGCAGTTGCGCCAGGTCCTGTTCGCTTTCGCTGGCCACTCGCAGGCGACTCAGCGGGGTGCGCAGTTCATGGGACAGGTCACGCAGCAACTGCTGTTGCAGCGCCACCGTGCTTTGCAGCCGTTCGGACATATGATCGAAGGCGCGCCCCAGTTCACCCAACTCATCCTTGCGATTGGTGGTCTGGCTCGACAGGCGCACGCTCAACTGGTCCGCCCGCCAGGCATTGGCCTGCTCGCGCAGATTGTTCAGCGGTACCACCAGCAAGCGGTACAGCCCCACGCACAGGAGCAGGGTGAACAGCCCGGGAATCACCCCGTTGGTGATCACCCGCCAGAACACTTGGTAGCGCCCAGGCATGAAGCGCTTGGGCAATTCGAGCACCAGGCTGCCGACGCTCGAGTCCTGGGGAAAGGGAATACGCAGCCCGGGCAGGCGCTTGGCGTGGATCGGCCACTCCATGTCACGCAAAAACGTCAAACGCTGGATTTCCGGAGCGGTGAGTTCATGGCTGCTCAAGGATTGCAGCTCATTACTGATGACCCCCACCCAGCCTTTCTCACGCTGAGCCATGCCCTGCAGCCAGGCATCAACGCCGGCGCGCTGGCCCTGTTGCCAGGCTTGCTCGGCCTCGGCGGCGTAGCCCATGAGGGTAGCCCGGGCCTCGTGGGACAGAAACTGGTTCTGCTTTTCCATGTAGCGGCCCCAGGACCAGCTCAGCCAGATCATCAGCAGGCAGAAGGCAACCAGCAGGCACGCCAGTTTCCAGAACAGCGAATGTTTGCCGGGGAGGTCAGACCACTTCATCGACGGCGCTCAAGACGTAACCTTTGCCCCACACGGTGCGCACTTCGCGCTCGCTGTAGCCGATGGCCTTGAGCTTGCGCCGGATCTGGCTGATGTGCATGTCCAGGCTGCGGTCGTGGGGTGCGTAGCCGCGTTGCAATACATGCTGGTAAAGGAAGGCCTTGCTCAGGACTTCGTCGCCATTGCGGTTCAGGGTTTCCAGCAGCCGGTACTCACTGCGGGTCAGGCCAGCCCACTGCTGGCCAAAATGCACATCGCACAGTTCGTCGTCGAACCGCAGGCTGTGGGCTTCCGTATTGAGAGTCGGTGGCACGTGGCGGCGGTCCAGGGCCACCCGCCGCAGGATGGCTTCAATGCGCACGCGCAATTCGGCCATGCTGAACGGCTTGGGCAGGTAGTCGTCGGCGCCCAGGCGAAAACCGCTGATGCGATCCGCTTCCGCGCCCAGCGCGGACATCAGCAGCACGGGCGTCGAGTCACTGGTACGCAGGTCGGTCAGTACCGCCAGGCCGTCCATGCCCGGCAACAGGATATCCATCAACACCACGTCGAAGGCCTGGGCACGGGCCAGCGCCAGCCCTTCCTTGCCGTTCTGGCACCAGGTGACCTGGAAACCACAACGTCCCAGGTGCTCATGCACATAAGCGCCGAGCACAAGGTCGTCTTCAATCGCCAGGATCCGGGGAGAGCCAACAGGTACGGGAGTCATTAGCTTCTGCAAGTAATTCTCAATCAGTGATTATTCAAGATTGCCCGGCCATGAGCAACCCGCGCGGCTGCCCGACGTCACGCAGCTGTCGGCGGTGCCGGGCAATTTGCCGAGATTGCCTGCCTGCAAATCGCTACACTGCGCAGGTATTGCGTGCCAGATAGGCGCATCGATGATCGATGAACGACGTAAGAGCAGGAGAGTGGCGTGCTGAAGAAAATGGGGATCAAAGGTCGCGTGCTCCTGCTGACCTTGCTGCCGACCAGCCTGATGGCCCTGGTCCTGGGTGGTTATTTCACCTGGATGCAGCAGTCCGACCTGCAGACCCAACTGCTCAAGCGCGGAGAAATGATCGCCGAACAACTGGCACCGCTGGTGGCGCCAGCAATGGGCCATCATAACGAAGAGTTGCTGGAACGCATCGCCACCCAGTCGCTGGAACAACAGGACGTGCGCGCCGTGTCGTTCCTCGCCCCTGACCGCAGCCCTGTGGCGCACGCCGGCCCCTTGATGCTCAACCCGGCACCGACCGGCGACAACTCGCACCTGCTGCGCCGCTCCGGCAGCGATGCCACCCGCTACCTGCTGCCGGTGTTCGGCAAGCACCGCAACCTGGCCGGCGAAGTGATCCCCGATGAAGCCGATCGCCTGCTGGGCTGGGTCGAACTGGAGCTGTCCCACAACGGTATGTTGCTGCGCGGTTATCGCAGCCTGTTCGCCAGCCTGCTGCTGATCGTCGGAGGGCTGATCTGCACCGCCCTGCTCGCCCTGCGCATGGGCCGCACCATCAACAACCCGCTCAACAGCATCAAGCAGGCCGTGGCCCAGCTCAAGGACGGCCACCTGGAAACCCGTCTGCCCCCGCTGGGCAGCCAGGAACTGGATGAACTGGCCTCGGGCATCAACCGCATGGCCAGCACCCTGCAAAATGCCCAGGAAGAATTGCAGCACAGTATCGACCAGGCCACCGAAGACGTGCGCCAGAACCTGGAGACCATCGAGATCCAGAACATCGAGCTGGACCTGGCGCGCAAGGAAGCCCTGGAAGCGAGCCGGATCAAGTCCGAATTCCTCGCCAACATGAGCCACGAGATCCGCACCCCGCTCAACGGCATCCTCGGCTTTACCCACCTGCTGCAAAAGAGCGAACTTACGCCGCGCCAGCTGGATTACCTGGGGACCATCGAAAAGTCCGCCGACAGCCTGTTGGGGATCATCAACGAGATTCTCGACTTCTCGAAAATCGAGGCCGGCAAGCTGGTGCTCGACAGTATTCCGTTCAACCTGCGCGACCTGCTGCAGGACACCCTGACCATCCTCGCCCCCGCCGCTCACGCCAAGCAGCTGGAACTGGTGAGCCTGGTATACCGCGACACGCCGCTGTCGCTGGTGGGGGATCCGCTGCGCCTCAAGCAGATCCTGACCAACCTGGTGAGCAACGCCATCAAGTTCACCCGCGAAGGCACCATCGTCGCCCGCGCCATGCTGGAAGACGAGTTCGAAGACAGCGTGCAACTGCGCATCAGCATTCAGGACACCGGCATCGGCCTGTCCAACCAGGATGTCCGAGCCCTGTTCCAGGCCTTCAGCCAGGCCGACAACTCCTTGTCCCGACAGCCCGGCGGCACGGGGCTGGGGCTGGTGATCTCGAAGCGGCTGATCGAACAGATGGGTGGCGAGATCGGGGTCGACAGCACCCCGGGCGAAGGCTCGGAATTCTGGATCAGCCTGAGCCTGCCCAAGACTCGCGACGACATCGAGGACCTACCGGCCCCGCCACTGTTGGGACGTCGCGTCGCAGTCCTGGAAAACCACGAACTGGCGCGCCAGGCCTTGCAGCACCAATTGCAGGACTGCGGCCTGGAAGTCACCCCGTTCAACACCCTGGAAAGCCTGGCCAACGGCGTCACCATTGCTCATCAGACCGAGCAGGCGATCGACCTGGCGGTCCTGGGCATCACCTCCAACGACATGCCTCCGGAGCGGCTCAACCAGCACATCTGGGACCTCGAGCACCTGGGCTGCAAGGTGCTGGTGCTGTGCCCGACCACCGAACAGACGCTGTTCCACCTCTCGGTGCCCAACCCCCATAGCCAGTTGCAGGCCAAGCCGGCCTGCACCCGCAAGTTGCGCCGGGCTTTGTCCGACCTGGTCACCCCACGCCAGGTGCGCAGTGAACCTGGCGAGCCGCTGTCCAGCCGTCCCCCCAAAGTGCTCTGTGTGGACGACAACCCGGCCAATCTGTTGCTGGTGCAAACCCTGCTCGAAGACATGGGGGCCAAGGTCCTGGCGGTGGAAAGTGGTTACGCGGCGATCAAGGCCGTGCAGACCGAAACCTTCGACCTGGTGCTGATGGATGTACAGATGCCCGGCATGGACGGGCGTCAGAGCACCGAAACCATTCGCCAGTGGGAAAGTGAACGGCATTGCACGCCGCTGCCGATCGTCGCCCTCACGGCGCACGCCATGGCCAACGAAAAACGCGCGCTGCTGCAAAGCGGCATGGATGATTACCTGACCAAGCCCATCAGTGAGCGCCAACTGGCGCAGGTGGTATTGAAGTGGACGGGACTGGCGCTGCGCAATCATGCGCCGGAGCGCGCCGACACCTATGGCAGCACCAGCGACCTGCTGGTACTCGACCCGGATGAAGGCCTGCGCCTGGCCGCCGGCAAGGCCGACCTGGCCGCCGACATGCTGGCAATGCTGCTGGCGTCTTTGGAGGCTGACCGCGAGGCGATTCGCGTGGCCCGCCAGAGCCATGACCACAATGCCTTGATCGAGCGGGTCCACCGCTTGCACGGCGCCACGCGTTATTGCGGGGTACCGCAGCTGCGCGCGGCCTGCCAACGCAGTGAAACCCTGCTCAAGCAGCAAGACCCCAAGGCCCATGCCGCGCTGGAAGAACTGGAACGCGCGATCAACCGCCTGGCCCTGCAAGCCCGGATCAGCGCCTGATCCAGGGCAATGGCGCCGGGCGCTCGAGGGATTAAACTCAACCTTTTGCCCGTCGATTCCAGGAGGACCGCATGCGCACCATTCTCTTCAGCAGCCAGACCTACGACCGCGACAGCTTTCTCGCCGCACCGGCCAACGCCAGTATCGAGCTGCACTTCCAGGCTGCACGCCTGAGCCTGGACACCGTGGCCCTGGCCGAGCGGTTCGAGGTGGTCTGCGCCTTTATCAATGACGACCTCAGCGCGCCGGTGCTGGAGCACCTGGCGGCTGGCGGCACCCGCTTGATCGCCCTGCGCTCGGCCGGCTACAACCACGTCGACCTGGCGGCCGCCAAGCGCCTGGGCCTGAGCGTGGTCCGCGTGCCAGCCTACTCGCCCCATGCGGTGGCCGAACATGCGGTGGCGCTGATCCTGGCGCTCAACCGGCGCCTGCACCGCGCCTACAACCGCACTCGCGAAGGCGACTTCACCCTGCACGGGTTGACCGGCTTTGACCTGTACGGCAAGACAGTGGGAGTCGTCGGCACCGGGCAGATTGGCGCTACGTTCGCCAAAATCATGGCTGGCTTCGGCTGCCAGTTGCTGGCCTATGACCCCTACCCCAACCCTGAAGTGCAAGCTCTCGGCGCACGCTACCTGCCCCTGGCTGAATTGCTCGCCGAGGCACAAATCATCAGCCTGCACTGCCCGCTGACCGCCGACAGCAAGCACCTGATCAACAGCCAGTCACTGGCGCACCTGCAACCCGGGGCCATGTTGATCAACACTGGACGCGGCGCCCTGGTGGACACCCCGGCGCTGATCGAAGCCCTGAAAAGCGGACAGTTGGGCTACCTGGGGCTGGACGTGTATGAAGAAGAAGCCCAACTGTTCTTCGAGGACCGCTCCGACTTGCCCTTGCAGGACGACGTCCTGGCGCGATTGCTGACCTTTCCCAATGTGATCATCACCGCCCACCAGGCGTTCCTCACCCGCGAGGCCCTGGCGGCCATTGCCGCGACTACGTTGCAGAACATTACCGAGTGGGCCGCAGGTACCCCGCAAAACCGCGTCGAAGGCTGAGATTGGCTGATCGAAGGTCACATCCACGGGCCATGGGCGAGGGTTTCGCGTGCTAGCATATCGGCCATATTTGGAGGACCCATGGTCGAACACGATTTCCGCTATAGCCTGATGAACCCGCAACACACCCTGATCGAATGCCGCACCCTCGCGCCGGGGCGTTATCAAGTCACCGGCAACGGTGGCTCGATTCGCGCCGACGACGTGTTGCTGGTCACCCTCAAGGGCAGCAAGGACTTGTCCATGCGCCTGACCGTCGAGAATGTGCGTCACCTGCTCAAGCCGATGGGCCAGTGGGTTGCCATGGCCAGCGGTCCGGTGTTCGGGGAGTTGGCGATCCACAGCTGGCAGGTCAACTGCGACAGCTGCGCCAAGGAGCTCAAGTTCGAGTTCGCGGTCGACACCTCACACGGTATCAAGGCCGAAAAGCCGGCCGCCACCGCGCGGATCGCCGAACTGGGCTGGACCACCGCTGGCGAGAAGCACCTGTGCCCGAAATGCCAGGAGCCCGCGTGATGAAACACCTAGTGCTGGCCGGGATGGCGGCTGTGGGCTTGTTGGGGTGCGCGGCCGAGCCGATGAAACTGCAACAGGAGCGCAGCTACATCCTGGAGTGGATTGGTGAGCGTCCGCTGATCGACAGCAGCCACCTGACCATCACCCTGGGTGAAGACGGCCGGGCCTACGGCAACGGTGGCTGCAACCATTGGTTCGCCCCCTACACCCTGGACGGCAACCAACTGAGCTTCGGCAAAGTCGGCAGCACCCGCAAGCTGTGTGCACCGGCCTTGATGGAGCAGGAAAGACGCTTCCTGCAGGCGCTGGAAACCGTGCAACGCTGGGACATCTCGCCCATCGAGCAAGTACGCTTCTGGCCCGCCACCGGCAAACCCCTGCGCTGGTGGCCGGAAGAAGGCTGACCGGCCGATGATCGTTCCCACGCCCCGTGGGAACGATCAAGTGACACCAAGCGCCGCTTCAGTTCTTCGCTTGCAACGCTTGCAACTTGGCGATCACCCCCGCCGCCGTCTGCTCGCCCATCAACTGCTCACGCACCTTGCCCTTGTCGTCGATGATGTAGGTCACCGGCAGCGCTTCGCTGCGCGGTAATTCAAAACGTTCGGCCGGATCCTGGGCCAGGACGGTAAAGTCGATGCCCAGTTTGTTGCTGGCGCTCTTGAGTTCCTCGCCCTGCACGTTGTCGAAGTTGACCCCGAAGACATTTATCTTCTGACTCTTGAGCTGTTCGGCCAGGGCGTTGAGCTCAGGGATCTCGGTCCGGCAGGGGCCACACCACTCAGCCCAGTAGTTGAGCACCAACCATTTACCGTCCAGGCGCTCCGAGGCCACCTTCTGGCCCAACTGATCGGTGCCGTAGTCGTAACCACAGCCTGCCAGCAGCAGGGTGGTGAAAAGTGCCAATGCCGCGCTCAATCGCCTTGTCATGGGGCTGATCCTTACTCGATAAATAAATTGCGCTGCGACCCATTGCCCCTGAAGGTTCTGGACTGCTCGCCGCACAGGTAGAATAGCCGCCACCTTACGCAAGATGCGACCCGCTCATGACCGATCTGACGCTTTATCACAACCCGCGCTGCTCGAAATCCCGCGGTGCGCTGGAACTGCTGGAGGCCCGCGGCCTGACGCCGACCGTGGTGCGCTACCTGGAAACCCCGCTCAATGCCGAGCAGTTGCACGGCCTGCTGGGCAAACTGGGCATCAGCGCCCGGCAATTGCTGCGCACCGGTGAAGACGAATACAAGAGCCTGAACCTGGCCGATGGGAACCTCAGCGAGGCACAGCTGATCGCCGCCATCGCCGCCCACCCCAAGCTGATGGAACGCCCGATCCTCGAAGTCGGCGACCAGGCCGTGATCGGCCGGCCGCCAGAAAAAGTACTGGAGATCCTGCCGTGAGCGCGCCGTACATCCTGGTCCTGTATTACAGCCGCAATGGCTCGACCAATGAAATGGCCCGGCAGATCGCCCGCGGCGTCGAACAGTCCGGCATGGAAGCGCGTCTGCGCACCGTGCCGGCGATTTCCAGCGAATGCGAAGCCGTGTCGCCGGATATCCCTGACGAAGGCCCGCTGTATGCCAGCCTCGACGACCTGAAACACTGCTCGGGCCTGGCCCTCGGCAGCCCGACCCGCTTCGGCAACATGGCGGCACCGCTCAAGTACTTTCTTGACGGTACCAGTAACCTGTGGCTGACCGGCGCCCTGGTGGGCAAGCCAGCCGGGGTGTTCACCTCGACTGCCAGCCTGCATGGCGGCCAGGAAACCACCCTGTTGTCGATGATGTTGCCCTTGCTGCATCACGGCATGCTGATCACCGGCCTGCCCTACAGCGAGTCGGCCCTGCTGGAAACCCGTGGCGGCGGCACGCCCTATGGCGCCAGCCATCACGCCGGGGCCGACGGCAAGAGCGGCTTGAACGAACATGAAGTGGCGCTGTGCCGGGCCCTGGGCCTGCGCCTGGCGAAAACTGCACAGCAACTTGCCAGCGTCCAGCCAATGGAGAACCACCGTGGCTAAAAAGCCCAAGATCCTGCCGGCCATCGAGTGGCTGGAGCCACGCGTGCGGATCAGCCGCACCGCCAGCCTGCTGTGCTTCTTCGCCCTGGTCGGCCTGCTCTGCGCCTACTACCTGGTGTTTGCCGACCTGCACGGCGCACGACCCTGGGTGATCCTGTTGATCGAGCTGGTGCCCTTGCTGTTGCTGGCGCCGGGGATGATCAGCGGCAGTGCGCGCGGACACTCATGGATGTGCTTTGTGGTGAACCTGTACTTCATCAAGGGCGCGATTGCCGCCTTCGACCCCAATCGCCAGGTGTTCGGCCTGCTGGAAATGGGCGCCAGCCTGGCGCTGTTCTGCTCGGCTTTGCTGTATGTGCGCTGGCGCTTCCAGCTCAACCGCAAGCTGGCGGGAGAAGGCGAAACCTGCGCCGCCTGACAGGACCCTATCGCGGCATAGGTATCTACACAACTGTGGTGCGACGTTGCACCTGTGGGCCTCTGGGGTGTTGGATTAGACCGAGTACATATCCATTTCTTCGGTAACGGCCACTTATGGTTCCGCTCTGACAGCGGCTCACTTTTGAGAGCGCAAAAGTAAGCAAAACGCTCTTGCCCCACCACTCGGTGCCTCGCTTAGGCTCGGCATGCCCGTACTCCGACATTGATTTGGGGGGCCGCCGCAATGGGCCCTCCCTGGCCCAGTGCGGCTAAACCGGCGTCCTGCCGGTTTACCCCCCAAATCAATATCGGACTCCGGCCAGCGTGGTTAACGGGCGCCCAGGATCAAAAACAAAGCGAGGCGGCCTTAGAGCCGACCTGATCGTTGGAGCATGCGCGGTGTAGCTTCTACTTCCTAAGACGCTCCCCCGGTGTCAGGGTAGTTGTCGTGTCCTCCGCTTTTTAAAAGTATTCCGGGGGCGGCAAGAGTAAGGTCATGCCTTTCTATTCAGAAGAACGCAAAGCTGCGTTGTTGAAAATGATGCTTCCGCCCCTGAGCCTTTCAGCGTCGGAGGTCGCGCGCCGTGAAGGTTGTAGCGACATGTCTCTTCATTATTGGCGTAAGCAAGCTGCTGCCAGAGGTTCCCAGTTGTCCGAAAACAAGCAGTCGCCTGAAAATTGGTCTGCCGAATCCAAGCTCATGGCAGTCATCGAATCATCAGCTTTGTCGGAGCTGGAGCTGAGTGAGTATTGCCGTCGCAACGGTATTTTCCCTGAGCAAATTGATGGCTGGCGCAAAGCTTTCATTGCCAACAGTACTAATCATTCAGCGCTGAAAAAAGGAATCGCTGGGGAGACCAAGGAGGATAAAAAGCGGATTCGGGAACTGGAGCGCGAGCTGCGCCGAAAGGATGCAGCACTGGCTGAAACAGTCGCATTGCTGGTGCTGCGAAAAAAGCTCAATGCCTACTGGGGGAGCGACGACGAGGTCAATTGACCTTGTTGCCAGAACGGCATCTTCTCGTCGACTGGCTCAACGAAGCCATCACGGCGGGCGCCCGCAGGGCGCCTGCGTGTCTAGAAGTCGGTATTTCGCTACGCACGCTACAGCGCTGGAGCCTGCCCGAAGCAATGTTGGCAGATGGGCGCACCACGACGGTGAGGCCAGTGCCGAGTAACGCCCTGAGTGATCTTGAGCGCCAAGCTATCCTGGTCTTGTGCAACAGCAAGGCCTACGCACATCTGCCACCGAGCCAGATCGTGCCACGGCTCGCTGACGAGGGACGTTACATGGCATCGGAGGCAACCTTTTACCGAGTGCTGCATGCGGCAGATCAGCAGCATCATCGTTCCCGCGCCAAACGCCCGCATCGCCATGAAGCACCCACCACTTACGCGGCGACAGCCGCCAATCAGGTGTGGTCTTGGGATATTACGTACCTGCCGTCGCCGGTTCGTGGGAAGTTTTACTACCTCTATTTGATCGAGGATATCTACAGCCGAAAGGCCGTGGGCTGGGAAGTTTACGAGGCAGAAAGCGGTGAAAAAGCAGCCGTCCTACTGCAACGAAGTGTCACTCGAGAGAAGTGCTGGCGTCAGCCGCTGGTGCTTCACTCGGACAATGGCGCACCGATGAAATCGGTGACGTTACTGACCAAGATGTACGACCTGGGTATCACGCCATCGAGAGGAAGACCTCGGGTAAGCAACGACAATCCTTACTCGGAGTCGCTGTTTAGAACGCTGAAGTACTGCCCGCAGTGGCCGCAGGATGGATTTAGCAGCCTGGATGACGCGCGTATCTGGGTGAGGAATTTTATGGCCTGGTACAACACCGAGCATCGTCATAGCCGAATCCGCTTCGTGACACCCGCCCAGCGCCACGAGGGAAATGACCGGGAAATCTTGGCCCGGAGGGCGGCAATCTATGGGCAAGCGAGAGAAAAAAGGCCTGAAAGATGGTCAGGTGAGACACGCAACTGGAACCCAATCGGGACGGTGTATCTCAACCCCGAAAGGGAGCTGACAGTTGTCGTGAAGGTCGCCTAGCAAGACGGGCGACACGACAACTACCTTGAAAAACGCCGCGCTGACGAAGTCAGCAATCTTTTGATCTGGCTTTGGCTTTGGCTTTTGATCCTGGGGCGCCCCGTTAACCACGCTGGCCGAACGCAGGCTTGAATCCGTGGGTAACCCGGCAGGACGCCGGGTTAGCCGCCCCGCGCCATGGATGGCGCGTGGCGGCGGCCCACGGATTCAAGCCGGAGTGAGGGCACACCGAGCCTAAGCGAGGTGCCGAGTGGTGGGGCAAGAGCCTTTTGCTTACTTTTGGGCTCCTCCAAAAGTGAGCCGCTGTAAAAGCCAGCCCTTTCAAGGTCTTTTGACTTTAGCGGCCTTGAGCACCCGATCCGTCGACACGTGGGCATTCGCGGCTTTGCCTTCAAGCCACTCCTTTGGTTTGGGCACCTTCGGACCTCGTTTACTCTTGACGACCGCTTTGGGCTGGATGTTTCGAGCGAGTGCAAGCAGATACTGAGCCAGCCCTCCTGCGGGGATCGGAATGGATGAGTGTTCTGCTGGCAGGGCTATTTGCATACCCTCGTAACCGCTGCGTACCTGTACCGTCAGGTGGAAAATCGATGCTTCCCAATCGTCGGGCAGGGTCTGGCGATGAGCCTGTTCAACGCTGTGCTTGAGCACGGCCAAGACGTTGTAAGCCAACACGGCCGACGCAAATCCCAGCAGGGCGGCCTTAGGGTTGCCCAAGGTTTCGATTTCGCTGTCCAGCACCGATTCCAGACGCTGGAACATCCCTTCGATGCTCCAGCGACGGCGGTACAAATCGGCGATTTGCTCGGCACTGATGGAGTCGGGCAAGTTGCTCCAGAACAACAGCGTGGTGTCGCCAGATTCGGTGGGGTTTTGCAGATTCAGTTCGACACGCCGCCACTGGCGACCACCTTTGACCTCGATGATTTGCTCGCGCACGCTGCCTACCCCGACCGCGACAGACTCCTGCCAGTCGCTTTCCTTAAGTAGACGTGGATGCTTGCTCGGTTCGCGAATGATGAACGAGGCTCCGGACTCTTCGCAGGCGTCCATGACGGGGAGCGTGCAATAGAGTCGATCAGCCATCCACAGCTGCCCCGCACAGGCTTTTTCCAGCAACGGCAGAACGCTGACGCGCTCACTGGCATAGGCATCTTCACAGGGCTGAAGATCGACGACCTGATCCAGATCGGGGTCGTAAACCACTACTGAAAAACCAGGCCGGGCGGCCCCTCGTTCACGGCGCAAAGCGCCCAGGCGTTTTTCGCTGGAAGGCAGGTGATTGCCGTCGACGACCCGCAGTTGCCAGCCAGGCAAAATGGCTGAGTGCCCCAGCTCTTTTATCGTCGGGGCCAAGCGCTCTGCGCTGCCGGTGACCAGGGCGCGCAGCAGCGCAGGTTCTGTGCGGCTGACCTTGTCATACAGCGCCGCCAAGCTGACGGGAAGATCCTCCATCTGCCGTGCAGCAGCATGTAGCGATGGTCGCAAGCCCAATGAAACAAGGGACATCAGTTCAACGATGGTTGAGAACAGAAGCTCACGCGGGTATTGCCGCTGACGATGTTCTTCGAACACCTGATCGACCCATGTGGCAGGAACAGCCTGCTCCAGTATCACTCTGGTCATGACACTGGCCGGTGTTTTTTTCTCAAACCGCGCTAGAACTTCTGCCCACATCGCTTTCGTCACCCTGACTGGAGTTTTGGGGGATTTTATCAAAGACCTTGAAAGGGCTGGCTGTAAAAGCGGAACCATAGGTGGCCGTTACCGAAGAAATGGATATGTACGCGGTCTAATCCAACATCCTGGCCGGCCCCCAGGTGAGCGAACTTCATGTGGGAGCCGCCGGGTGGCGCTCTGCTTGCCCGCGATTGGAGCGACTGCTCAATGATTGACGGTAAACGCCAGCATCATCGAGATCTGGCACATCGGCCGGCCACTTTCAGCGTGCCACTGGTTGAAGGCGTCCTGCACCGTCGCCAGATCCCGCAGACTGGTGGGGACCTTGTCGATGATCTGCTGGGCATTCAACGCCGCGACCACGTCATAGCTGGGCACAAAGGTGTCCTTGCCGACCATGCGCAAAAACCGCGGCGCCGACAAGCCGCCCATCTGATGCCCGTGCTTGGCCAGGTATTTCCACAGGCCGACGATGTCGGTCACCGGCCATTGGGCGATCAACTCGCCGAAGCTGCCCTTGTCCTTGGCTACATCGAGGATGAACTGGGCGTTGCGCGGCACACTCTTGAGCTTGCCCAGGTGGCGGATGATCCGCGCGTCCTGCATCAGGCGCTCCAGGTGTTCGGCGCCCATCAACACCACCTTGTGCGGGTCGAACTTGAAGAATACCTCCTCGAATGCCGGCCACTTGGCGTCCACCAGGCTGTGCTTGAGGCCTGCACGGAAGACCCGCAGGGCCATGGTCGACAGGTAGCGATCATCACTGATCTTGCGCAATTGTGCCGGGGTCTTGGGGACTGGCAGATGGGCTTCCAGTTCGGCTGCCGAACCAAAGCGGTTCAGACAGTATTCGTGCAGCCACTTGTAATCGCGCATGCCCTCTCCTTTGCAAACAAATAAAAACGGCGCCCGCGAGCGCCGTCATGCCCAACCAGTGATCCGGTCAGAGATTGACCACATTGACGAAACGCGAGGCCGCGCTTTCGTCGATCTTCAGGCTGGTGAAGTCAAACAGGTTACGGTCCGCCAGTTGCGACGGGATCACATTCTGCAGGCTGCGGAAGATGCTTTCGCTGCGGCCCGGGGTCTTGCGCTCCCAGTCCTGAAGCATGTCCTTGACCACCTGGCGCTGCAGGTTTTCCTGGGAGCCACAGAGGTTGCACGGAATGATCGGGAACTGCTTGAAGTCGGAGTAGGCCTGGATGTCCTTCTCGTTGCAGTAGGCCAGCGGGCGAATCACCACGTTGCGCCCGTCATCGGCGCGCAGTTTCGGCGGCATGGCCTTGAGCGAACCGTTGAAGAACATATTGAGGAAAAAAGTCTCGACGATGTCATCGCGATGGTGACCCAGGGCCATCTTGGTCGCACCGATTTCGTCGGCAAAGGTATAGAGCGTACCGCGACGCAGGCGCGAGCACAGCGAGCACGTGGTCTTGCCCTCCGGGATCAGCTCCTTGACCACCGAATAGGTGTCCTTTTCGACGATGTGGTACTCCACCCCCAGCTCCTTGAGGTAGGCGGGCAACACATGCTCGGGGAAACCCGGCTGCTTCTGGTCCATGTTCACCGCGACGATCTCGAACTTGATCGGCGCCACCTTCTGCAGGTGCAGCAGCACGTCGAGCATGGTGTAGCTGTCCTTGCCGCCGGACAGGCAGACCATGACCTTGTCGCCATCCTCGATCATGTTGAAGTCGGCAACGGCCTCCCCGGCCTGGCGGCGTAGACGTTTCTGCAGTTTGTTCTGGTTGACCGTAAGAGTGCCCATGGCGCTTGAAATCCGCGAGGTGTGACGAAAGGCCGGCATTTTACGCAAAAACCCGGGGCGGGCGAAGTGCCCTGCGTCTTCTACGGTTATCGACTAACCAGCAGGGCTGCTGTCATGCAGCACAGCGATTAAGCCCGGGGTTTACAGCGCGATTTGCTCTAAAGCCCCTGCTCCTGCGTGTTCCAGTCCTTTCTATACTGCGACATAAGGTCGCACACCTGAAGACCTTTACCGACTTGGCCACTGGCCCGTAGGCGCTCCGTTGGGGGGCGACAGCAATCACGTAGGAGTGACTGACTATGATCCATCACGTCGTGGGGCTTTTCACCCACCCAGATCAAGAATGGAAAGAAATCCGTGGCGACCAAGAGGAAAGCATCAGCCACATGTACCTCACCCACACGCTGATCCTGGCGGCGATTCCGGCAATTTCCGCGTTTATCGGCACGACCCAGGTGGGCTGGGTCATCGGCAGTCGGGCGCCCGTCATGCTGACCATGGAAAGCGCACTCTGGATGACCATCATGTCGTACCTGGCGATGCTGGGCGGGGTCGCGGTCATGGGCGCGTTCATTCACTGGATGGCCCGCACCTATGACGCTACACCGAGCCTGGCGCGCTGTGTCGCCTTTGCCACATACACCGCCACGCCGTTGTTCATCGGCGGCCTGGCCGCGCTGTATCCACATATGTGGCTGGGCATGATCGTCGGCACCGCGGCTATCTGCTACACGGTCTACCTGTTGTATGTCGGCTTGCCGACCTTCATGAACATTCCAACGGACGAAGGGTTTCTCTTCTCAAGTTCAGTGCTTGCCGTAGGGCTGGTGGTGTTGGTGGCGATCATGGCCTTCACCGTCATTGTCTGGGGCCTGGGCGTCGGCCCGGTCTATACCAACTAAACCAACATTCAACGCAAGCCGCTGGAGCGAGCAAGGGACGCCGCCCATGAAACAAACGAGGATCTGCCAATACCGGCCGCCGCAAGGCGGCCTTTTGCTGGGACCACGACCATTCGGCAGCCAGGCGATACGCAATGGCCTGGGTTTGCAGCATACTTGTGGCCTCTGGAGATCCGTTAAGCATGCCCGAGCAACTCAATACCCGCGTCGAAGACTGTTTCCAACAAGCCGAATCCTTTTTCAAACGCCCTTTCAAGCGCCCGGTGGTCAGCCTCAAGTTGCGCGGGCAGAAGGCCGGCGTGGCACACCTGCACGAAAACCTGCTGCGCTTCAATCCGCAGTTGTACCGCGAGAACAGTGAAGATTTCCTCAAGCAGACCGTGGCCCACGAAGTCGCGCACCTGATCGCACACCAGTTGTTTGGCGAGCGCATTGCACCCCACGGTGAGGAATGGCAACTGATCATGCGCGGCGTCTATGAACTACCGCCCGATCGTTGCCATACCTACGCTATTAAACGCCGCAGCGTGACCCGCTACATCTACCGCTGCCCGTGCGCCAACAGCGACTTCCCGTTTTCGGCCCAGCGCCATAGTCTGGTACGCCAGGGCCGGCGTTACCTGTGTCGGCGTTGTCGGCAGACATTGGTGTTTACCGGGGAGTCGCGGGTCGAATAGTGGGATAGGCAGAGCCTTCCCTGGCCCTATCGCGAGCAGGCTCGCTGCGAACCTGCGTCACCTCTAGAGAATGACCTTGGTCCGCCGCAAATCGTCGATCCGTTGCTCGCTGTAACCCAACTCGTGCAACACCTGATTGGTGTGCGCGCCCAGCGTCGCACCGATATTGCGTGGTTGCGGCAAACCTTCGGAGAACTTCAACGGGCAAGCCATTTGAGCCTGGCTGCTGCCATCGCCGCGCGGCACCTGGATCACCAGCTCCCGAGCCTTGAGCTGGGGATGGGCCACCGCTTCGGCCACGCTGAGTACCGGCTCGACACAGGCATCGACGTCGGCAAACAGCGCACACAGGTCGCTGAATTCGCGCTTTTCGAATTCGATCTGCAAGGCCAGCTTCAGGGCCTGTTGCTGTTCGGGTTTAGGCGACAGCCCCTGGGCCGCCAACTCGGGACGACCGAGGGCGGTGCACAATTGCTGCATGAAGTTGGGCTCAAGGCTGCCCACCGACATCCAGCGTCCATCCCGGCTGCGGTAGTAGTCGTAGAAGCTGCCACCGTTGAGCATCTGCTCCTCGCACCCCGGCTCCACGCCACACGCCAGGTACCCCGCCCCGGCCATCGCGTTCAGGCTGAATGCGCAGTCAGTCATGCTCACATCCAGGTGCTGGCCCTGCCCGCTCTGCTGCCGGGCAATCACCGCGGCCAACAGGCCGATCACCCCGTGCAGTGAACCACCAGCGATGTCCGCCGCCTGGAACCCCAGCGGTAACGGCCCGCTGTCGGCACGCCCGGTGTAGCTGGCCAGGCCAGCCAGCGCCAGGTAGTTGAGGTCGTGCCCGGCGCGGTCCTTGTAGGGGCCGGTCTGGCCGTAGCCGGTGATCGACACGTAGATCAGTCGCGGGTTGATCGCCCTCAGCGCCTCATACCCCAGCCCCAGCCGTTCCATTACCCCGGGGCGAAATTGCTCCAGCAAGATGTCGTGGTCCTGCAGCAGTTGCTTGACCACCTCCAGCGCCGCGGGTTGCTTGAGGTCCAACGCCAGGCTGCGCTTGTTGCGGTTGAGGTAGGCGTGGCTGGCCGAGATGCCCTGGTCATGGGGCGGTAGCACCCGCAGCAGGTCCATGCGGGTTGGCGATTCGATGCGCAGCACCTCGGCCCCCATGTCCGCCAGCAACAGCGAGGCGAAGGGCCCCGGCAACAGTGTCGAGAAATCCAGAACCTTGAGTGATGCCAGTGGACCCTGCATAAGCCATCTCCTTGAGCGATACCTGCAGACTAGGCAGCCGTCCGCCTGACGGCAATCACCTTAACCGTCAGGACGGGTGACCTTTGCGCTCAGGGCGCTGCCGCGAGCAGGTTTGGCTCCCGCCCCGCAGGCAACAAAAAACCCGCCGTAGCGGGTTTTTCATTGACGTGCGTGAGTTACTTCAAGGAAGTCGGGGCCGGGCCTTCGGCCACACCCAGGTCATCCATTTCACGATCATCGGAGATACCACGACCACCGGACGCCAGCTCGACTTGCAGCTTGTCTTCGTCCAGCTCCTTGACCCACTTGGCCACCACCAGGGTCGCAACAGCGTTACCCACCAGGTTGGTCAGCGCCCGCGCTTCGGACATGAAGCGGTCGATACCGAGGATCAGCGCCAAGCCGGCGACCGGCAGGTGGCCTACAGCCGAGAGGGTTGCAGCCAACACGATGAAGCCGCTACCGGTCACGCCTGCAGCACCTTTGGAGGACAACAACAGCACCAGCAGCAAGGTGATCTGGTGAGTGATGTCCATGTGGGTGTCAGTCGCCTGGGCGATGAACACGGCCGCCATGGTCAGGTAGATCGAAGTACCGTCCAGGTTGAACGAGTAGCCCGTTGGAATCACCAGGCCTACCACCGATTTCTGTGCGCCCAGGCGTTCCATTTTGATCAGCATGCGTGGCAGCGCCGATTCGGACGAGGAAGTACCCAGTACGATCAACAGCTCTTCACGGATGTAGCGGATCAGTTTCAGTACGCTGAAGCCGTGAGCACGGCAGATCGCACCCAGTACCAGCACCACGAACAGCACGCAGGTGATGTAGAAGCAGATCATCAACTGGCCCAGTTGCACCAGCGAACCGACGCCGTAGGCACCGATGGTGAAGGCCATGGCACCCAGCGCACCGATTGGCGCCAGTTTCATGATCATGTTGATGATGTTGAACATCACGTGGGCAAAACGATCGATGAAGTCCAGCACCGGCTTGCCGTAGGCACCCAGGCGGTGCAGGGCGAAACCGAAGATCACCGAGAACATCAGGACCTGCAGGATGTCACCGTTGGCGAAGGCGCCGACAATGGTGTTCGGGATCACGTTGAGAATGAAGCCGACGATGCTCTGGTCCTTGCCGGCCGTGACATAGGCCGCGACTTTGGAGGCGTCGAGGGTGGTCACATCGATGTGCATGCCGGCGCCCGGTTGCACCACGTTGACCACGACCAGGCCGATCAGCAGGGCGATGGTGGAAACGATTTCGAAGTAGAGCAGCGCGTAGCCGCCGGTTTTGCCCACCGACTTCATGTTCTGCATGCCCGCGATACCGCTGACTACGGTGCAGAAGATGATGGGTGCAATGACCATCTTGATCAGTTTGATGAACCCGTCACCCAGTGGCTTGAGCGCCACCCCGGTCTGCGGATAGAAGTGACCGAGCAAGATGCCGATAACGATGGCAACGATTACCTGGAAATACAGGGATTTGTACAGTGGCTGACGAGTCGTCATTGCAAAGTTCCTCAAGAGCACCGCGTTGTCATCATCCATCTGATGCAAACGACGCCTAAAGTGCGAACCCTCCTGCACTGGAGGGATTTGTTGTGGCGAGCTGCGCGCTGGCAGACCTCTTGGCCTTATTGCAGAGCTCGTGCCACCTTTGCCAAATCCCTCACAAGCCGCTTGCCACAAGGGCTGCAGCACTTTCCATGGTGCGGCGCGCAGGAGCCACTTGGCGGATTCCCGCCCAATGCCCGAATCGAGCCCTGCAATTTGGCGGAAATCCGCCTTGTTCCATCCGGGAGGGCTGGCTAAGATCCGCCACTCAATGGCCGGACCCCACTCCCCATGCGCGAACGCACCATCGCCAGTCATTTCGCCCGCGCCGCCACCGGTGGCGCCCGGCGGATGGGCTATGACTATGCAGAGCTGTTGCACCAGCTCGGGATCAGCGCCGAATTGCTCGACGAGCCCCGCGCCCGGATCGCGCCTGAGCAGTTCAGCGCCCTGTTGCAAGGCCTGTGGCTGGCGCTGGATGACGAGTATCTGGGCTTGGCCCGCAGTCCCAGCAAGCGCGGGACTTTCGCCATGATGTGCCACGCTCTGATTCACTGCAGCACGCTGGAGAAAGCCTTGGGGCGCGGCCTGTTGTTTTACAGCCTGTTTGCCGACTCGCCAGGCCTGACCCTGACCCGGGAAGAGCAATGGGTGCGCTTGAGCCTGGATGATTCACAACTGCGCGACCCCGATCACTTTCTCAGCGAAAGCCTGCTGGTGATCTGGCATCGCCTTGGCAGTTGGTTGATCGGCCAGCGCATCGCCCTCGAGCAGGCCAGTTTCAGTTACCCGAAACCCGGACATGGCGCCGAATACGACCTGCTGTTCCCTTGCCCACTCGAGTTCGGCGCCCAGCGCACCAGCCTGCTGTTTCACAGTCGCTACCTGGGCATGCCGCTGTTGCAGGACGAACGAACCCTCAAGCACTTTCTGGAACGCTCACCGGCCGACCTGCTGTCACGCCCGGATGACGGCGACAGCCTGAGCAGTCAGTTGCGCCGCCTGCTCAGCCGCGACAGCAGTCGCTGGCCCGACCTGGAAGCCGTGGCGGCGCACCTGCACATCAGCCCGCAAACCCTGCGTCGGCACTTGCGCGAAGAGGGTTCGAGTTTTCAGGAATTGAAGGATCAGTTGCGCCGCGACATCGCGATCTATCATCTGCGTCGCGCCGACCTGTCGTTGCAACAGATCGCCTGGCAATTGGGCTTTTCCGAACCCTCGGCGTTTCACCGGGCGTTCAAGAAATGGACCGGCCTGACCCCGGGCGCCTATCGCGCCCAGGACAGTTGAAGCGCGGCTTCACGCCAGCGGGAAATGAATCCGGAAGGCCGCCCCACCCAGGGTCGAATCGCCAAGGGTCAGCTGGGCACCGTAGCTTTCGATGATGTCCTTGACCACAGCCAGGCCAATGCCCTGCCCCGGATGCTGGCGGTCCAGGCGTTCGCCACGCTGGAGGATCCGCGCCCGTTGATCCTCTGGTACACCCGGCCCGTCGTCTTCAACGCAGACTTCGATGCTGGCACGGGTCTGACGCAGGCTGATCCGCACTTCGCCGAGGCATAGCCGGTAGGCGTTTTCCAACAGATTGCCGAGCATTTCCAGCAAGGCACCCTGCTCGATCGGCACATAGCAGGACTGCGGCAAGTCGAAGCTGGTACGCACCCGTTTGTCGCGATAGACCTTGTCCAGGGTGTCGCACAGGCTCTTGAGTACTGGCTGTAACTGCACCTGGTGCCGCACCAGCCCGCTTTTGCGCAGGCTGGCACGCTGCAACTGGTAGCTGATCTGCTGGCTCATGCGCTCGATCTGCGTTTGCAGGACCCACGCCTGCTCGCGCTCTTCGGGACGCTGGGCCATGTCCTCGCTGACGCCTTGCAGGACTGCCAGGGGGGTTTTCAGACTGTGGGCCAGATCGTCCAGCGAGTCGCGGTAGCGGCTGCGTTGTTCGCGCTCGCTGCGCAGCAAGCGGTTCAGCGAGCCAGTCAGGCGCAACAGTTCGCGCGGGTGTTCTTCACTGAGGCTTTCCAGGTCACCGCTTTCAATCTGGTCGAGCTCCTGGCTCAGGCGCCGCAACGCGCGCAGGCCCCAGGTCAGGCCGATCCACAGCAGCGCCAGCAACACCAGCAAGGCTGCGCCAAAACCCAGGTAGAGATTTTCCCGCAGGCCTTCGAGTGTCTGCTGGTACTCGCGCACCGGCTGCAGCGCAACGATACTGAATGCCGCACTTTTGCCGCCCAGCAGTTTGACTTCGACGTCATAGACGAAGAACTCCTGGCCGTCGGCCTCACGAATACGCGCAAACTCATTGCCGCGCCCGTCATAACGCGGCTTGTAATTGATGTGTTCGTCCTGGGTCGCCCGCGAGCGCCAGACCAGTTGCCCTTCGCGGTCGTAGATGTAGCCCAGCAGGCGACTGTCGGCGAGATTGAAGCGCTCGTCCGGCAACTGCGAGGGCATCATCAACTGTTTGTTCTCGATCCGTGCCGCAGAAATCAGCGTGGTGACGTCCGAGGCCAGGCGCTGTTCGATCGAGTCTTCCAGCGCCAGGCTGAAGGCGCCCTGCATGGCCGGCAACAGCGCCAGCATGAACAGCACCGCCAGGGTGGTGGCCGCCAGCATCAGGCGCAGGCGAAGGGAGCGAATCACTGGCAGCGCTCGTTGAACAGGTAGCCCAGGCCTCGCACGGTCTCGATCGGCTTGAACCCGGCCGGCGCTTCAAGCTTGCGCCGCAAACGCCCGACCAACACTTCAATCACGTTCGGATCGCGCTCGTCGTCATCCGGGTAGAGCTGTTCCATCAGGCGGTCCTTGGCGACCACTTGCTGGTGATGGCGCATCAGGTACTCGAGAATCCGGTATTCATAGGCGGTCAGGGCCAACGGCTGCTCGTCGAGGCTGGCCTGCTTGCGGTTGAGGTCCAGCAACAGCGGGCCGGCGATTATCGTCGACTGGGTAAAACCGCTGGAGCGGCGCAGCAAGGCATTCAGGCGCGCATCCAGCTCTTCGAACTGGAATGGCTTGACCACGTAATCATCGGCACCAGCGGCCAGGCCTTCGACCTTGTCCTGCCAGTTGCCGCGTGCGGTGAGGATCAGGATCGGGAAGGTCTTGCCTTGCGATCGCAACTGGCGAATCAGGTCCAGCCCCCCCATGCCCGGCAGGCCGAGGTCGATCACTGCCAGGTCATGGTTGTATTGGCCGGACTGGTACAACGCCTCTTCGGCGTTGGCCACGGACTCGACCACATGGCCATTTTCAGTCAGGCGGGTATGCAGATGATGGCGCAATAGCGCCTCGTCTTCGACGACCAGTAATTTCATAACGCTCTCCCAGGCAAATCAACCACTCCACGGGTGCCATGCACCCAGCTTACCGACATGCCTGCGCCGGATCACCTCTAGGGCCGATCCGGCGCAGGTCCTGCTTGCCCGATGATTAGAAAGCGTAGTTGGCGGACAGATAGGTCTGGGCGCTGCTGTCCAGGCTCAACGAGCCCTGCTTGGTGCCTTGGGTACTCATTTCAGTGCTGGCATTGCTGCGCAGGTAACGGTACCCCAATTCCACCGAGGCGTTCTTGGAAACCTGTTGCAGGACACCGCCTTGCACGCCCAGGGCATAACCAATGTCGCTGTCGCGGCTGTAGCCCGGCGAATCCTGGGTGAGTTTGGTCAGGCCGGCGCTAGCGCCACCGAACAGCTTGGTGCTGCTGGTCACGGGCAGGAACAGGTCGTAACTGCCGAGGAGGTTTTCCTGGCGCAGCTTGATGCCGTTGTGGCTGCCGGAAACGTTGTCGTAGGTGGCGTAGTAACGACGGTCATTGTTCTGCTGACCGAGACGCAGACCCCAGGTGGTGTCCTTGCCAATCACGCCATTGGCATTCGGGTGATCGAGGTTGCTGTTCAACAGGCTGGATTTTTTCACCTTGTCGCTGGTCTGCCCCAGGGTCAGGCTGGCGAAGTTGTCGTCAGCGGCGTGAACCACGGCGCTGGCGCCCAGGACAGTCATGGCCAGAATGAGCTTTTTGAAGTGGGTCATGTTGAGTTTCCTCGTTCGCAATGTGTTTTTAGGTGATGCGCTCAGGTTAACTACCCCCCACTGAACTCCCCCTGAACACACGCTGAACCCTGGCTGAACGAGCTCGACACTCCTCAGCACTACCCAGCCACGCGACTAATCGGCAAAATGCCGCGATGAATCCGCTCCCCTCCCTGCCCGCCTGCTGCACGCCGCTCGACGACCAATGGCCGTTGCCTGATTCGCTGCCTGGCACAGTCCTGCTCAGCACACGCTTCGATCCCTCATTACTGGCGCTCGACGATTTCCGTCGCAGCCAGATCGAGCCGCCACCGAGCATCCAGCGCTCGGTGGCCAAGCGTCAGGCCGAGTTTCTTGCGGGGCGACTGTGTGCACGTGCTGCACTGCAAAAATTGCAGGGCCTGGACTGCAGTCCGGCAATTGGCGAAGACCGGGCGCCGGTCTGGCCGCCCGGCATCTGCGGCTCGATTACCCACAGCACTGGGCACGCCGCCGCCATCGTTGCGCAAAACACCGACTGGCGCGGCCTGGGCATGGACCTGGAAAACCTGCTCACCACCGAGCGCGCCGAACGTCTGGCCGGTGAGATTCTCACCCCGGCGGAGCTCAAGCGGATGACGGCCGGCCGGCGCGAACAACTGGCCTTGTGGGTGACCCTGACGTTCTCGGTCAAGGAAAGCCTGTTCAAGGCCCTGTACCCCATCGTCCAGAAACGCTTCTACTTCGAGCATGCCGAAGTGCTGGAATGGAACGACCGCGGACAGGTGCGCCTGCGCCTGCTGACGGACTTGTCCGGTGAATGGCGCAATGGTACCGAGCTGGATGCGCAGTTCGCGGTAAAAGCGGGGCAATTGTTGAGCCTGGTGAGTATCCGGGCCTGATTAGACAGGTCAGCGCTCGGGCTTTTCCTGGTTGCGCGGCCAGCTCAGGCTGAAACACGCCCCGCCCAGGTTCTTGCTCTGGCTGATCAACGCGCGCCCACCATGCCAGTGCACGATCCGGCGCACGATGGACAACCCCAGACCGTGCCCCCCCGAGGCTCGGGTGCGGCTGTCGTCCAGGCGCAGAAAGGGTGTGAAGATTTTTTCCCAGGCACTTTCCGGCACTCCCGGGCCGTCATCCTCGACATCCACCCGGCAGCGCTGCTGGCCGACCTGATAGCTGATCGAGACCTGCCCCTGGGCATGGCGCATGGCATTGCCCACCAGGTTCTGCAACGCCCGGTGCAGGTAACGCGGCTCGGCCTCGACCCAGGCGCCGTCGCAGTCGGCTGCCGACAGGCACAACCCGCGCTGCACCCGGACCTCGGCGCGTAGTGGTGCCAGTTCGCTGATCACCTGATTGACCAGGGCATCGAGGTCGACCCGCTGAAAAACCAGCGCCGGCGAACCCTGCTCCAGCCGTGCATAGGTGAGCATCTCGTCCACCAGGCCATCGAGGTCCTGGATGTCGTGGTCCATGCCTTCGAGGTACTTGTCCCGCGCTTGCGCGGTGGACGCCGTGCTGATCATCTCCAGGCCAAACCGCAAGCGCGCCACCGGCGTACGCAACTCATGGGACACCGCACGCACCAGTTCGCGCTGGATCGCCAGCAATTGCTGCAAGTGCTCGGCCATGCCGTTGAACGCTGCCGCCAGCCGCCCTACCGAGTCCGCGCCCCGGGTCGGCACGCGGGTTTCCAGGCTGCCCTTGGCGATGCGCGTGGCGGCCGACTCCAGGCCACTGAGGCGCCGCTCCAGTTGACGTACCAGCAGGTAGACGATCAGGCCGATCAAGCTCAGCCCCAGGGCCGCAATCAACACCAGCCACTGCGGCGGATACGGATTCATCTGGTACAGGGGGCCGATTTCCAGCACCCATGGCGTGCCCACCATCCCGGCAAACACCCGGATCGAATCGCCCTCCTTGCCCAGCGCCATCACGGTGTCGCCCTCGGACACCCGGCGGCTCTGGTCTTCGTCCATGTCCGCCTGGTCCACCGTGACCAGTTGCAGCTCGAAGCCAAACCCCTTGTCTTTTTTCAAGGCCTCCAGGCGCTTCGGTTGTTCGGCCACCGGGTAGCGCACCAGTTCATCAGCCAACAGATAAATAGTCGCCCGTGCCAGTTGCTCGCTGATCTGCTGCACTTCCCCCGTCAGCACCAACTGCTCCTGCTCGCTGACCAGCCGGTAGACCTTTGCCGCATGAGGCCCGGTCTGTTCCACCAGCGCCTGGCCACGCAATACCCGGGTGCGTTCGCCCAGATCGAGGCCGGTCTGGCTGAAGGTCTGCAGGTTGAGGGGAATACCCAGCAAGCGCTCCCACACCAGCAGCGCACGACGGCGCTCGGTGAGGTTCATCGGCTGCAGGTTGTCGGCCATCAGGGAAAACGTACCGTGGGCCAGGCGCTCGCGGTATTGCTCGCTGCGCACTTCGTTGAGCAGGTGCAAGGCCAGGACCCCGAGGGCGGCCACCAGAATCAGCGCCGCACACATGCCGCCGTAGATGCGCAGGAAGATCGAGTTCACAGCGGCTGGTCTACGCAGGCTTCGGGAACGAACAGGTAGCCCTTGCTGCGGATGGTCTTGATCAGGCGCGGGTGGTCCGGGTCATCGCCGATTTTCGGGCGGATGCGTGAAATGCGCACATCGATGGAGCGATCCTGGCCGTCATAGCCGATACCGCGCAACGCGGTGAAAATTTCCTCGCGGGACAAAATTCGCCCGGCATTGGCCACCAGCAGCCAGAGCAGGTCGAATTCGGCACTGGTCAATTCGATGCCCTGGTCATGCAGCCAGGCTTCGCGCAGGGCGTTGTCGACCACCAGCGGGCCGAACTGCAGGCGCCGCAGCTTTTGCGGCGCGGCCGGTTCGGGCGCCTCGCTGCGCCGCAGCAAGGCCTGGATGCGCGCCAGCAGCAGCCGCGGACGCACCGGCTTGCACACGTAGTCATCGGCGCCCATGTCCAGGCCCTGGATCTGATCCATGTCGTCGGTGCGCGCCGTGAGCATCAGGATCGGCCCATCGTAGTGGTCGCGAACCTTGCGGCAGATGGTCAACCCGTCTTCGCCGGGCAGCATCAGGTCAAGGATCACCAGGTCCGGCTGCTCGGCAATGATTCGCGCCGCCGCCAATGCGCCGTTGCCTTCGATGGTTACCTGCAATCCATTGCTTTCCAGGTACTCACGAGTCAACTCAGCCAGGCGCTGGTCGTCCTCGACAATCAATACCTGCCAGGCTTCTTGCTCCACGGGTGACCTCTGCTTGCCAGAACACTATTAAGGAAGGCTCCACTCATCTTTTTGTCATCTTTGAAGTGGATAAGACTGCTTACACAGCGCCCGATTGTAGCAACGCCCACCCTTGAGAACACAAGCTGGCAAATGCGCTCGGTAACCGGGATTTTTTGTGGTAGGGTTCGCGCCCGCAAAAATCCCCCCAGGCTATTTTTCTGGGTAATAAACAGTGACAAACGGTCGACCCCAGCAGGGTCGCGGCCTACACGACGATTGGCTGTTTCATACACATTTTACGCACAGCTTTATCCACAGGTAGTACGTTGCAATCACCCCCCAAAACGCATTATCTTGTAGCTCGCGCTCAGAAAAACCCTACATATAGGGTTTTGAGGCAAAAACCAAACACAAATCAGACAAGAAACTCAAGTGCTTTTCTTGCATGTTTTTGGTTGAACCAAACTCTTTTTCAGAAGCCCAAACCGCTCCCGCGGATGGCAACTGTTTTTCCGCCCAAAACGGCAAAAACGGTACGGGTGTTGCAGTCGTTTACTGTCACCCCAACGGAATTCGGTTTCCAGCCCCTGGCTTGAAACCAAAGACTTCGGCATGGAAGCGGCGCCCGACGGCCCCTTCCTACTGTCCCGAAGTTGTTATGCCCGGCGCTTGCCGGTTGTAGTGCTTCAGGACGGAACGGTGGGCACCTTCATGGTGCCCAAACAAACATAGAGAATGTGGAGACACCCATGCAAACCGACACAACTCGCGAGAACCCGCAGGGCACCTTGCCGCAGGGCGCAGATTCGAATTCCGATCTGTCCGCCACTGCGCCAGGCCAACTGCGCGTGATCAAGCGTAACGGCACTGTCGTTCCTTACACCGATGACAAGATCACCGTCGCCATCACCAAAGCGTTTCTCGCAGTTGAAGGCGGCACCGCTGCCGCCTCGTCGCGAATCCACGACACCGTTGCGCGCCTGACCGAGCAGGTCACCGCGACCTTCAAGCGTCGCATGCCATCGGGCGGCACCATCCATATCGAAGAAATCCAGGACCAGGTCGAACTGGCCCTGATGCGTGCTGGCGAGCAGAAAGTAGCTCGCGACTACGTGATCTACCGTGACGCCCGCTCCAAGGAGCGCGCAGTCCGCGCCCCGGCCGAAGACGCGGTGCAGGCGCACCCTTCGATCCGCATCACCCGCGCCGATGGCACTTTCGCGCCACTGGACATGGGCCGCCTGAACACCATCGTGACCGAGGCCTGCGAAGGCCTGGAAGAGGTCGACGGCGACCTGATCCAGCGCGAAACCCTGAAAAACCTGTACGACGGCGTGGCCCTGACCGACGTCAACACCGCCCTGGTGATGACCGCGCGGACCCTGGTCGAGCGTGAGCCGAACTACTCGTTCGTCACCGCCCGCCTGCTGATGGACACCCTGCGTGCCGAAGGCCTGGGCTTCCTCGGCGTCGCCGAAAGCGCGACCCACCACGAAATGGTCGACCTGTACGCCAAGGCACTGCCGGCCTACATCGCCAAGGGTATCGAATTCGAATTGCTGAACCCGATCCTGGCCACCTTCGACCTGGAAAAACTCGGCAAGGCGATCAACCACGAGCGCGACCAGCAGTTCACCTACCTGGGCCTGCAAACCCTGTACGACCGTTACTTCATCCACAAGGATGGCGTGCGCTTCGAACTGCCGCAGATCTTCTTCATGCGCGTGGCCATGGGCCTGGCGATCGAAGAGAAGCACAAAGAAGACCGTGCGATCGAGTTCTACAACCTGCTGTCGTCCTTCGACTACATGTCGTCGACCCCGACCCTGTTCAACGCCGGCACCCTGCGTCCACAGCTCTCGAGCTGCTACCTGACCACCGTGCCGGATGACCTGTCGGGCATCTACCACGCGATCCACGACAACGCCATGCTGTCGAAATTCGCCGGCGGCCTGGGCAACGACTGGACTCCGGTACGTGCCCTGGGTTCGTACATCAAGGGCACCAACGGCAAGTCCCAAGGCGTGGTTCCGTTCCTCAAGGTAGTGAACGACACCGCCGTAGCCGTCAACCAGGGTGGCAAGCGCAAAGGCGCTGTGTGCGCCTACCTGGAAACCTGGCACATGGACATCGAAGAGTTCATCGAGCTGCGCAAGAACACCGGTGATGACCGTCGTCGTACCCACGACATGAACACCGCCAACTGGATCCCTGACCTGTTCATGAAGCGCGTCTTCGATGACGGCCCGTGGACCCTGTTCTCGCCGTCCGAAGTGCCAGACCTGCACGACCTGACCGGCAAGGCCTTCGAAGAGCGCTACGAGTACTACGAAGCCCTGTCCCAGTACCCGGGCAAGATCAAGCTGTTCAAGACCATCCAGGCCAAAGACCTGTGGCGCAAAATGCTCTCCATGCTGTTTGAAACCGGCCACCCATGGCTGACCTTCAAAGACCCGTGCAACCTGCGTAGCCCGCAGCAGCACGTAGGCGTGGTCCATAGCTCGAACCTGTGCACCGAGATCACCTTGAACACCAACAAGGACGAGATCGCCGTTTGCAACCTGGGCTCGATCAACCTGCCGAACCACATCGTCAACGGCAAGCTGGACACCGCCAAGCTGGAACGCACCGTGAACACCGCCGTACGCATGCTCGATAACGTTATCGACATCAACTACTACTCGGTGCCACAAGCGCAGAACTCCAACTTCAAGCACCGTCCGGTCGGCCTGGGCATCATGGGTTTCCAGGACGCCTTGTACCTGCAGCACATCCCTTACGGCTCCGACGCTGCCGTCGAATTTGCCGACAAGTCGATGGAAGCGGTCAGCTACTACGCGATCCAGGCCTCCTGCGACCTGGCCGACGAGCGTGGCGCCTACGAGACGTTCCAGGGTTCGCTGTGGTCCAAAGGCATCCTGCCACTGGACTCGCAACAGATCCTGATCGAAGCCCGTGGCCAGAAGTACATCGACGTTGACCTGAACGAATCCCTGGACTGGGCACCGGTACGTGCCCGTGTACAGAAAGGCATTCGTAACTCCAACATCATGGCCATCGCACCGACCGCGACCATCGCCAACATCACTGGCGTATCGCAGTCGATCGAACCGACCTACCAGAACCTCTATGTGAAATCGAACCTGTCGGGCGAATTCACCGTGATCAACCCGTACCTGGTTCGCGACCTCAAGGCTCGTGGCCTGTGGGACTCGGTCATGATCAACGACCTGAAGTACTACGACGGTTCGGTGCAACAGATCGAACGCATCCCGCAAGAACTCAAAGAGCTCTACGCGACTGCCTTCGAAGTGGACACCAAGTGGATCGTTGACGCGGCCAGCCGTCGTCAGAAGTGGATCGACCAGGCCCAATCGCTGAACCTGTACATCGCTGGCGCATCGGGCAAGAAGCTCGACGTGACCTACCGCATGGCCTGGTACCGTGGTCTGAAAACCACTTACTACCTCCGTGCCCTGGCCGCGACCAGCACCGAGAAGTCGACCATCAACACCGGCAAGCTGAACGCTGTTTCCAGCGGCGGCAACCACGGTGACGACTCGGTCCTGGCAGCTCCAGCAGGCCCTGCACCAGTGCCGAAGGCTTGCGCCATCGACGAGCCGGATTGCGAAGCTTGCCAATAAGCTGAGCCCGTAGGCGCCACCCGGCGCTTACCCAAAACCCCCGCCAGGTCCTCCGGACTTGCCGGGGGTTTTCTTTTGCCTGCCCATCCGTAGGAGCAAGGCTTGCCCGCGAACAGCCCCTGCGGACGCTGACTACCAGCGAATATCGTATTGTTGCTGAGTGCATCGCGGGCAATGGTCGACTCGTTGGTGGTTGAAGGTACATTCTCCAGACCAAAAAAAAACCGCCTCGATCGAGGCGGTTTTTTTGTTGCGAGTAACCGGGTTATTCAGCCAGCTTGAAGGTAATGAAGCTGGCGCGCCCCTGGCGCAGGACCCGCATCGACACCGAACGATTCTTCGGCAGTGCCTTGGCGATCTCCGTGAACTCCTTGGCCGATACGATCGCCTGATTGTTCAGATGCGTGATCACATCGCCTGGCTGCAGGCCGATCAATGAAGCAGGACCGTCCTGGACCTCCTTGATCACCACGCCGCCCTTGAGGTCGAACGCCTTCTTCTGCTCGTCGCTGAGCTCAATCACGGCCACGCCCAGACGATTACTGCTGCGCTCGACACCGTTTTTGGCCAGTGCATCGAGCTCCTTGCCTTCTTCCGGAATCGCGCCAACCGTCAACTCGACGTTTTTGCGCTTGCCGTCGCGAATCACTTCAAGGTTTGCCTTGGCGCCGGCCTTGAGTGCGCCCACCAGGTGCGGCAGGTCTGCCGACATGACGATCGGCTGATCGTTCATGCTCAAGATCACGTCACCCACCTGCAAACCACCCTTGGCTGCCGGACCGTCGTCCTGGATCTGGGCCACCAGCGCGCCGGCCGGCTTGTCCAGGCCGAAGGACTCGGCAAGATCCTTGTTCACTTCCTGGATCACCACACCCAACCAGCCACGGCTGACTTTGCCACCGCTTTTGAGCTGGTTGGAGACATCCATTGCCACATCGATTGGAATAGCGAACGAGACGCCCATGAAACCACCGGAACGGGTGTAGATCTGGGAGTTGATCCCCACCACTTCGCCCGCCAGGTTGAACAGCGGGCCACCGGAGTTGCCCGGGTTGATCGGCACGTCGGTCTGGATGAACGGTACGTAGTTCTCGTTCGGCAGGCTACGGCCGATCGCGCTGACGATGCCTTGGGTCACGGTATGGTCAAAGCCGAACGGCGAACCGATGGCGACTACCCATTGCCCGGCCTTGAGGTCCTGGGATTTACCCAGCTTCAGCACCGGCAGGTCCTTGCCTTCGATTTTCAGCAGCGCCACGTCGGAACGCGGGTCGGTGCCGATCAACTTGGCCTTGAGTTCACTGCGATCAGCCAGGCGCACGAGAATTTCGTCGGCATCGGCGATCACATGGTTATTGGTCAGGATGTAGCCGTCCGGGGAAATGATGAAGCCCGACCCCAGGGATTGCGCTTCACGCTGGCGGCCACCGCCAGGGGAACGCTGCTGTGGCGGCATACCGCGCTCGAAGAACTCGCGCAGCATCGGTGGCAAGCCTTCCAGGTCAGGCATCTGCTGGTTAGACACTTTGCGGTCGGGCAATTTTTGCGTGGTACTGATGTTCACCACGGCTGGCGAGGCTTGCTCGACCAGTTGGGTGAAGTCCGGCAGTTCGGCTGCCTGGGCAGCAACGGTCTGACCCAGCACCAAGACGGTGGCAAAAATAGTCAGGTAGGATTTTAAACGTGGTATCGACATACGGCTCCCGTTACGACGAGCATGGTTAAGCGATAGGGAACAAGAAACACCAGGCAACCGCCATCGGTACTTTTGTTCCGGGAACAACTATACAAGGCCAGAGCCGAGGGGCTCTGACCTATAGAAAATTTTAAGAAGTTTTGCAAACTGAAATGCTCACCAAACATTTCGACATCTCGATTGTGGAACCAGCCATGACTGACCTTTTCCACAACCAACCCGTCGTTCGATGAGCGGCACTGGGTCGACTTACTGCTTGGACGTCGATGGAGCGGTGCGCATGGACAGCGCGATCCGTTCGGCGGTACCGATCGGAATTTCCCCCACCACGGTCACCATCATCTCACCATCGGGGGTGGTCAAGCGCCGTGAAACGGCAACGGTGGGCCCAAGCTGGGTTCGAGTATCAGTGACTACTTCGCCATTGAGCGGCTCGAGGAACACCGAGAAACGCGCCAGGCCGTCGTCATACATCAGGCTACTAACCTGAGCCTTGGTCTGCGGATCCTTGTGGGCGCTGCTGCTGGTCAACTCGAAGCCCGGCGGTAACCAATCGGAGTGCCAGGCCTGGGCGGTCTTCGCGGCCGTGGCCTTGTTACTGTCCAGCGCCACGGTCTTGCACTCGTCACTGGCCTGCAGGTCCTGGTCGCCCGGCACGTCGGCGGTGTCCAGGCGGGTAAACTGGAAGCGCTCCAGCAACTGGCCTTTTTCATTGAGTAGCAAGGATTTGAGCGGCAGACCGGTTTCCCGATCCAGGTGCAATTCAAAACCGTAACGGTGCTGGTCACGGGGCGTCAGCGAAACAATCACCGCCGCGCGCCCGGCCACGCGCGACTTGCCGATGACGGCAAGGTCGTACCAATTCTTCAGCTTTTGTGGGTCAAGTGCTCGAGCGGACGCGTCGGGGGTGTCCTCCAGCCCTGCCACCAAGCTGCCGCTCACGCATTGAGTACGTCCATCAATGCGTACGACTTCCTGGGCCGAGCCGTCGAGCTGCAGCAAACGCTCGCGGACTTTGCCATCCTGGACACGATGCCAGATGTTGTGGGTAGAAAAACTACCGTTACGCTCGTAAATGAAAGTGCCTTGAAAGCTCTGCTGCTGCTCGGCCTGGCTCAGACGGTTCAACCAGTCTTGAGCCTCATCGGCATGGGCTGGAACAACGAACCAGCCACTGAGCAAAAGCGTAAGTAGAGGTATGGCGCGCATGATCCTCCTTAACGGGTTTCCTGGCTCGCTGCACGAGCATAAGGCAGGGCACTTTCAGTACCTTTGAGTGCAGCTTGTTGAGCATGTTGACGCAGATAACCCGGCAGACGCTGATCGTGCCAGCCTGGCTGACCTTGCAAGACACCATTGGCCATCGGGCCTGTGGCTTGCGAACTCTCATTGTAGCCTGCCAAAACGGCTGGGCCCTTGACTTGAGGAACGGTCAGACCCGGTTGAGTGGATTGCTGGGCCAATTCGACGCCGGCGATCTCATCCTGGTTGTACAGACGCACACCTGCCAGCACCGCAACCGTCACGGATGCTGCAACGGCCAGGCGACCCAAGCTACGCCACGGTCCACGGCTGACTTTCGCTGGCACGGCTTCATCAGCCAGCGCTTGCGAGACGGCCGAAGCCAGGTCCAGACGGGGGATCAGCAAGTCCTTGTGCATCACTGCCCGGGCAATCTGGTAACGCGCCCAGGTTTCGCGGGTTTCAACATCGTCGAAGGCATTCAACACCCGACGCAATTCCAGTTCGTCCGCTTCGTTATCCATCACTGCGGACAGCGATTCCTGCAGGGCTTCCCGACTCATGGCGTTCCTCTCTTGGCTGTCGCCGCTGTCTTTAGTTTTCCTGCAACAGTGGTTGCAGGGCTTTATCGATGGCCTCCCGAGCGCGGAAGATCCGGGAGCGCACGGTACCCACCGGACATTGCATGACGCTCGCAATGTCCTCGTAACTCAGACCATCAAACTCACGTAAAGTTAGAGCGGTACGTAAATCTTCTGGCAGTTGCTGAATGGTTCGATGGACGGTGCCTTCGATCTCATCCCTCAGCAATGCACGCTCTGGTGACTCGAGATCCTTGAGGCCGTGATCGCCGTCGTAGAACTCCGCATCTTCAGAGCTAACATCGCTATCCGGCGGCCGGCGGCCGCGTGAAACCAGATAGTTCTTCGCCGTGTTGATGGCAATGCGGTAAAGCCACGTATAAAACGCGCTGTCCCCGCGAAAATTCCCCAGTGCACGGTAAGCCTTGATAAAGGCCTCTTGCGCAACATCCTGGGCTTCATGGGTGTCGTGCACAAAACGCACGATCAACCCGAGAATTTTGTGCTGGTATTTCAGCACTAGCAGATCGAAAGCACGCTTGTCGCCGCGCTGAACGCGTTCGACCAGCTGCTGATCCTCTTCCTGGGTTAGCATGAACACTCCTCGATAAACTCGGAGGAGGCTTGCATGGCTAATCGTTCAGGCTTGCAAACATAGACTCGGGCTTTTCGCAAAAGTTCTCCCCCTCCAAGCAAGTTTCCTGCGCGCGCTGATTTGGCACACACGAAAAACGCAGCACCGGCTTGGCCGGCTGCGCGAATAATCTTGTTGTCGAATCCATACGCATTGACCGGAACACAGATCCTGCGTGAAACCGACGTCGTCCCTCGTTTCAGGCAACCTTCTATTGAGTTTAGGGCCTTGGTAAAAGTTCCCAATCTTTATAGCCGGGTGAAACCAACAATGTGCAACCACGAAGCGAAAAAGCGGGGTTTGTCGCCGAAAACTTGAGCATTTCGCCTACTCACGAGGTAAAACACCCGACATAGGCATCCGTCTTTTGCGTCACAGTAGTTTCACATTGCCACGAAGGCTCGGCTATTGTGCCGATCCACCCCTCTATATACTAGTGCGCTGTGTGGCTGTCTCGACTCGCCGATTCAGGTGTCTTGCGCCAACCCCGTCCCGGGTCGCTTTGAGCGGAATCCTGAAATGAGCCAACAGTTTCAACACGATGTTCTGGTGATTGGCAGCGGCGCTGCCGGTCTGAGTCTGGCACTGACGTTGCCTGATCATTTGCGCATTGCGGTATTGAGCAAAGGCAACCTCGCCAACGGCTCGACCTACTGGGCCCAGGGCGGTGTCGCTGCCGTGCTGGACGATACCGATACCGTTGAATCTCATGTCGACGACACCCTCAACGCCGGCGGTGGCCTGTGTCACGAAGACGCGGTGCGGTTCACGGTAGAGCACAGCCGCGAAGCCATACAGTGGCTGATCGACCAGGGCGTGCCCTTCACCCGCGACGAACAGTCGGGCACCGAAGACGGCGGTTTTGAGTTCCACCTGACCCGTGAGGGTGGTCATAGCCATCGGCGTATCATTCACGCCGCCGATGCCACCGGCGCCGCAATCTTCAACACCTTGCTGGCGCAAGCGCGGCTACGCCCGAACATCGAACTGCTGGAGCAACGGGTCGCCGTTGACCTGATCACCGAAAAACGCCTCGGCCTGGAAGGCGATCGCTGCCTTGGTGCCTATGTGCTCAATCGCGGCACCGGCCAGGTCGACACCTACGGCGCGCGGTTCGTGATCCTCGCCTCCGGTGGCGCGGCCAAGGTCTACCTCTATACCAGCAACCCCGATGGCGCTTGTGGCGACGGCATCGCCATGGCCTGGCGCTCGGGCTGCCGGGTGGCCAACCTGGAGTTCAATCAGTTCCACCCGACCTGCCTGTACCACCCGCAAGCCAAGAGTTTCCTGATCACCGAAGCCCTGCGCGGCGAGGGAGCGCACCTCAAGCTGCCCAACGGCGAGCGTTTCATGCAGCGCTTCGACCCACGGGCCGAGCTGGCACCACGGGATATCGTGGCCCGGGCCATCGACCACGAAATGAAGCGCCTGGGGATCGACTGCGTCTACCTGGACATCAGCCACAAGCCCGAAGCCTTCATCAAGAGTCACTTCCCAACGGTCTATGAGCGCTGCCTGGAATTTTCCATCGACATTACCCGCCAGCCGATCCCGGTCGTCCCGGCGGCGCACTACACCTGTGGCGGCGTGATGGTCGACCAGCAGGGGCGCACCGACGTCCCCGGCCTCTATGCCATCGGCGAAACCAGCTTCACCGGCTTGCACGGCGCCAACCGCATGGCCAGCAACTCGCTGCTGGAATGCTTCGTCTATGCCCGCTCGGCAGCCGCGGACATTCTTGCGCAACTGCCCCAGGTGTCGATCCCCTGCGCCCTGCCTGTTTGGGACGCCAGCCAGGTTACCGACTCCGACGAAGACGTGATCATCGCCCACAACTGGGATGAACTGCGGCGGTTCATGTGGGACTACGTCGGCATCGTGCGCACCAACAAGCGCCTGCAGCGCGCCCAGCACCGCGTGCGCCTGCTGCTGGACGAGATCGACGAGTTCTACAGCAACTATAAAGTCAGCCGCGACCTGATCGAGTTGCGCAACCTGGCCCAGGTGGCCGAACTGATGATCCAGTCAGCCATGGAGCGCAAGGAAAGCCGTGGCCTGCATTACACCCTCGATTACCCGGACCTGTTGCCGCAAGCGCTGGACACTATCCTGGTGCCGCCCACCTACGCCGACTGAACTTGAGCCGTACCCGCAGGCGCCGGTGAACATCCGGCGCCAGGGCATCGCGCGGCACACAGATCGAACGCACCCAGCGCTCGCCACTCAGGCGAAAGCGCAGCACCACGATCAACGGCAAGGCCAGGCTGTCGGGGCGCAATTGCACGGCCTGCCAGCCACCGGCCCGGCTCCACAACTGCCAGCCATCGGCATCGCGGCGCAAGCCACTGAAGGCTGTGGGATGAGTCAGGAGAATCTGCCGCGGCAACACCCAGGCGCCGTGCGCCAGGCACAGCAAGACACCCGCCAGGCGGGCCCACAGGGCAACATCGAGTAGAAACAGCGAGCCCAGCGCGAACAGCTGGGCCAGGAGATAGGCCGCCAGCAGTTGCCGTGAGGCCTGCCAGCGGCATTCGAAACTACTTGGGCTGGACACGATCCAGGATCATCCGGACCATACGTTGCAGCTCGGGATCTTCCGATTCGGAACGCTCCATGAACCAGCCGAACATGTCCTGATCTTCGCATTCGAGCAACCTGACGTAGCAGTCGCGATCGACCTGGTTCAGGTGCGCATAAACCTCTTTGACAAAGGGCACCAGCAACACGTCAAGTTCAAGCATGCCGCGGCGGCTGTGCCAATAGAGGCGATTGAGTTCAACATCTTCGACCATGGAGCGCTCCTCAAATAGAGCGCAAGTATACAGCCCCGATCCCGGTCGAACAGTCGGCTTTGGTCGGGCGCCTCCAGGCTTTTGTAAACTACCCATTTCCAGAGCACCCCCTTATGATGTCCTCCAGACCTTTTACCCTGCGATGACCCATGGCTGATTCCGCTTTTTTCTGCACCTTGTCCCATGAAGGCGTGCTCGCCGTCCGCGGCAGCGATGCCAGCAAGTTTCTTCAGGGCCAATTGACCTGCAACCTCAACTACCTGAGCGACACCCAGGCGAGCCTCGGCGCCCGCTGCACCCAAAAGGGCCGCATGCAGTCGAGCTTCCGCATCCTGCTGGAGGGTGACGGGGTGTTGCTGGCGATGGCCAGCGAGTTGCTGGAGCCGCAACTGGCCGACCTGAAAAAGTACGCCGTGTTCTCCAAGTCCAAACTCACTGATGAAAGCGCCGCCTGGGTTCGTTTTGGCCTGGTAGAGGCCGATACCGCACTGACGGCACTGGGGCTCGACCTGCCGCCAGACACCGACTCGGTCGCCCGCCACGCCGGCCTGATCGCCATTCGGGTCTCCCCTGGCCGCACTGAACTCTGGGCCCCGGCCGCACAGGCACAGAGCCTGGCGACACAACTCTCGAGCACCCTCGCGCAAGGCAGCCTCAATGATTGGTTGCTGGGCCAGATCCGCGCCGGCATTGGCCAGGTGATGCCCGCCACTCGCGAGCTGTTCATTCCGCAGATGCTCAACCTGCAGGCGGTAGGCGGCGTGAGCTTCAAGAAAGGCTGCTACACCGGCCAGGAAATCGTCGCACGCATGCAATACCTGGGCAAACTCAAGCGCCGCCTGTATCGCCTGCAACTAGACGCCAGCGACTTGCCCGAGCCAGGCACCGCCTTGTTCGCGCCAACCCACGGCAGCTCCATTGGCGAAGTGGTCCTCGCCGCACACGCCGAACAGGGCATCGAACTGCTGGCAGTGCTGCAAGCCGAAGCGGCCGAAGGTGCCAACCTGCACCTGGGCGCGCTCGAAGGCCCGACCCTGCACCTGCTCGAACTGCCTTACCAACTGGATCGCGATCGCGAGATCCAGCGTTAATCCGCAGTACTTTGTCGCAACACCTAGAGAAACGAAATGAGCAAGCTGGCGGAAAAGGTCCAACAGGATTTGGTTGAGGCCATCGATAATGATGACCTGGTTCTGCCAACGTTACCGGAAGTGGCCCTGCAGATTCGTCGGGCCGCCGAAGACCCGGATATCAGCGTCACCACCCTGAGTAAAGTCATCGGCCGCGACACCGCCCTGTCGGCGCGCCTGATCAAAGTGGTCAACAGCCCCCTGCTGCGCGGCGCCCAGGAAGTCACCGACCTGTACACGGCCATTACTCGGCTGGGCATCAACTACAGCAGCAACCTGGCCATCGGCCTGGTCATCGAGCAGATCTTCCATGCCCGCTCCGATGTGGTCGGCCAGAAAATGCGCGACGTCTGGCGCAAGAGCCAGGAGATCGCCGGCATCAGCTACTCGTTGTGCCGTAGCCACACTCAGCTCAAGCCCGACCAGGCGGCGCTGGGTGGCCTGGTACACCAGATCGGCGTGCTGCCAATCCTGACCTACGCCCAAGACCACTATGAGCTGCTCTCGGACCCGGTCAGCCTCAACCATGTGATCGAGCGCATCCACCCGCTGCTTGGCGACAAGCTGCTGCAGGTCTGGGAGTTTCCGGAAATGCTGGTCCACCTGCCGGGGCAATACCTGGACTTCAAGCGTCAGCCCGAGGCTGTCGACTACGTCGACCTGGTGCAAGTGGCGACCGTGCATGCCCATCTGGGCAGCCACCACCCGCTGGCCCAGATCGACATCAGCAGCCTGCCCGCCTTCAAACGGTTGGGGATCAACCCGAACAAGCCCATCCCCTGTGCCGAACTGGAAGACTCGCGCACGATGTTTTATTGAGCCGCACGCCCGCCCCGGCGGGCTTTGCGTGGAGCTGGCGGGACAGCTGGCTGTGGTTGGCAAAAATTTACCGATACCCGGCAAAAAAAATCTATGCCGGCCAAAGCCCCATAAACTCTCGCTCTGCCCGAAAAAGCAGGTCTCATGGCCACTAACTGGGCTACTTCGTCGCACCACAAGCCGTAAAAAACACCTATAATGCGCCGGTAAATCGGGCCTGCAACACCTCCTTACATGAGGGTGAAAGCCGTGCTGAAGCCATCGCCGGATGCTGACCATGTCGACTCCGCCCTTCAGCGACTTCAGGACACCCGTAGACATTTCTGTTTTTTGCCTGCGTACCGCTGCAACAAACGATTCCTTTAGATCCACCGCGGCCACCAGGCCGTGTGAATAACCGACCTTCAGAGTTTTCACACGGGCAACTGGCCCTCACGCAGGAGACGACACGTCATGCTGAGCTGGGACGAATTCGATAAAGAAGACGGCGAAGTTGTCGCCAAAGGCGCCAATGCTGGCCACGCAACAGAAGCCAACATGGACCGCCTCGACAGCGCCGGTGGTGCTGCTGCGCTGGAAGCGCGCGCCGTGACTGCCAGCGACTCGGCCGCGATCGTTCGCGCCAAGGCTGCCCTCGACAAACTCGACGTCGCCGAAGGCCTGGCCGAACTCGAAGGCGCCTCTGCCCGCGTTGCGGTCGACGAGAAGCGCATGATCAACTGCCGCGCCGACCTCAACCAACTCGTCCCATTCAAATACGACTGGGCCTGGCAGAAGTACCTGGACGGTTGCGCAAACCACTGGATGCCGCAAGAAGTCAACATGACCGCCGACATCGCCCTCTGGAAAAACCCGGAAGGCCTGACCGACGACGAGCGCCGCATCGTGATGCGCAACCTGGGCTTCTTCTCCACCGCCGACTCCCTGGTTGCCAACAACCTGGTTCTGGCCGTGTACCGCCTGATCACCAACCCGGAATGCCGCCAGTACATCCTGCGCCAGGCGTTCGAAGAGGCGATCCACACTCACGCCTACCAGTACTGCATCGAATCGCTGGCCATGGATGAAGGCGAGATCTTCAACATGTACCACGAGATCCCATCGGTCGCGAAAAAAGCCACCTGGGGCCTGAAGTACACCCGTTCGATCTCCGATCCGAAGTTCGAAACCGGCACCGTCGAAACCGACAAAGAGTTGCTGCGCAACCTGATCGCCTACTACTGCGTTCTGGAAGGCATCTTCTTCTACTGCGGCTTCACCCAGATCCTCTCCATGGGTCGGCGCAACAAAATGACCGGCGTCGCCGAGCAGTTCCAGTACATCCTGCGCGACGAATCCATGCACCTGAACTTTGGCATCGACGTGATCAACCAGATCAAGATCGAAAACCCGCACCTGTGGGATGCCGAGATGAAGGAAGAAGCCAGCCAGATGATCCTGCAGGGCACCCAACTGGAAATCGAATACGCACGCGACACCATGCCGCGCGGCGTACTGGGCATGAACGCGGCGATGATGGAGGACTACCTCAAGTTCATCGCCAACCGTCGCCTGTCGCAGATCGGTTTGAAGGAAGAGTACCCAGGCACCACCAACCCATTCCCATGGATGAGCGAGATCATGGACTTGAAGAAAGAGAAGAACTTCTTCGAGACTCGGGTTATTGAATATCAGACTGGCGGGGCATTGAGCTGGGATTGATTCCTGACGCTCATCACTGCTGAGTCGATGATCTTAAAGAGCCCTGGATGCGTAATGCCTCCAGGGCTTTTTTGTGAGCCTTTACTGGTTGCTCCACTGATAACGGCAACCGCGGGCAAGCCTTGCTCCTACATCGGTGCACCAGGGTTGAAAACCATCAGCGCATCCCGCTATTAATACCTCTCCCCTCCAGGACTCGCGCCGCCATGAAATTCGACCTCGCCTACTGCATCAGCCTCGACGCCAAGCTGTCGATCTATGACGTGCGGGACCTGAATTTTGACGAGACGATGGCGTTCGACTCTGCGAAGGAACACTTCCAGTGCCCCAACGATGCCTGCCGCTTGGCCTTTGGAACCACCAATGTGCTGGGGACGATCAATGCCAAGAGCGTGAATTACATCCGCACGCCGCATTTCAAGAATGTGCCCAGCACCCGGCATGTGGAGGGCTGTCCATATGTCAGCCTGAAGACGTCGAGTACCGAGGGAGTGGAAACGGATGACGGGATTGAGGAGCATTTCCCGTCAGAACTGTTGCTGACCCGGCGTCAGTATGTGCGCATGCCCGCTAGCACCGAGGTGACTGCCGACAGGGTGCAGGATCAGATGCCAGCGACTCCGTACATCAGCCAGGGCGAGCACCCGATAGCAGAGTCAACGCCAGACAAGACCAGCGTGTTTGCCCATCCGGTGGAGTGTTTCGTTTCCAATTTCGAGAACAAGGACCTGCTCAAGCGCATGCCGCTGAAGATTGGCGAGCACACGGCGTCCTACGCCTCGTTCTTCAAGAAGATCGAATACCTGCAGGACAACAAGGGCCTGATTTACTGGGGCAGGATCAAGGAGATCAAGGACTACACCCAGAGCTTTCGCATCGACTTCGAGAAAAAGGCCTGGCTCGAGAAGAAGCCCTACTCGGTGACCCTGTACCTGGGCAAGAAGCTGATCGACAGCTACCGCAAGCGCCAGGCGTTCCTCGAGGAGATCAAGCACGCCATCGAGAGCGAGCAGGAGCTGTATTGCTTTTTCTACGGCGTGACGCCGGAGTTGAAGCAGGTGCCAAGCAAGAAAAACCCCGAGCAGACGTTCGGGGTGTTCAGTGCCAACATCGAGAATCTGGATCACTTCATCATTCGGCAAGCGCCGCAGTTGCACGCCAAGTAGTCGTGGCGTGACGCTCAATTCATCGAATACCGGCACAAGCGTCTAGCGCCTGCCTCGACCGCACGATATCGCATCAATCAAAAAATGAGTTTGATCCGGGCGCAAAACAACTGTACAAAAACACAGTGCTAATTGATTTGCCACTCTCGAGCCCGGAGAAACCCATGGCCTCTATTGCGATGAAAATCACCCTGGAACGTATCGCCCTGTTCCAGTTCACCCCCAAACACAGCGCCCAGGCCCGTGCGATGCTGGGTTGGTCACTGGAGCAATTGTCCCGCGAGTCCGGGGTCAGCGTAGAAGCGATAGCGCGGTTCGAAGCCGGCGCCGAAGTGCTCGACGTCACCCGCCTGGCCCTGGCCTACAGGCTGGAGGCCGAGGGCCTGGTGTTCTTTCCCGGTTTTGCCCCAGGTCGGGGCATGAGCGTCAGGGGATCGGCACCGGATCCGGTGGGGCGAGCGGATTTCGCGATGATCGAGTGATCAACTCAAGTATTGCCAGCCCTAGCCATTGGCAACTGCCTGCTCACCCTGCTCTTCAACCTCAAGCCACCAAGCCTGCCCGTGTTGCGGCTGGTTGAGGTTGAAGGCTTCACCCATTTGTGGGGTGGTGATGGACACATTGTGTTCCCAGGCCAGGGCCAGGATACGGTCGAAAGGTTCGTGCCAGGCGTGCATCGACAAATCGAAGGTGCCGTTGTGAATCGGCAACAGCCAACGCCCCTTGAGGTCGAAGTGGGCTTGCAGGGTTTGTTCCGGTTGCATGTGGACCAGTGGCCAGTCGACGTTGTAGGCGCCAGTTTCCATCAGCGTCAGGTCGAAGGGTCCAAACTGTTCACCGATCGCCTTGAAGCCGTCGAAATAGCCGGTGTCACCGCTGAAGAAGATGCGCTTGTCGCCGTCGATGATCACCCATGAAGCCCAGAGGGTACTGTTGCCATCGAACAGACCACGACCGGAAAAATGCTGGGACGGTGTGGCGATGAAGTGAATCCCGTCGATCTGCGTGCCTTCCCACCAGTCGAGTTGACGCACCTTGTTGGCATCGACACCCCACTTGATCAAGGTCTCACCTACGCCCAACGGTGTGATGAAGTGGCGGGTCTTGTCTGCCAGCTCGATGACGGTCTGATGGTCGAGATGATCGTAGTGATCGTGGGACAGGATTACTGCTTCGATCTCAGGCAACTCATCAAGACTGATCGGCGGCTGATGAAAGCGCTTGGGTCCGGCCCACTGAACCGGGGAAGCACGCTCGGCGAAGACCGGGTCGGTGAGCCAGAACTTATCGCGCAACTTCAGCAGGACAGTGGAGTGGCCTAGCCGGAACACGCTGTGGTTGGGCGCGCTGTGCAACTGCTCGCGGGTCAGGCCTTGCACCGGAATCGCTCCGACTGGCCGAGTGTTACGCGGTTTGTTGAACAACATGTTCCAGAAGATTTGCACAGTCTTGCGCAAGCCAGGTTGGCGTACCGCTGTAGGGTTGCGGTAGCGGCCCTGCTCCTGGCGGGAGGTTTTCAGTTCTGTGGCGCTGTCCGCCTGGTAAGAGAAAGTGGCCATGTTCAAATGACTCCAGAAAAACCGCTGTAGCCGGTGATTTTCTTTTTCGGACAATAAAGGGCCAATGCACGCACGCGTCAGCCGCAAACTCTAATTTTTACCGCACAACTACACTGCACGGTGTAGTTTCAAGATTGCAACAAACCCTGGAATAAGTAAACTGCTGAGTGTAAGTGCTCACCCACTCTGCCGAAGCGTATTTATGACAGCTCCCCAGCGCCTGACCGACCGAAAACGCGAAGCCATTGTCCAGGCGGCGATCAGCGAATTCCGTAGCAACGGTTTCGATATCACCAGCATGGACAAGATTGCGGCGACGGCGGGGGTATCCAAGCGCACCGTGTACAACCACTTTGCCAGCAAGGAAGAGTTGTTCGCCGAAATTCTCCAGCGTTTGTGGACCAACATTTGCGCCCAGGAAGACAGCGTCTACAGTCCCGGACAACCGCTGCGTGAGCAACTCGGGCAGCTACTGCACGGCAAGCTGGCGCTGTTGGCAGACAACAGCTTCCTCGACCTGGCTCGAGTGGCTATCGCCGCCACTATCCACTCACCCGAGCGTGCCCAGGACATTGTCCTGCGCATCGGCGAACGCGAGGAAGCCCTGACCGCCTGGATTCGTGCGGCACAGGCTGACGGCACACTCAAGCCGGTCGATCCCGACTTCGCCGCCCAGCAGTTGCATGGGATGCTCAAGGCTTTCGCCTTCTGGCCACAGATCTCCATGAACCAGCCAGTTCTGTCCGCCGAGATGCAGAGCACTGTCATCGAGTCGGCGCTGGACATGTTCCTGGCCTGTTATCAGCGCTGATCCGCCGCGCCAGCTACCCTGTACTACGCTGTCATGCCGCGGGCAAGTGCCGGGTGCGTGCACCTGGCCATCATCTGGCTGATGATCGCATCTGCAATAAATGACACTATTGACCTGTTTCTTCGATGGATCGCAGCCCAGGGTAAAACACCACAAAGTGTTTCAGGGCGACATGAGCGCAGTGAGCTATGCAAAATCAACGTGGCAAAGGCCTGTCATTTGCCAAACGTATCTATAAACCGCGGATTATTGGCCTGGGCATTGGCTGCATCAGTGTCGCCGCGGCGCTTTATCCCTTGGGAGTGCCCACCTGGGTCTGGGTACTGTTGGGCTTCAATGCCGTGTGCTGGGCGCACCTGGCCTATCATCTGGCGACCCGCTCCGCGTTCCCCTACCAGGCGGAACGTCGCAACCTGCTGGTCGACTCGTTGCTGGGCGGTTTCTGGGCCGCGACCATGCACTTCAACCCGCTGGCCACCGTGACCATCCTCTCGATGATGGCCATGAACAATGTGGCCGCCGGTGGGGTGCGCCTGTTGGTCCAGGGCAGCCTCGCCCAACTGCTGGGCATCGGCATTTCATGGGCGCTGCTGGGGGCCGGCTTCTCACCGCAAGTCAGCCAGCTCCAGGTGTATGCCTGCCTGCCGATGCTGACCCTCTACCCGCTTGCGGTGGGCATGGTCTGCTATCGACTGACGATCAAGCTGTCCGAGCACAAACGCGCCCTGAGTGCCTTGAGCCGCACAGACAGCCTGACCGGCCTGCTCAATCACGGCGCCTGGAAAGACCTGCTGCAAGACAGCTTCCACGAGTGCCAACGGCAACAAGTCCAGGCCACCATTGGCCTGATCGACATCGATCACTTCAAGGCCATCAATGACACCTACGGGCATATTGTCGGCGACGGCGTATTGCGCCAACTCAGCGCCGAACTCAAGCTCAACCTGCGGCAAAACGACCTGGCGGGACGCTACGGCGGCGATGAATTCTGTGTGATTCTGCCGAACCTGCCCCAGGACCAGGCCATCGAGGTGATGGAGCGTCTACGCCTGGTCTTCGCCGACTATCGCCACCCTGCCATCGCGCAGTTGAAGGTCAGCCTGAGCATTGGCCTGGCCACCTATCAGACGAATTTCAGCGAGGCCGGGCAGTGGCTCGAGGCTGCCGACAAGGCGCTGTACAGTGCCAAGAGCAATGGTCGCAACAGAACCAGCAGCGCCCACGCCAGCACCACAGATCCGGCATGAGTGCAGCGCCGTGGGGGTTATAGTGAACCTCAGTCCCCCCGGCCCTGCAGAGACCCTCATGAACCCAACCAAAACGCCGACATCCCCCGCAGCCCCCGTCGACCACCTGCGTTTTCACCGTCCCCATGCGCATCTGGCCGCGACCTTCGGTAACGATACCTTCGCCTTGAAAGCCGAGGCCTTTGCGCGCTTTTTCGGCACACCGACCTTTCTCGGTGCCCAGACCCTGATCGTCGCCGCCTGGATCGTCCTCAACGTTACCGGGGTGACCCGCTTCGATGTCTACCCATTCATCCTGCTCAACCTGGCATTCAGCCTGCAGGCGGCCTACGCCGCGCCTTTGATCCTGCTGGCGCAAACCCGTCAGGCCGCGCGCGACAAGGCCCAGTCCGATGCCGACGCGCAACACCGAGAAGCGCTGGCCGTGGCCAATGCCGAACGCCAGGCGCAAGCGGCGCAGAATGCCGCCCAATTGCTGGAACTGCTGGAACAGAACACCCGACTCACAGAAATGACCAAGACCCTGACCGAGCGCATTGAAAACCTCACCTCACAGGTGCATCAGCACGTCCTGGGCCAGCAACCACCCCAAGCCTGACGCCACCCTAGGCGGGCAAACGAATGGCCCGCGCCAGCTCATCGAACAGGGTCACTACCGAGCGCAGCGCGCGGCAGTCCGGACGGGTCAGCAACCACAGGCTGGTGTCGTAGCCCATCAAGGGTTCGGTCAGCGGGCGCAGCCCCTGGCCTGGATCGATCAGAAAGTCCGGCAAGGCCGCGACCCCCAACCCCGCCCGCACCAACTCAGTCACCGCGAGCATGCTGTTGCAGCGATAGCTCGGCTGCACGCCCGGTAGTTGCTGGCGTCGCCAGGTGACGGTGGGATGGTCCGGGAGGAAGTCATCCGGCGCGATCCAGCTCAGGCGTGCGAGGTCGCCCGGATCGACCGACTGCAGGTAATTCACGCTGGCGCACACCCGATAGGACACGGTCGCCAGGCGTCGGCCCACCAGATGCTCTGGTGGCGCCCGGGTCAGGCGCAGGGCAATGTCGGCATCGCGGCGGCTGAGGTTGGCAAAGTCGTTGGAGGTGCTCAGCTCCAGGGTCAACGCCGGATAGCCCGGCATGAACTGCGCCAGGGCTGGCAACAACAAGGCGTGCAGGACCGAGTCGGTGCAAGTCAGGCGCACCGTGCCGCTGATGACTTCACCGCCTTGCTCCACCCCGACCCGCGCCGCATCCAGCGCCTGTTCGGCACGTTCGGCCTGCTCGGCCAGGGTTTGCGCGAGGCTGGTGGGCAAGTAGCCGGCACGGCTTTTCTCGAACAGCGCCTGGCCCAAGCCGGCCTCCAGGCGCCGGACCGCACGAAACACCGTCGAGACGTCAACCTTGAGTAATCCGGCGGCTCGGGCCAGCGAACCGCCGCGGACCAACGCCAGGACCAGCACCAGGTCGGGGTAGTCCAGTTGATAGTGCGTAGCTGCATTGATCACTTGGGTAAACGCCAATATTGATTGCGTGAACGCCAATCTATAGTGCCCCCCAACCACCGACAAGTCTTGGAGACGCCATGTCCAATCCAGCCCACCTGCGCATTGCCCTGATCGGCGACTACGACCCGCAGGTCCTCGCCCACCAGGCCATTCCCCTGGCCCTGAACCTGGCCGCCCAACACACGGGGCGGGACGTGCAGTCGCAGTGGCTGGCCACAGAGCGGATCGACAGCCAGACCCGCTTCAGCGACTTCGACGGCTTCTGGTGCGTGCCCGCCAGCCCTTACCGCAACACCGACGGTGCGTTGCGGGCGATTCAGTTTGCGCGGCAAGCGCAGCGGCCGTTCCTTGGCACCTGCGGTGGATTTCAACACGCGGTGCTGGAGTTCGCCCGCCATGTCCTGGGCTGGACCGATGCCGAGCATGGCGAAACCTCGCCCGAAGCCACGCGCGCCGTGATCACGCCCCTGGCCTGTGCCTTGGTCGAGGCCGTCGACAGCATCCAGTTGCGCGAGGGCTCGCTGATTGCCGCGGCCTACGCCAGCCAGCACATCAGCGAAGGCTACCGCTGCCGCTACGGGATCAACCCCGAGTTCGCCGACGCCCTGCAGAGCCACGGCCTGCGCGCCACGGGCCATGACTCTGGAGGTGATCTGCGGGTCATCGAATTGCAGGGTCATCCGTTCTTCGTCGCCAGCCTGTTTCAACCCGAACGGGCTGCGCTCAAGGGCCGGTTACCGCCCTTGGTCAACGCCTTTGTCGAGGCCTGCGCGAGGAATCCGCGATGATCGCCAGCACCCCAGCCGCCCCCTATTACGCGGTGATCTTTACCTCGCTGCGCACGGCAGGCGATCACGGCTACGACCAGGCGGCCCAGCGCATGGTCGAGCTGGCCCGCGAGCAACCGGGGTTTCTCGGCGTGGAATCAGCACGTGGTGAGGATGGCCTGGGCATCACGGTTTCCTACTGGAGCGACGAAGCGGCGATCCTCGCCTGGAAGCGCCACGCCGAACACAGCGCCGTCCGCGAGCAAGGCCGCGCCACCTGGTATCAGGCGTTTCACACCCGGGTGTGCAAGGTCGAGCGCTCGTATGCCTTCGCAACCTAAGCCGGTACCCGCTGGCGCAGCGCCGAAATCTCCGGCACATCGGCGCGGCGCATGTATACCCGCAGAGGCTCGCTGATGTTGATTCGGTCGTCGATGTTCTGATCCAGCAACAGCTGGATCAATGGGCGCTTGAGGGTCATGGCCTGATCCGGGCCTGGGGCCCAGACGAACTCGCTGGTGGGGATGATGCCGTCATCGGCGACGTCCATGCCGAACGAGTCTTCGCTGAAGCGCACGATGTACTGGCCAGTCTTGCGGTTGAGGCCGACAAAGCCGTGGAGTTGGTCGGCGGCCTGGCAGATGAGTTGCGAAGTGATGCGCATGATAAACCTCACGAAAGGTCCCAATGGACCGCTGATCAATGGTTTACACGCAGGGCAAGCATCCGGGTTTCCCTCTGCCGGGGAAACTGCCGGGGCCAAGAATACTGCAAAGTCGCGCACAAAAGCGCGGAAAAAGCGTCTGGAGCGGGGTTTATGTCGGTGCTGCGATAGCACAACTGTCGCTCAGTTGTTAAAAGGTAGTCCTTTGCAAAACGACTGACGAAAGGACCTCGACCATGCCTGTCAACTTCACCCACAGCGCCCTGCTGCTGAGCCTGATGCTCGGCGTCGGCCAGGCACAGGCTCTCAGCCAACCCGGTCCGAACGCGCTGGCCACCGCCAACGGCATCCCGCACCCGGCCGTGATCGCCCACCGCGGCGCCTCCTTCGATGCCCCGGAATCCACCGCCGCCGCTTACAAACTGGCGCGCGACCTGGGGGCCGACTACCTGGAACTGGACCTGCAACGCAGCAAGGACGGCGTGTTGTTCGCCCTGCACGACGACGACCTGCAACGCACCACCGACGTTGCCAGCAAATTCCCTGATCGCAAGGACAGCCCGGCCAACGCCTTCACCCTCGCCGAGCTGAAAACCCTCGATGCTGGCAGCTGGTTCAACAGCGCCTACCCCGATCGCGCCCGCCCTGCGTATGCAGGCCTGAAAATCCTCACGCTGGACGAAGTCATCGACATCGCCCAAGGCAACCCGCTGCACAAACCCGGCTTATACATCGAGACCAAGGAGCCCCAGCAATTCCCGGGGATCGAACGCGACCTCAAGGACAAGCTGCAAGACCGCGGCTGGCTCAGCCCTGCCGGCTCCAAGCTGGCCAAGAGCGCGCTGGGCGTGGGCCAGGGCAAAGGCAAGGTCGTGCTGCAGACCTTCGACAAGAACAGCCTGCAGATGCTGCACCAGGAAATGCCGCAGGTGCCGAAGATCCTGCTGCTGTGGGTCGCCGAGGGCAGCATCGAGCCCAAGTCCAAGGTCAAGTTCGCCGAGTCCGGGGACAAGGACAAGGCCACCTTCTATGCCAGGCAGCAACCCAAGGACAACGCCGCCTTCGAGCAATGGGTCGACTACGCCAAGGCCCAGGGCGCAATCGGCACGGGCCCGTCCGCGACCCTGACGCACCTCGGTGACCAGAGTTATGCCAACCTCGTACAGCCCTGGATGAACCAGTACACCCACGACCAGGGCCTGCTGGTGCACGTCTACACCATCGACGAAGACGTCGACTTCCAGAAAGTGATGGACGCCGGAGTCGACGGCATCTTCACCAACCGCGCCAGCGAACTGCTCAAGTACTACCAGCGCCCGGCAACCGGCAGCGTGGCCCAGTTGCTTGAACGCAACGGCTACTGAGTGAGCAACGAGCACGAGTGGAGGGGCCAACTGTGGCTGGGCCGCGACTATGGCCTGGTCCACGGCAGATTGGGGCGCACCGCGCCCCATGCGCACTACGCCCATCAGTTGATCATCGCTGGCGGCCAACCGCTACAGGTCAGCCTGGAGGGTACCCCCCAGGTCACCGGCCGGCTGTTTATCGAATCGCTGCGCACGCACGCCATCATGCACGGCTCGGACAACGTCCTGTGTATCTACGCCGAGCCCTTGATGTTCGAGGCCCAGGCCCTGCAGGACTGCCTGGCCGACGTCGAGCCGTCCTTGCCGGCCATTGCCCAGGCTGTGCTGCAGTGCCCACGGCGCCCTTTCAACGATCCACGCATCGGCCGTGCCCTGCAGGCCCTGGATGGCTTGCTGGCAGGCAAGGTCTCGGCAGCGTCCCTGGCCGCGCAGGCCCATGTATCCCTGAGCCAATTGGAGCGGCTGTTCGCCCGCCAGGTTGGCCTACCCGTTCGGCGCCTGGTGCTCTGGCGCCGTCTGCGCCTGGCCATGGCGCTGATGCTGTCTGGCAGCAATCTCACAGTGGCCGCCCACGATGCGGGGTTCGCCGACGCCGCGCACCTGTCGCGCAGCCTGAAGAAAATCTTCGGGGTGACCGCCAGCCAGGGCTTGAACGGCCTGGATATCCGCCTGCTCGACTGAGCCGTTAGCGACGCAACGCCTCTGGCACCTGCGGCTCGTCAGTGAATTGCTCGGGCTTGAACGGCTCCAGCAGTTGCTCGACATACCCCTGGGGATAATCCGCCCGATTGCCAATCCCCAATTCACCCTGCCTGATCGAATACGCGCCGGCGTGCAGGGCAGTGCCGAGCAAACGGTCCCACAGATTGAAAAACAGACCGAAATTCACATTGCCCGCTGCACCGTACTTCATATGGTGCAGGCGGTGGACCGGCGCCCAGGCGAACACCTGGGACAACACTCCCGGGGTCATGTCGACGTTGGAGTGCTGCAACAGCAACTGCAGACTGATGGCGAACGCCAGCAGCAAGGCCACGTCCAGCGGAATACCCAGCACGATCAAGGGCAAAAACCCCACCGCCGCCTCGAGCATCTGGTGCAGCGGATGTTTCATCAAGCCGTTGAAGCCATAGAGCCGCTGGACACTGTGATGCACCGCATGCAACCGCCACATCCAGGGCACGTGGTGACTGACGTAGTGGGTCAGGCTGACGCCCGCATCGGCAATCCCGATCGCCAGCAGCAACTGCCCCCACAGCGGCCAACTGCCGGGCCACAGGCCCTCGAACGACAACAGCGCCACCAGCCCCGGTAAAATCAGCAACGCCAGCCCATTGCAGGCTTCGTTGACCAGTGCATGGGCCACATCGCGCCAGCCATCACCCTGGTTGCGGTTCCACTGCGGTTCATACGGCAGCGCCCGTTCGGCCAGGAACGACACCAGCAGGGCACAGAGAAAAATCACCAGCAGCCACCCGGGCGAACGGCCTGCGACACCGACTACAGCGATACCGAGAGCGAGGAATCCACCCAGGAAAACCGGGGCATACAGCGTTGTAAACCAGCGTTTCATATGAACCTCCCTTGACGTGGGTCCAGCATGAAACGCTTTGATATGCGAGGATTGAACAAATGGCGCAAAGCGCGGCCGGCGTGGATTAAGGATCAATTAAGTTGCGCCGGTTAACCTGATCCCACTTAAACAGCTCAACCAAGGAATGACCCCATGAAAAAGTTGACCACCCTGTTCACCGCCGCTGCCCTGACCCTGACCGCCGGTTTCGCCATGGCTGACGTGCGCCCGGACCAGATCCCGGGGCTGCTCAAGGCCGGCACCGTCATGGACTTTGAAAAGCTCAACCAGGCGGCCCTCGCCCAACACCCAGGCACCACCGCGGCCAACATCACCGACACCGAGCTGGACCATAACGCCACCACCGGCGCCTATGTCTACGAAGTGGAAATCCGTGATACCAAGAATGTCGAGTGGGACGTCAAGCTCGACGCCAAGACCGGCGCAGTCCTGAGCAACGTGCAAGACAAGTAAAAACACGCTGCAAAAAAGCCGCACAACCTTTGGGATGTGCGGCTTTTTTACGTGGACGAAATAGCCACACCTCAAAACTGCACAAGGCGTACGCTGGTTGGCTAGACTCCGACCAGCCTCCCTTTGCAGAGACCCTTGGCCCATGAGCCCAACAGTGGCAGCCGATATCGCGACCATCGGTCGCATCAGTGCAGTGCCCGCCATGCTCCAGGTCATTCGAGACATGACGGGCCTGCGTTTCGCGGCGGTGGCGCGGGTCACCGGAACCTCCTGGACCGCCTGTGCGGTGCTCGACCAGCTGGATTTCGGCCTGTTGGTGGGCGGCGAACTGGACATTGCCAGCACCCTCTGCCACCAGGTTCGCGCCAGCCATCTGCCGGTGGTGATCGACAAGGCCAGTGACGATCCCCTGTATTGCCAGCACCACACCCCCAGGCTGTACCAGTTCGAAAGTTACATCTCGGTGCCGGTGTTCCGCACCGATGGACGTTTCTTCGGCACCATTTGCGCACTCGACCCCAATCCCGCCGAGCTCAGGTCCAGCACCATCCAGAGCACCGTGGAATCTTTTGCGCGCCTGCTGTCGTTGCAGATCGAGGCCGAAGAGAACCTGCAGCAAACCGAGGCCCAGCTACGCGAGGAACGCCACTCGGCCGAGTTGCGTGAACAGTTCATCGCCGTGCTCGGCCATGACCTGCGCAACCCGCTGTTTGCCATCACCATGGCTGCCGAGCGCGCGTTGCACAAACATCCCAACCCGACCACCGACACCCTGCTCCAGCACATACTCGACAGCGGACGCCGGGCCTCGCAACTGGTCGAGGACATCCTCGACTTTGCCCGTGGGCGCATGGGTGGCGGGATTCCGGTGGTGATCGCCGCCTGCCCGGACCTCGAACAAACCCTGCAGCAGGTGATCAGCGAAGTGCGTTGTGTCCATCCACGGCGCCAGATCATCGCCCGTTTTGGCGAGCTGACGGCCATTCACTGTGACCGCGAAAGAGTCGCACAACTGCTCTCCAACCTGGTCGCCAACGCGGTCGTCCATGGCGCCGCCGACGGCACCATTGAAGTCAGCGCACAGATCGAACAGGGGCGTTTTGTGCTCCAGGTGAAAAACCAGGGCCAGATTGCCGAATCAGTCCTGCCCCAGTTGTTCCAGCCCTACTCCAGACCGGCCAGCGGAACACCCCAGGCCGGCCTCGGCCTGGGCTTGTACATTGCCAGCCAGATCGCCCGCTCCCATGCCGGGGACCTCGAGGTAACCTCCTCTGAACAGGACGGCACCCTGTTCACCTTCAGCCTGCCGCTCACTGCCCAGCACTGAGCGGCCAACGCCTCAGGCACTCAGGCGCGCCGTCACTGCATTGAGTTGGCCAGACAAACCGTGCAGGTTATTGCTCGCCGCTTCAGTGCGCTGCACGTTGTCCAGGTTGGTGCTGGCGATGCTGGTGATCTCGGTCAGGTTGCGTGAAATATCCTCGGCCACCGAGGTCTGCTCCTCGGCTGCGGTGGCGATCTGGCGGTTCATGTCGCGAATCGCTTCCACCGACTCGGTGATGCGCTCCAGCATCAGCCCGGCCTGGGTCACCTGCTCGACGCTCTCGTTGCTGCGCGACTGACCGTTTTCAATCGCCAGTGCCGCGTCCACGGCACCGGTCTGCACGCTCTGGATGATCTGGTTGATCTCGATGATCGAGGCCGCCGTGCGTTGGGCCAGGCTGCGTACTTCATCGGCGACCACGGCAAAACCGCGCCCGGCTTCACCGGCGCGCGCCGCTTCGATGGCCGCGTTGAGCGCCAGCAGATTGGTCTGTTCGGCAATCCCGCGGATCACTTCCAGGACCTTGCCGATACGCCCGCTGTCGGTTTCCAGGCGGCGGATCACGGTGGCGGTGTTGGCAATTTCCCCGCGCATCTGGGTGATCGAATCAATGGTGCTCTGCATCACCAGTTCCCCCTGCTGGGCCGACTGGTCCGCATCATCCGCCGCCCGCGCGGCAGCGGCGGCATGGCGCGCAACCTCCTGGGCGGTGGCGGACATTTCGTTCATCGCGGTCGCCACCTGATCGGTACGACTGAACTGCTCGTTGGTGCCCTGGGACATCAGCCCGGCGATGGAATTGAGTTCGCCGCTGGCGCTGTCCAGGTCCGTGGCACTGCGCTGCAGGCGGGCAAAGGTTTCAGCGAGAAAATCGCGCAGGGTGTTGGCGGCGACCGCCAGGCGACCCAGCTCATCCTGTCGATCACTGGCAACCCGGGCGCTGAATCGGCCCTGGCTCAACTGGGCAACATAGTCGATCAATTGGCGGATCGGCTCCACCAGATGACGATTGACCAGCCACAGGCTGAACAGCCCGATCAGCAGCGCCGAGACCAGCATCACCACCATCCCCAGCAGCACGGTGCGCTCGGCACTGGCGCTGATCTGCAGTGATTGCTGGTTGCCGCGCTGGCGCAACTCACTGACCAACTCGCTCATCTGCTCGCTGGTGGCACGGTCCACCCCCTTGACCGCATTGTCGCCGGCGGCTGGATCGGCACCCGCCGCCAGATACGCCGCGCGACCTTGCTGGTAGGCGCCACCCAGGACTCGATGGGCCTCGCGCAGACTATCGATGCGCGCCTTCAGCGCGGGCTCGAGCCCGGGTTGGCGCACCAGTTCGCCAAGGATGTTCTGCACGTCGCCCTGGCGCGCCTGGAACTGCGCCCAGTACTTGTCCCCTTCAGCCGGTTGCTTGCCGCGCAACAGCACGTTTTTCCACTCCTGGACCTGCACCTTGAATTGCAGGTTGGCCTCGTCGATCAACTGCGAGGTATGCAGGGGACCTTCGATCAGGTTGCGGTAACTCTGCACCCCGGCGGAGAGGAAGTGAAAGCTGGCCAGGGCGATCAACAACATCGCCAACAGGCTACCGCTCAGCAACGCGAGGATTTTGGCTCTCAGGGATTTTTGCAAAAACATCGAGTGATATCTCATGACAGGAATAAGGCGGACACCGAAGTGCGCAGACCAGCCTAGCCGTCATCGGCCCTGACGAGGATTTCTTGAATCGCGCTGACCAGCGGTTTAGAGCCTCGGCCGCCGTTCGTCAAAGCGTCACGAAACGGTCAGATTGGCTTGCCATGATGCCGCTCAAGCGCCGCTGTGAATTGCATGGCGGCCGGAGACGCCATGAACCACAGCATCGACCAACGCCACCGCGACGCCGATCTTTTTGGCCTGCTCTACGGGTTCAGCTTTCGCCCCGGCGAACCCGCTCGGGAAATCACCTCGGCCCAGGCCCTGCAGCGCCTGCAACAGCCCGACAGTGCCGATGAGTTTCTCTGGCTGCACCTGAACCTGGCCCACGCGGCCTGCGAGCGCTGGATGAAAGCGCACCTGGCGTTACCCGAAGAATTCTTCGAAGCCCTGCATGAGGGCTCGCGCTCGACCCGCATCGAGCACGTCGACTCGGCCTTGCTGGCGGTGGTCAACGATGTGGTGTTCAACCTCAGCAACCTGGTGTCATCGGATGTCTCGACCCTGTGGGTCTGCGCCCGCAGTCGGCTGATCATCAGCGCACGCCTGCAACCGCTGCACTCGGTGGACAAACTGCGCTCCTCGGTCAAGGCCGGTGAGCGCTTTCGCTCACCCCTGGAGTTGCTGGTGCATCTGCTGCGCGACCAGGGCGAGGTGCTGACCCAGATCGTGCGCAAGACCAGCCTCAGCGTGGATCAGGTCGAGGACCAGTTGCTGTCCTCGCGACTGTCCACCAACCGTGCCGAACTCGGTGCCAACCGTCGCGTGCTGGTGCGCCTGCAACGCCTGCTGGCGCTGGAACCCGGTTCCCTGCTGCGCCTGCTCAACCGTCCGCCGCAGTGGTTGCAGAAGGACGACGTCAAGGAGCTGCGCAAATCCACCGAAGAATTTGCGCTGATCATCAATGACCTCACGGCCCTGGGCGAGCGGATCAAGCTGCTGCAGGAGGAAATCGCCGCCAACCTCAACGAACAGAGCAACCGCACCCTGTTCACCCTGACCGTGGTCACCGTACTGGCCCTGCCGATCAATATCATTGCCGGCTTCTTCGGCATGAACGTCGGCGGCGTACCGCTGTCTGGCGACCCGCACGGGTTCTGGGTGTTGGTGGCGCTGGTCGCCAGCTTTACCGTGATTGCCGGACGCTGGGCGTTTCGCAAGCGTGGGGATTACTGACGCCGTCTGTGCACTGCGGCCGTTAATTCAGCCTCGCGGGCTCGACAGCTGCTACAAGGTTGGGGTCACCACGGTTGTCGCCTGCCTGCGCGAGAGTGCGAACTGCAGCCCGAACGCCAGCACCCCGGTCAACGGCGCGGAGAAGCTGCTCAGCCCCGGACCGGCAAACATCAGCATCAGCCCCAGCGCCGTGCCGCCAAACCACGCCACCAAACCTGCCGGGTTGTAGGCCGAGACACGCGCAAGCGACGCCACATCACTGCGCCCATAGAGGATCTGCGCCAGCGCCACGCCGACCCAGGCCACCACAAAAATCCCTTGATAGGCCAGCGCCTTCAGCAGGTAGGCAAACACATCGGCCAGCATCAGGGCGTAGACGATCACCCCCACCGCCAGCGCCCACACCAGGTACGAACCCCGTACACCGAACCGGCCGAAAAACGCCTGCATGTTCAGCGTCGCCAGGTAGTAGTTGGCGGTGTTGATCCGGGTCTGCGTGGCCCAGACAAACAACAAGCCCCACAGCCCCATCAGTTGCAGGATTGCCATTACCACCGAGACTTCGTTCAACGCGCCCTCATGGGGAATGCTGCTGACCAGGTAAATCCCCGCCGCGCCATTGAGCAAAAAAGTCACCGCATAGAACGGCATGCCGAAGTTCCAACGGCCGTGGTACGTCTGATCCTCGGGTTTGCCGAAGCGGGCATAGTCGAAGGTGAAGAGCATCAACACCCAGACGCCCATGTACGCGACGAAGCAATCCCACCAGCCAAACGCACTGGGATTGGCCGGCCCGAAATCCAGCCACTGCGGCTGGTAACCGTAGCGACTGATGGACAAACCCACCGCCACCAGCAGACCGCCGAGATAGATCGGCAATAACACGCCATTGAGCTTGTCCAGCCAGTGCTGCACGCTCCCCAGGATCATCGGCACGCTGTACAGCACCACCAGCAAGGCGGCCAGCGGGTAGACCAGTTCCGGGTACAAGTGGTTGAGCGCCACGGCGATCACCGAACCCTCGAACACCGCGTAGTAGATCGCCGTAGAAAAGAAGATCAGCGTCGCCAGGCAGGCACCGGTGCTGCCAAACAACAACCGCGAAAACAGCGCCACGGACAGGCCGCTGCGAATCGCAAACCGACTGAGCACACTGTTGATCAGCCCGTAGCTGAGCACCGACAGGAGCATGCCGATCAGCGCATTGCGGGAGCCATAGGATAAAGCCAGCGACGCGCCGACCACGATGTAGAACATGGCGCTGCACACGGCCCACCAGGCCATGGTCAGGGACAGTCGGCCCATGCGTGCGCCAGCGGGGACTGGGTGGTTGGCCGGGTCCTGCCCGGTTTGACTCGATTGCGATAAAGCAGCCATATGCGTGAACTCCAGAACCAGTCAAAGGTTGAAGCGCGGGCAGCCGTCACCGCACCGAAGTGCGGCGTTGGCGTACCGTTTGGCATGGCCCGCGCGATGCGGCGGGCAGAATCAGGAAGGGAACAGCTTGCTCAGGCAGCTGAGTTTTTTCTTGTAGGAACGTCGTGCTTCCAGCGCCTGCTCCAGGGTCACCGCGACAAACCGCGCCTTCTGGTTGGGCTGCATCTGGCCGATCAGGTCGAGGTCGGCACTGATCACCGTACCAATCATCGCGTAGCCACCACCGGACACCGCATCGCGGTGCAGCACGATCGGTTCGAGCCCGGCCGGAACCTGGATCGAGCCGATCGGGTAACAACTGTCGACGATGTTCGACGGATCGGAGCCGGCCCCGAACGGCTGCTCCCGGGGTTGGAAACTCAAGGCGCTGCCACCCTTGAAGCGATAGCCGATGCGGTCCGCCTCCGAGCCGACCGTCCAGGGCTCAGCGAAAAAGCTGCTGGCCGCTGCTTCGCTCAAGCGCTCGTAGTACAGGCCCGGCACCACCCGCAAGCTGATTTCGCCCCCCAGCGACTGCCGCAAGGCCATGGGCAGACTGGCCCCCGCACGGCTCTTGCCACTGGCAACACCCACCGGCAACTCGTCACCGGCGACCAAGCGGCGACCCTGGAACCCGCCCAGCGCTCCCAACGCATAGGTTGAGCGACTGCCCAACACCAGCGGCACATCAATGCCACCGGCCACCGCCAAGTACGCGCGGGCACCGGCCTTGGGGAAATCAAAACGCAGCACTTGGCCGGCCTTGACCGTGAACGCGGTGTCGGCATGCATTTCCACGCCATCGACCCGTGGTGTCATGTGCGCACCGCACACCGCCACCAACGCGTCTTCGGCAAACTCCAGCTCCGGCCCCAGCAGCGTGCACTCCAGCGCCGCTGCCCCGGCCGGGTTGCCCACCAGTTGGTTGGCGGCGCTCAAGGCGTATTGGTCGAGCGCACCGGAGGGCGGAATCCCCAGGTGGTAAAAACCTTCGCGGCCCAGGTCCTGTACCGAGGTGGCAAGACCGGGTTTGAGTACCTTGATCATGCCAGCACCTCCTGCAACGACTTGGGATAACCAACGGGGTCGGCGAGGAACGCGTCCAGGGAAAACTCCACCGGTCGAATCCGCAGGTCGAAGCGCCCCGCATCCACTTCGGCCACGGCCTGGTCATAGGCCGCGCGGTCCATGGGCTTGAACTGCACGATGTCGCCGGGGCGGAAAAACACCATGTGCTCTTTCAGGTACGCCAGGTTCTGCTGCGGATCGTAGATCGGTGCCGGCGTCACGCCAAACATCTGATAACCACCGGCGCCACGCACCGAGTAGATGCAGCCGAAGCAGCCGCCGTGGCCCAGGGTCAGCTTCGGCGTGTCGGTGCGCGGCCGCAGGTACTTGGGCACCTGTAACTGGCGCTCGCGCTCGACCATCTGGAACATGAACGGCAGGCCGGCGACAAAGCCGACCATCGAGACGAACCAGGGCGCACCACTGTGGGCGGCAATGAACGCATCGACGTCCGCCAGGCCATTGATTCGCGCCGCGTACTCCAGGTCCGTGGCACTCGGGTCCTGATGCCGGTCGCGAAAACGCATCAGGGTCTCGTGGGTCCAGGGGTCGTTGTAGAGCACCGGAATCTCGATGATCCGCGTGTGCAGGGTGCGTTCGGCAATCGCTTCGGCCTCTGCGCCCTTGACCGCTTCGAGCAGGTCATGGGGCGCGATGCGGTCCGGATCGAAGCGGATCTGGAATGAGGCGTTGGCCAGGCACACATCCAGCACGCCATCCAGGGCCAGGCGCTCGACCGCACGGGTCACGGCCATGCCCTTGAAGAATGCTTCCAGAGACATGCTGTCACTGACTTCGGCGAACAGATGTTCATCGGCGCCAAAGCTGTAGCGGATCGGCTTGTTCATGCTGCACCTCCACTGCGGCGCGCGGCCAGCCAGGTTTCCAGGGTGCCGGTGTGGAAGTCGGCGTCGTGCAGCCAGGGTTGCTCCAGCAGCTCGGCATGCAACCCCAGGGTCGTCGCCATGCCGCTCAAGCGGGTCTGGGCCACGGCAACCCGCGCCCGGGCCAACGCTTGGGCGCGGTCGCGACCGTGGACAATCAGCTTGGCCAGCAGCGAATCATAATACGGCGGCACCCGATAGCCTTGATACAGATGGCTGTCGACCCGCACGCCCGGACCTTGCGGCCACGACAACGCTTCGACCAGGCCTGGGCTGGGGAAGAAGTCCCGCGCCGGGTCTTCGGCATTCAGGCGCATTTGCAGGGCCGCGCCATTGAGTCGGATATCACTCTGGCGCAAGCCCAATGGCTCGCCGCCGGCGATTCGCAACATCGCCTGAACCAAGTCGATGCCGGTGATCAGCTCGCTGACCGGGTGCTCGACCTGGATCCGCGTGTTCATCTCGATGAAGAAGAACTCGCCGCTGGCGTCGTCATACAGGTACTCCAGGGTCCCGGCGCCTTGATAGCCGAGGGACTCGGTCAAGCGTACGGCGCTGGCACAGAGGGTTTCGCGCTGTTGCTGATCGAGGGCCGGCGACGGCGCTTCCTCGAAGATCTTCTGCCGCCGCCGTTGCAGCGAACACTCGCGCTCGAACAGGTGCACCGCGTGTTTACCGTCGCCCAGCACCTGCACTTCAATGTGCCGGGCACGGCTGATGAAACGCTCCAGGTACACCGCGCCATTGCCAAAGGCCGCCTGGGCTTCGCGCTGGGAACGGGGGAACTCTTCACGCAGTTGCGCGGGACTCTGCGCCAGGCGAATACCCCGTCCGCCACCACCGGCCGAGGCTTTGATCAGCAGGGGGAAACCCACCAGTTCGGCTGCCGCGAGTGCGGCCTCGACGTCAAACAACTCACCAGGCGAACCCGGCACCACCGGCACGCCCGCCGCTTGTGCGGTGCGACGCGCCTCGGCCTTGTCGCCCATGCGGCGGATCGTTTGTGGGCTGGGCCCGACAAAAATTGCCCCGGCGGCCTGGACCGCTTCGGCGAAGTCGGCGTTCTCCGAGAGAAACCCATAGCCTGGGTGCACCGCGTTGGCCCCAGTGGCCTTCAAGGCGCCCAGCAGGGCCTCGACATTCAGGTAGCTTTTGTCGGCACGGGCCGGGCCGAGCAGGTGCACTTCGTCGGCCAAACGCGCGGCCTGGGAATCGAGGTCTGCCTCACTGCACGCGGCAACGGTGGGAATTCCCAGTTCCTGGGCGGCGCGGATAATCCGCACGGCGATTTCGCCACGGTTGGCGACCAGCAGTTTCGTGATGCCTTGGGTCATGATCGTGCCCTCACTCGTCGTCGAGTGTTGCGACGACCTGACCCGGTTCCACCGGATCGCCGTCTTCTACCAGGAATGCACTCAGGCGACCGGCCGTCCCGGCGGTCAGTTCGGAAAACTGCTTCATGACCTCGATCAGGCCAATCACCGTGTCGGCGCTGACCTGCGCACCGACCTCGACGAAGTTCGCCGACTCCGGCGTGGCTTTGCGATAGAAGGTCCCTGGGAGTGGGGTGATAACTGTGTGTTCGGCCATGTCTGTTCCTTTTGGAATAGTTGTAGAAAGGCAGGCAAAAAATTCATCGATGGGCAGCCCGGACGTCTGTAGCGCCCGGTACCAAACCCAGCTTCAGCGAGGGGCGCGCACCGTGATCCCGGCTGCGTCCAGCGCCTTGCGTGTCGCCTCGACCAACGCCAGGGCACCCGGCGTATCGCTGTGCAGGCAAATTGAGTCGAAGTCGATCGCCAGGTCCTGGCCCTCGACCGTGCGCACCAGGCCTTCCTGGCAGGCACGCAGCACTCGCGCGGCGACCTGGTCCGGATCGTGGGCGCGCACATTGCGGGTAAAGACAATGGAGCCGCTGAGGTCGTACTCGCGGTCGGCGTAGAACTCGCGAATCACCGGCTGGCCGAGTTCTGTCGCGACGCGCCAGATGACTGAGCCGGGCATGCAATACAGCAGCAGGTCGGGCTCCAGGCGCTGCAGGTTTTGCACCAGCAATCGGGCCGCTTCCTCGTCCCGTGCCAGGTGCATGTACAACGCGCCGTGGGGCTTGATGTGTTGCAGGGCCACGCCCTGGACTCGCGCCAGTTCGCGCAGGGCGCCGAGTTGATAGAGCATGTCGTCGACCAGCTCCTGGGCCGGTGCATTGATGTGCCGGCGACCGAAACCTACCAGGTCGCGGAACCCCGGGTGTGCGCCAATGGCCACGCCGAGGCGCTTGGCCTGTTCGACGGTGCGGCGCATGGTACCGGGGTCGCCGGCATGGAAACCGGTGGCGATATTGGCCGAACTGATGAACCCCATCAGCTCAGTGTCGACACCATCGCCGATGGTCCATGGGCCGAATCCTTCACCCATGTCCGAATTGAAATCTACTGCCTGCATGACACGTGCTCCTGACGCTTGTGACTTCATGCAGGCCACGTTAAATTCCGCTCACCCCCCTTGGGAAGATCTATTAACAGATAGGGTATCTTCTGAAAAACAGATACCTGTTCGATCGGAGTCTCAATGTCACTGACCCTGCGCCAGGTCCGCTATTTCGTCGCCACCGCCGAGATTGGGCAGATTTCCCAAGCGGCGATTCACTTGAATATCTCGCAGTCAGCGGTGACCACCGCGATCAAGGAGCTGGAGGGCATGCTCGGCACCCTGCTGTTCCAGCGCTCGGCCCAGGGCATGAGCCTGACCGATGCCGGCCGGCATTTTCTCAACCGCGCCTACGTGATTCTGCGCAGCGTCGATGATGCCCTCAACAGCCCGCTGCCGGATGTACGGGCCAGCGGCCGGCTGCGCCTGGCAGCCAGCTACACGGTCATCGGCTACTTCCTGCCCCACCATCTGCAACGCCTGGAACACTGGCACCCGGACGTCGCCATCGAAGTCCACGAACAGGAACGCCAGGCCATCGAACAAGGCTTGCTGGAGGGACGTTTCGACATGGCGGTGGTGCTGACCGCGAACCTCACGCACCCCGATATCGTCTCGGAAATCCTGTTCAACTCCGAGCGGCGCCTGTGGCTGCCCAGCCATCACCCGCTGTGCGAGCGCTCGGCTGTCAGCCTGGCTGATGTGGCCCAGGAGCCCTACATCCTGCTGACCGTCGACGAGGCCGAGCAGGCGGCAATGCGCTACTGGGAACACGCCCACCAGCAACCGAAAGTGCGGGTGCGCACCAGCTCCGTGGAAGCGGTGCGCAGCATGGTCGCCAATGGCAGCGGCGTGGCGATCCTCTCGGACCTGGTGCACCGCCCCTGGTCACTGGAGGGCAAGCGCATCGAGACCCTCACCATCACCGATCCAGTGACCCCCATGAGTGTGGGCCTGGCCTGGCACCGCGAGCGGGAATTTACCCCGGCGATGCAGGCGTTCCGGGATTACTTCCACGATGCGTTCCTGGCCCCGCAACAACTGTCGAGCAGACGCTGAGGTGGGGCGCACTTGCAAGATCAGGTCAATCACTGCACTGCCCGTGCCAGCAACATCCGCTCCCGCAGCACGTCATAAACCCAGTGGTAGACGTAGGTGTACGGCAGAAAAAACAGCAGCACCCCGATGTCGAGAATCAGCGCCTGCAGCAGGCTGACGTTCAGCCACCAGGCAATCAGCGGCACACTGATCGCCACCAGGCCGCCCTCGAACAGCAAGGCATGCAACACCCGGGTCGCGGCACTGGGCACCAGCGCCAGACGCTTGAGCAAGCGGTCGAACAGACCGTTGAACAACACGTTCCAGGCCAGGGCAATCAGGCCGATGGCAATGGTCGCGACACCCATGTCGACCAGCGGCTTGTCCATCAGCCACGCCAGCAAAGGCGTACACAGCATGACCGCCAGCAGTTCAAAACCGATGGCTTGCAACACACGTTCAGTGAGGGATTTATGAGGACTCATGAGCCGGCTCCGGTGGGTGAATGTGTTGCCATCATCCGGCACAGCACCGATACTTCATAACCATTAACCATCGATCAAGGCGATAGTTCATGGCCTCACATGAAGTCCTGCTGGCATTCGTCCAGGCAGCCACCCAAGGCTCGTTTTCCGCGGCGGCGCGCAAGCTGGGCAAGAGCCAGTCGACCATCAGCGCGGCGGTGGCCAGCCTGGAAATCGACCTCGACCTGACACTGTTCGACCGCAGCAGCCGCAAGCCCGCCCTGACCTTGGCCGGGCATGTGTTGTTGCAACGCGCCGAGGACATCCTCGCCGCCACCAGCCGCCTGGAAATGAGCGCCGCGCAATTGTCCCTGGGAGTTGAACCGAAACTCACCGTTGCGCTTTCCGACACCTATCAATCGGATCGCTTCGAAGCCGCCTTGCAGGCTTTCGAACAGCGTTATCCGGACCTCGAGCTGGAATGCCTGATCGCCGAATGCGACGACTTGATTGCCTTGGTGCAACGCGGGCGCGCGCACTTGGCCTTCGCCGAAATGCAGGAGCGCTACCCGCCGGACCTGGACAGCGCCACCGTCGATGAACACACCGAGATCGCCCTGTTCGTCGCGCCCACACACCCGTTGGCGAGCCTGCAGAAAATCGATCGGCAAACCCTGCAACAACACCGCGAATTGCGCCTGGCGACCATCATCAATCCGTATGAGGTCCGGGCCCAGGGGCGGGTCTGGTCGGCCCCCAGTTACCTGATGCTACTGGAAATGGCCCAGGGTGGGTTCGGTTGGGCACCCCTGCCGCGTTGGCTGGTCGAGCGTTTTGGCGCCGGCACTTTGCAGGAGCTCAAGGTTCGCGGCTGGCCCCGACCGGTCTCGGTGGATGCGCTCTGGTCACGCTTGCACCCGCCGGGTCCGGCAGGCCGCTGGTTGCTGGACAGGATGCTCGAGTGACGCCCGCCTCAGGTGCGCGCCAACTCGGCCAGGCGCCGCTCGATGAAACGGCGCTCCGGCACTTGCTGGGTCAGTTCCAGCGCACGCTGATAGGCCGCCCTCGCCTCCGCAACGCGACCCAATTGCCGACAGAACTCGGCACGCGCCGAATGCGCCAGGTGGTAATCGAGCAACTCGCCACGCTGCAAAATCCCATCGACCAGGGTCAACCCCGCCAAGGGCCCGTCACGCCGGGATAGCGCAGCGGCCCGATTGAGTTCAATCACCGGCGACGGTAGCGCCTGCAGCAAGACGTCGTACAAACCGACGATCTGCGCCCAATCCGTGTCCCCGGCGGTGGGTGCCTCGGCATGCACCGCCGAGATCGCCGCCTGCAGGCAATACGGGCCGATTTCCCCCCGGCCCAGCGCATGCTCGATCAAGGCACAGCCCTCGGCGATCATCTGCGCGTCCCACAGCGAACGGTCCTGTTCATCGAGCACGATCAACTCTCCGCTGGCCGAGGTGCGCGCCGGGCGCCGCGACTCGTTGAGTAGCATCAGGGCCAGCAACCCCATCACCTCCGGCTCCGGCAGCAACTCCAGGAGCAGGCGCCCCAGGCGAATCGCCTCGCGGGTCAGGTCTTCGCGGGTCAGCTCACTGCCCACCGAGGCCGAATACCCTTCGTTGAACACCAGGTAAATCACCCGCAGAACGCTGTCCAGGCGCTCGGGCAACTCAGCCAGGGACGGCACTTGATAGGGGATTTTGGCGTCGCGAATCTTGGCCTTGGCCCGCACGATTCGCTGGGCAATGGTGGCCGGCGCGGCGAGAAAGGCGCGGGCAATTTCTTCGGTGGTCAGGTCGCAGACTTCACGCAGCGTCAGCGGCACTTGCGCATCGGCGGCCAGTGCCGGGTGACAACAGGTGAAGATCAAGCGCAAGCGATCGTCTTGCACGTCCTCGACACTCCATTGCGCTTCCTCGAGTTCTTCGAGTTGCGCCACCAATTGCGCCTGGGACGCGGCAAACCGGGCCCGCCGACGCAGGCCGTCGATGGCTTTGAAGCGCCCGGTGGACACCAGCCAGGCCCGCGGATTGTCCGGCACCCCGTCCCGCTGCCAGCGTTCGACCGCGACGAAGAAGGCTTCCTGCAGGGCCTCTTCGGCCAGGTCGAAATCCCCCAGCAAACGAATCAGGGTGGCGAGGATACGCCGCGAGTCGTTGCGGTAGACCGTCTCGACCAGCGCCTTGACCGCCTCGTCCGGCATCAGTCCGGCATGCCGCTGGTCACCAGGGCCTCCAGCCGGTCGAGGCTCTGGCCCCAACCGTCATGAAAACCCATGCCCTCGTGGGCCTGCCGATCGGCCTCGCTCCAGTGCATGGCGCGTGCGGTGTAGAGGGTCTTGCCGTCGACGTCGTCAAAGGTCACTTCAGCGGTCATGAACGGTTTGCCCGAAGGAATCCAGCCAGGTGCATAGGCATCGGTGAACACCAGCCGCTGCGGCGCATGAATCTCCAGGAACACCCCGCTGGTGGGGTACTCGCTACCATCGGGTGCGCGCATCAGGGTGCGAAACCGGCCGCCGACCCACAGGTCCATTTCGCACTCCGGCGTGGTCATGCCGTGCGGCCCCCACCATTGGGCGAGCCACTGCGGCTCCGTCCAGGCACGGAACACCTTGCTGCGCGGCGCATCGATCAGGCGGCTGATGGACAACTCGAAGGCTGCTGGCTCAGCGCCAGCGTGAGGGATGCTCATACATAGACTCCTGCTTGATTATTGTTCTTAGGGGGGTGATCAGGGATTCAGCTGGCGTACCGGACGCACTTCCACGCTGCCGACCCGGGCCGCCGGGATCTTCCCGGCCACCTGGATCGCCTCATTGAGGTCCTTGGCCTCGATCAGGTAGAAACCGGCCAATTGCTCCTTGGTTTCGGCGAACGGACCGTCGGTGATCGACAGCTTGCCGCCCCGCAGGCGCACCGTGGTGGCGCTTTGCACTGGCTGCAAGGCCTCGGCGGCGAGCATCCGCCCACTGCCCTGGACCGACTCGGCATACGCCATACACTCAGCGTCTTCGGGGCTGTCAGGTGAACTGTGCAGCACACGCTCGTCGCTGTAGACCAGGCATAAGTATTTCATCAGGCTCTCCCACATCAGGCTGATCAACTATGGCTGCAGATTGCAGGTTGGGTAAAAAACCCGACGATCAGGGCTGCAGTTCGAACAACGCCGCGCCACTGGCCATGTCGAAGGGCGCCGACCAATGCTCGTGGACGATTCGCCATTGCCCGCCGATCCGCTGATAGCCGGCGGTGGCACGCATCCAACTGCCCTTGACTTGACCCTGCTCATCCGCCCCGCCGCAGTGCACCAGCCAGTGGGCGAAAGCCAGGTCCTGGCCTTGCGCCACCTGCAGTTGTGCGAACTCGAACAGGTGCGGTCCCGGGCAATAGTTCATGCACTCCTCCCAGTGTGCGCGGTAAGCCGCCTTGCCCTTGAATTGCAGGGCCTTGACCGCATCGAACGAGACGATGTCGTCGGCATAAAAGCCCATCAGCGCTTCAACGTCCTTGGCGACTATCGCTTGTCGGTAGCGTTCGATCAGGGTCTGGATCTCAGTGTTTTCGGTTAACGCATTCATGACGCAACTCCGAGTGTTTACTGTGAAGACACTCTTAGTCGACTGGTGCAAAGGCAAATCGACAGGCCAAAAAAAATAATTGCGAGTGCGCCAAACTGGCTAAAATCCGAGCCTCAGTTTTTCGCCGCAGGGATCCCGCCAATGGCCACGCACCTCGTGCCCTACCAACAGCTTTCGGCGCTGCAACGCCAACAGGTGGAATGCATCGAGATCGATCCGTTGCAGAAGTCATTCGCCGGCGATATCCATGGCGCGCTGCACTCGCTGAGCGCAGCCGCAGGCGATGCCATCCGCGGTTTTGCGTTGGTCGCCGACGACATCCCCGTGGCCTTCCTGCTGCTCAAGCGCCCGCCCTTCCTGCCGGCCTGGGCCAGCCAGGACACCGCCACCCTGCATGCCTTGCAGGTCGACCGTCGCTGCCAGGGCCAGGGTTACGGCAAGGCCTGCCTGCAAGCCCTGCCCGAGGTTGCGCGGCAGGCCTGGCCCGAGATCAATGGCCTGGAATTGTCCGTGGATACCCACAATGAGGCGGCGCTGGGGCTTTATCTCAAGCAGGGCTGGATCGACAGCGGCGACGCCTACAAAGGCCGGATCGGCTATGAGCGGCGCATGGCCCTGGCCTTCTGAATCAACCACACGTGCTGTGCATCACTGAGCGGACGCCAGTCCCTACAGGTCCAGCGCCATCTCGTGCCAGGCCAACCCGCCATGCTCCGAGGCGGACTCCTTGAGGTAGGCAAAACCGAACCCGGCATACAGGCCAACGTGCTGCTCGCGGCACATCAGGTTGATGCGGATCTTGCCCAACTCGCGCATGTGCGCGATAAACGCGCTCATCAACTGCTTGGCCAGGCCCAGCCCCTGGAAGTCCGGGTGCACCACCACCGACATGATCACCACCTGTGGACCGTCGGGGTCATGGCCGATCATTTCCTTGAAGGCTTCGTCGGCCATTTCCACCTGGTAGGCGGCGCCGGAATTGATGAAGCCCGCCACGACACCCTCGACCTCGGCCACGATAAAACCCTGTGGCCAGGTCTCGATGCGGGTGGCGATTTTCTCCCGGGTGGCCGCTTCATCGCCCTCGTAGGCCTCGGTTTCGATGGCGAAACAGCGGTCCAGATCAGCCGGCGTGACCTGGCGAATGACAGTCGTGGGAGCGTTCATGGCGGGGGTCCAGTCAGCGAAAAAAGGGGGCGCAAGCATAATTCAATCCGCCGCGCATATCGATCCTGCCCCCGTTCTCGCGTGGCTCAAGCGGCTTTGAGGGGTACCCAGATCTCCAGCACGCCCTGCCCGGTTTGCGGGTCGAAGTCGGCGCTGTAGCGCTCGAACTCGGGTGCATCCGCGGCCTCGCGGCCTGAGGCCGGCAGCCAGTTTTTCCAGATGTACTCAAAGGTTTGCGCCAGGCTGTCGAGGCCACCTTGATGGGTGAACACTGCATACTGCTGGGGCTGGATTTCCACCCAGCGATAGGACTCGGGCAGGTCGTCGAGCTTGCTGATTTCGACCCCGGCGACGTACTCGAAACCACCCTTGCCATCCGGGTTGCAACACACGCCGTAGGTCAAGTCGCCCGTTTGCCCCGGCACCTTGCCGATGTGCGGAATAAAACGGTCCCAGAGCTTGGGAATGCCCTCGGTGGCGTCCACGGCAAATCGTCCGCCCAGTCCGGCGATCAGCATAAAATGCCCCGTTTCGAAGCGCGGCTGTGCCGCTACCTGCTGTTTTGGCTGATCCACGAATCACCTCCTGCCACTGAAAATTGGGTTCGGCTGGGAGTATAGAAGCGAAACCGGATTCCCCCAGTCAAAGCCCAGGAAGTTCTGCCACGCCAGCCGCGCCGATAAACTCCTGGTAACCCGATAGGATCACGTAGACCGCGAAATAGCAGAAGATCGCTGCAGATGCCAGGTAGCTATAGCGCAGCAGTTTATCGCCCAGCAACTTGCCGCCCTGGGTCGCAGCCAGGCACAAGGCCAGGCACCAGAGAATTCCGGCGCAAAAGAACCCGGCCAGGAACAACCCGGCACTGGCCAGGCTGTTGCCGCCTGCGCGGGCAATCAGGGTCCCGCCCACCGCGGCGAACCAGAGAATGGCACTGGGCGAGGACATCGCCAGGAAAATCCCGCGAAAGAACTCCCGACGATGGGAGCCGCCACTGACCTCTGCTGTCTGCGCCAGGGCGGCGCTGTGGTGGATCGCCGAGTAGATCATCTTCGCCGCGAAGTACAGCAACAGCAGCGAACCGCCGACCCACAACACCCAGCGCACCGCCGAGTACTGCAGCAGAACGGTCATGCCGGCCAGCGCCAGCACCGCGTAGACCAGGTCGCCGACACAGGTGCCCAGGCCCAGGGCAAACCCTTGGAAATAGCCGCGCTGCATGGCCAGGGTGATCATTGCAATGTTGGCCACGCCGATATCCAGGCACAGCGAAAGGCTCAGTAAAAAGCCGCTGGAAAACTCCATTTTTTTATCCTGTTGCTGTCAGTGCCGGGGAAAAAAGTTGCTGGGTGCCTCTGGACAAGCGGCCATCGGCGCCCTTATCGTGCGCCCAGACCACCGCAGTGGTCGGCGTCGCTCGGACGGTTCCGGGCGCTCACGTTATCAGAGGCAACAATGGCAGACCAAGGTTCGCCGCGCCGCTTTGCGCGCATAGATCGACTCCCCCCTTACGTATTCAATATCACTGCCGAGCTGAAGATGGCCGCCCGTCGTCGTGGCGAAGACATCATCGACTTGAGCATGGGCAACCCCGACGGCCCGACCCCGCCCCACATCGTCGATAAATTGGTCACCGTCGCCCAGCGCGAAGACACCCACGGCTACTCCACGTCCAAAGGCATTCCCCGCCTGCGCCGGGCTATTTCCCGCTGGTACAAGGATCGCTACGAGGTCGACATCGACCCGGAAAACGAAGCCATCGTCACCATCGGTTCCAAGGAAGGCCTGGCGCACCTGATGCTCGCCACCCTCGACCAGGGCGACACGGTACTGGTGCCCAACCCGAGCTACCCGATCCACATCTACGGTGCCGTGATTGCCGGTGCCCAGGTGCGTTCGGTGCCGCTGATTCCGGGCGTGGACTTCTTCGCAGAGCTGGAGCGAGCCATTCGTGGCTCGATCCCGAAACCGAAGATGATGATCCTCGGGTTCCCGTCCAACCCTACCGCGCAGTGCGTGGAGCTGGATTTCTTCGAACGGGTAATCGCCCTCGCCAAGCAGTACGACGTCCTCGTCGTGCACGACCTGGCCTACGCCGACATCGTCTACGACGGTTGGAAAGCCCCCTCGATCATGCAGGTACCGGGCGCCAAGGACATTGCCGTGGAGTTCTTCACCCTGTCCAAGAGCTACAACATGGCGGGCTGGCGCATCGGCTTCATGGTCGGTAACCCGGAACTGGTCAACGCTCTGGCACGGATCAAGAGCTACCACGACTACGGCACCTTCACCCCGCTGCAAGTGGCGGCCATCGCGGCACTGGAAGGCGACCAGCAATGCGTCAAGGACATCGCCGAGCAATACCGGCAACGCCGCAACGTGCTGGTCAAGGGTCTGCATGAACTGGGCTGGATGGTCGAGAACCCGAAAGCTTCGATGTACGTCTGGGCAAAGATCCCCGAAGCTTATGCCCACCTGGGTTCGCTGGAATTCGCCAAGAAGCTGCTGGCCGAGGCCAAGGTCTGTGTATCGCCCGGGGTGGGTTTTGGTGAGTACGGCGACGACCACGTGCGCTTCGCCTTGATCGAGAATCAGGACCGGATTCGCCAGGCAGTGCGGGGGATTCGCGGGATGTTCCGCGCGGATGGGTTAGTCACTAAGTAAGACGATCAGCCACAAAAAAACCGCATCGCTGCGGTTTTTTTGTGGCTGCGAAACGCTTAGACGAACAACGACAACAGCAGGATAAAGCCCAGCGCGACGATGGACAGGATGGTTTCCATCGCGGTCCAGGTCTTGAAGGTTTCCGCCACGGTCATGTTGAAGTACTGCTTGACCAGCCAGAAGCCCGCGTCGTTGACGTGGGACAGGATCAGCGAGCCGGCACCGGTGGCCAGCACCAGCAGCTCACGGTTGACCCCTGGAATCATCCCCACCACTGGCACCACGATGCCCGCACCGGTAATGGTTGCGACAGTCGCCGAACCGGTCGCGATACGAATCACTGCCGCCACCAGCCATGCCAGCAGGATCGGCGAAATCTGGGCGCTTACGGCCATATGCCCGATCACATCACCCACACCGCTGGTCACCAGCATCTGCTTGAAGCCACCACCGGCACCGATGATCAGAATGATCGCGGCGGTTGGTGCGAGGCTGGCATCCAGCAGCTTGAGGATGCGTTTGGAGTCGATGCCCTGGCGATGGCCGAAGGTGTACAGCGACAGCAGCAACGCCAGCAGCAGCGCCGAGATCGGGTGACCGATCATGTCCATCCAGGTGCGGAAGAAGTTGCCGTCCGGCAGCGCGACGTCAGCGAAGGTCTTGAGCAGCATCAGGAACACCGGCAACAGCACGGTGAACAGGGTGATGCTGAAGCTTGGCAGGCTGGCCGAATCCGGTTCGCGGGCCAGTTGATCCACCAGTTCCTGGTTAGGGTGACCGGGGATGTACTTGGCAATGAACGTACCGTAGATCGGACCGGCAATGATCGCCGTCGGCAGAGCCACGATCAGGCCGTACAGAATGGTTTTACCGATATCGGCGCCAAATACCCCAATGGCCAGCAACGGCCCCGGGTGTGGCGGCACCAGCCCGTGCACCGCCGACAGGCCGGCCAGCAGCGGGATACCGATCTTGATGATCGACACGCCCGTGCGCCGGGCCACGATGAACACCAGCGGGATCAGCAGCACGAAGCCGATTTCGAAGAACAGCGGAATGCCCACCAGGAACGCGGCAAACATCATCGCCCACTGCACCCGCTCTTTACCGAACGAGCGGATCAGGGTCTGGGCGATCTGGTCGGCCCCGCCCGATTCGGCCATCATTTTGCCGAGCATGGTCCCCAGCGCCAGGATGATGCCGACAAACCCCAGTACCCCGCCAAAGCCGTCCTGGAACGCCTTGATGATGGTGCCGATCGGCATGCCCGATGTCAGGCCGAGGAACGCCGCGGCGATGATCAGCGCAATGAAGGGGTGGAACTTGAACTTGGTGATCAGGACAATCAAGCCGATCACCGTGACCACTGCATCAAGCAGCAGGAACGAGTCGTGGGACATGCCGAACATTAGGGGTGACTCCTGGTTGTTGTTGTTATTAAAGCGGGTAATTCGAAAGCCATCAGGACAGCGCTACCTTTAAAAACAAAACTCATACGGCGAGCTTCAGGCCATGCCCAAGCCACCAATGGTGGGCTTGCGCGGCCAATTGCTCGACGCTGTGGGTCGAAGCATCCAGCGCCAGGGTCAGCGCTTCGCCGACCGGGGACTCGAGCGTGGCGAACTGGCTGTCGATCAGGGTCGACGGCATGAAGTGGCCCGGACGGTGGGACACCCGATCCGCGGCCACTTCCCGGGTCAGTTCCAGGAACACGAAGCCCAGGCCCGGCAAGGCGCTACGCAAGCGCTCGCGATAGCTGAGCTTGAGCGCCGAACAGGTCAGCACCGGGCGCTGGCCCGTGGCGTCGACGCGACGCAATTCGGCGCACAGGCTGTCGAGCCAGCCGGCACGGTCGTCGTCGTTCAGGGGAATACCGGCGCTCATCTTTTCGATGTTGGCCGCAGGGTGAAAGCTATCGCCTTCGATGCCGGTCGCGCCGCTGAGCTGGCACAAGGCCTCGCTGACGCTGGACTTGCCGCAGCCGGCCACGCCCATGATGACCAGGGCGGAGATTGGTTGACTCATGTAACACCTCAGCGCGAAGACAGCGCTACCTTTGCTCATTGAGACTCTAGTGCAAACGCAGCCATCGTCGACGTCTTCTTGTCATTTTTATGGGTTGCAGCACGTTCTTGCTCAACGCCAAATTGTAGGGATCAGGCAACCCCCGCTCATTCATTTGCAGACGCATCGAGACAGCGCTACCTTAGTGCCTTGAATTTTGTTTGGCAAGCCGCCCGATGACCTCCACTAAAAACGATAAAAATCCCCGCACCACTGGCCGCCCTACCCTCAATGAAGTTGCTCGCCTGGCGGGGGTCAGCCCGATCACCGCTTCCCGCGCCCTGCGTGGGGTCAGTACGGTGGCCACCGAACTGGTGGAAAAGGTCCAGCAGGCCGCCCTCGAACTCAATTATGTGGTCAACCCGGCCGCGCGTGCGCTGGCCTCGGCCCAGAGCCATTCGGTGGTGGTGCTGGTACCCTCGCTGTCGAACCTGCTGTTCATCGAAACCCTGGAAGCCATTCACCAGGTACTGCGGCCCAAAGGCTTCGAAGTGCTGATCGGCAACTTCCACTACTCCCGTGACGAAGAAGAAAACCTGCTGCGCAACTACATGGCCTATCAGCCACGCGGTTTACTGCTGACCGGTTTTGATCGCACCGAAAGTTCGCGACGGATGATCGAGGCCAGCAACATCCCCTGCGTGTACATGATGGAACTGGACCACGCTGCCGGGGTGAACTGCGTCGGTTTTTCCCAACTCAGCGCCGGCGAAACGGCGGCCGAGCACTTGTTGTCCCGCGGCCGCAAGCACCTGGCGTACATCGGCGCGCAGCTGGATCAGCGCACCTTGCTGCGCGGTGAAGGGTTCCGCCGGGCCTTGCAGAAGGCCGGTCGCTACGACCCGGACCTGGAAGTACTGACCCCGCGCGCGTCTTCCGTGGGCCTGGGCGGCGAGTTGTTCCTGCAACTGCTGGCGGCCCAGCCGGATGTCGACGGGATCTTTTTCGGCAACGACGACCTGGCCCAGGGCGCATTGCTTGAGGCCCTGCGCCATGGCATCCAGATTCCCCAGCAGGTGGCAATTCTCGGTTTCAACGACTTGCCGATGTCCGAGCACATGGTGCCGCGCCTGAGCAGCATCTATACCCCCCGCGAAGCCATTGGCCGGCGCGCGGCGGAACAGATGCTGACGTTGATGGCGGGCAACAAGGTGGCGCGGCCGGTGGAAGACATGGGGTTTGAGCTGAAGATTCGCGAAAGCAGCTGAGACTGGCGCCTACACCGTCTGGCCGAGCAGATCGACCAGGGCCAATGCGCCCTTTTGCAGCGGCTGGCTCTTGAGCCATACCGCATGCACCGGCAGCACCAGGCCGTTTTCGATATTGCGGAAATTCAGCCGTTTCAAGCGCCCTGAATCCAGGCGTGCCTGCACCACCGACAGCGGGAAATTGCCCCAGCCCAACCCCGCCTCGACCATCTCCAGTGCCGTTTCCAGGTTGTCGGTGCGCCAGCAGGATTCGGCCACCAGCGGCCGGGTCTCGCTGATCGGCAGATCGCGGCTGGCGACGAAAATCTGCCGCACGTGCACCAGGTCCTCGAGAAACAGATCCTGTCCCTGCAGCAACGGACTGTCCGCCGCCAGCGTGGCGATCATGCGTTCGCTGCCGACGAATTGAAAGCGCTCCAGCACATTCATGCTCAGCCCGGCAAACGCCAGGCACAGGCTGACGCGCCCACTGTGCAGCATCGCCAGCACGTCATCCTGCGGCGCCGTCAGCACTTCGACGTCGAGCAACGGATGACGCTCGGCAAGCACCTTGATCGCCGCCAGCAAGCGGCGCCGATCGATGTCCGCGACCACGCCAATCGACAGCTTGCTTTCCAGCCCCAGCGACAACTGCACCGCGTGCACCTGCAACTGCTTGAGCTGCCCGGCAATCAGCCGTGCGTGGGGCACCAGCGAATTGGCCATGGCGGTGGGTTGGGGTTCGCGGTGGCTGCGGTCGAACAATGGATAACCGAGCTCTGCCTCCAGATTGGCAATGCCCATGCTCACCGCCGAAGGGACCTTGCCCAAGGCCCGGGCGGCCGCGGAAAAAGAGCCGCGCTCAATCACGGCGAGAAACAGTTCGATGCTGTCGCTGTTGAAGTTCACTGGATCAACCTATCAATAAAACTGAAAGCTACTGACTTTTTCTGTCATCTCCATTGAAGCTATCTTTCGTCGCCTGCGCCAGCCCCACTGGCCATCAAGCACTGAAAAAGAGGCAACTCCATGCAAGGCGTCAAACGCAAACTGGTCTACGTTTCACTCTACGAGGTGATCGGCATGACCTTCTCCGCCCTCGGCCTGGCCTTGCTGTCCGGCACTTCGCCAGGCAGCACCGGGCCGCTGGCGGTGATCATCACCAGCATCGCGGTGAGCTGGAATTTCATCTACACCTCGCTGTTCGAGCGCTGGGAAAGTCGCCAGGTGTCACGCACCCGCACCGTCAAACGGCGGATCGCCCATGCCGTCGGTTTTCAACTGACGTTGATCGTATTCCTGATCCCGTTGATTGCCTGGTGGATGCACATCAGCCTGGTCCAGGCCTTCCTGCTGGACCTGGCGCTGATCATCTTCATCCCCTGCTACACCTTTGCCTTCAACTGGCTGTTCGACCGCACCTTTGGTTTGCCAACCTCGGCACTGCCCGACCCAGCCTGAAGCCAGAGGCACGGACAAGGCTGGCGAACACTTGCGCAGCCTTCGCCCCCCTCACCCGTCAGTGCAACTGCAGGGTCTCATTGAACTGGCTGATGGCATCCACCACATGCCGTGACCCCTGCTGGATCTCCAGGATTACCTCGCCGGCCTCGTTGGCCAACTCCACCCCCAACCCGGTACGGCTCAAGCTCGATTGCATGCTCGACACCGCACTCAACGAGAGGTCGTGGTTCTTGCGCACCACGTCGACAATTTCCAGGGTCGCCTTGCTGGTACGCGCCGCCAGGCTGCGCACTTCGTCGGCCACCACGGCAAATCCGCGTCCATGCTCCCCGGCCCGCGCGGCTTCGATAGCGGCGTTGAGGGCTAGCAGATTGGTCTGGTCGGCGATGCCGCGAATGGTCTGCACGATGGTGCCGATGATGTCTGACTGCTTGCTGACCGCATCGATGCTCAGCGCAGCCTCGTTCAAGTCCTGGGAGATCTGCTCGATGATCTGCACCGTCTGCTGCACCACCTGCGAGCCCTTCTGGGCACAGGCGTCGTTTTGCACCGAGGTCGAATGCGCGGCTTCAGCAGCAGATTGCAGGGTGGTCACCTGCTGGGTGATGTCGCTGGCAAACTTGACCACCTTGTACAGCCGGCCCTTGGCGTCGAAGATCGGGTTGTAGGAGGCTTCCAGAAACACGATGCGCCCGAACTTGTCGACCCGCTCGAAGCGGTGTGAGTGATATTCGCCACGGTTGAGCGAGGCCCAGAATGCCTTGTAGGCCGACGACTCGCTTTCCGCACGGTGACAGAACAGGCTGTGGTGCTGGCCCATCACTTCGCCCGCGGAGTAATGCATGGTCTGCAGGAAGTTATCGTTAGCACTGATGACTTTGCCGTCGGGGGAGAACTCGATCACCGCCATCGCCCGGCCCAAGGCATTCACCAGTGCCTGGTTCTCATGCTCCTTGATGATTCGGGCGGTGATGTCCGTGGCCACCTTGATCACGCTGTGCACCTGCCGGTCGGCACCGATCACCGGCATGTAGCTGGCTTCGAGCCAAACCTCCCGCCCATGCCTGTCCAGGCGCTGGAACGTCCCGCTGTTGGGTTCGCCACGCTCCAGTTCACGCCAGAAGCGTTGGTATTGCTCGCTCTTGGCGTAATCGCCCTCGCAAAAGATCCGATGGTGCTTGCCGCGTATTTCTTCGAGGGAGTAACCCATTGCCTTGCAGAAGTTTTCATTGGCATCGAGGATCACCCCGGCAGGGTCGAACTCGATCATCGCCATCGAGCGACTGACCGCCGCCAGCTTGGCGTTGGCCTCGCTCAAAGCACAACTGAAGCGTTGGATTTCGAGCAGGTCAGACTTGTGATGTAGGTTAAACATGGTCATATCACCCTAAGCGCGGTCTTTTGATTGATGAAAGTACTTCGGTCTTTCAACGGATCCACCACAACGTTCCATGGAACAGGTACACGCCTTCCTCCAGCGCAAGGACAGATAAGGTGATAAATGATGGGTAATCGGAGAGTCCGTGGGGGCAACGTTCTGGCCCGGACATCCTGATCAGGAAGATCAGTGCTGAGCATAGACAGGCTCGGCATGGATGCAAGGCCATTAATAAGCCACCATCGAGGACAAAATCGGTTCAGCACCTGCCCGGCGTCAGTACATCAGCGCAGGAAAATCTGGCAGCGAGGGGTTGTTGGCTTGGAACTGAACACGGAGCCCGCTTGCCGGGCTCCGTCGAGATGGGTCTGACTAGTGGCCGAATATGCCGACCTTCTTGGCTTTCTTGTCTGCGCGTTTTTCATCGGCGCTTTTTGCCGGTTTTTTCTTCGCGGCTTTTTTTGAATCCATGCCTTTGGCCATGATACTTACTCCACTCATACAGGATGTGAGTTCAGGTATACACCTATCGCAGAGCGCCCGTTCTTTTATAATCCACGGCTTTGCGCACCGATGGCCTCTTTCATGCCCCACACCCAGTACACACAGCTAGATGACGCGCTGTGGCCCTTGATGAACAAGTTCTACCGCCGTCATCAGTCATCGATGAAAGCGGTACGGGATGCACAATTGTGGGTCGGTAAACGTGATGAGATAGTCGCCGGCCTGTGTCTGCGACCCATGGCCGAAGGGTTATGGCTGACGGGCCTGCTGGTTGCTCCGGCCTGTCGCGGCCAGGGCGTGGCAGCGGCATTGATGGCCGAGGCGCTGGCAACGGTCACCCAGCCGGTGTGGCTGTTGTGCCACCCGGACCTGCGTGAGTTCTATCAGGGCAACGGCTTCAGCGCCGGCCCGCAACTGCCCTATGCGTTGGCCGAGCGCCTGCTGCGCTACAGCCGCAGCAAGCCGATGATTGCCATGGGGCGTAACTGATCGGGATCAGTCGTCCGCCGCTGGGTCGAGTTCGGGGAACATCACCTCGGTAAAGCCGAACTTGGCAAAGTCGCTGATCCGCGACGGGTACAGACGGCCGATCAGGTGATCACATTCGTGTTGCACCACGCGGGCATGAAACCCCGAGGCCATACGCACGATCGGCTCGCCCTTGGGATCGACGCCCTCATAACGAATGTGCTGGTAGCGCTGCACCGCACCCCGTAACCCGGGCACTGACAGGCAACCTTCGAAGCCCTCCTCCAGGGTGGGCTCCAGCGGGGTGATCAGCGGGTTGATCAGGATGGTCTGCGGCACGGCTTCCGCGTCGGGGTATCGCTCGCTGTGTTCAAAGCCGAAGATCACCAGTTGCAGGTCGACGCCAATCTGCGGCGCGGCCAGGCCGACCCCACCGACGCTTTCCATGGTCTGGAACATGTCGTCGATCAACTGCCACAACTCAGGGCTGTCGAACATCTGCGCCGGAACCGGCGGGGCAATACGCAGCAGGCGCGGATCGCCCATTTTGAGAATTTCACGGATCATGGTCAGGCTTCGTCAGTGGTCGGTTTGAGCGAGTGGTCCCGTCCCAGTCCCGAAACGTGGTGTTTATGTGCGTGGTCGTGCTCGCCCGGAACCTTTTCGCCAGGGTCCTTGCCTTCGCTCGACATGTGTTCGATCACCGCATTCATCTCCGCCCCCAGTAACAGCACCGCAGCGGAGATATAGAAGTACAGCAACAGCACGATGATCGCGCCGATACTGCCATACATGGCGTTGTAGTTGGCGAAGGTTTTCACGTAGAAACCAAAGCCCAGGGAAGCGATGATCCACACCACCACCGCCAGCACCGAACCTGGGGTGATGAAGCGAAACTCCTGCTTTACGTCGGGCATCACGTAGTAGATCAAGGCCACCGCGATCATCAGCAGAATCACGATCACCGGCCAGCGCAGAATGGTCCAGACCGTGACGATGAATTCCTGCATGCCAATCTGCGATGCGATCCATTCCATCACCTGCGGGCCAAGCACCATCAAGGCTGCGGCCACCAGCAGCATGCCGGCGATACCGACGGTGTAGAAAATCGACAGCGGGAAGCGCTTCCAGATCGGCCGTCCTTCGACCACGTCGTAGGCGGCATTCATCGCGCTCATCATCAGCCGCACACCGGCCGAGGCGGTCCACAGGGCGATGACGATACCCACCGAGAGCAACCCGCCTTTGGATTGCTGCAACTGGTCAATCACCGGGTTCACTTGTTCCAGGGCCTGGGGCGGCAACACCAATTCCGATTGCAGGCGCAGCCAGGAGAAGAAGTCCGGCAAGTGCAGGAACCCGATCAGGGCGATCAGGAACAGGATGAAAGGAAACAGCGAGAACAGCATCTGATAGGCCAGCGCCGAGGCATAGGTCGACATCTCGTCGTCGACGAACTCGGTGACCGTGCGCATCATCACGCGATGCAGGGGCAAGCCTTTCAAATCCGGGAAAATCATAGCGTCTCCTTTCGCCGCAATCAGGTTGTAGTCGGGGGCGACTCAGGGGCCGTTTTCTACAACAAGGTAACCTGTTTGGCGACCTTGAAACAATTTCCACGCGTTGCTTAACCTTAGTCGACAAAAAAACGGCCACCCGCGGATGGCCGTTGCCCTGCCTTGCGGCTATCAGGCCTTGTCGACTGTTTTCTTGACTGCGTCCTTGGCGTCGCCGAGCGCTTGCTGGGCCTCACCTTTCTTTTCCTGGATCTTGCCTTCGGTCTGCAGCTTGGGATTATCGGTGGCTTTACCGACACCCTGCTTGATGTTGCCGATCGCTTCGTTGGCCAAACCTTTCGCTTTATCGCCAGTGCTGCTCATGGTCTTGCTCCTGTGAACATTCAAAGGTCAGTGTCGTTACGTAGAGGTTGACCGGCGGGCGTCAGGCGGAGTTTCATTTATTTTCACTGCGTCATTTCATCGCCAGATGCAGGTTGGGCTTTATGTTTTTGGGCTTTGCCGGGAGAATGCGCAACGTATTCAGGCCTTGGCGCTGAACGTCCAATCCCGTAGGAACGTTATGAAACTCGATAAAAAGCAGGCCATTGCCCGCAGAAACCAGGAACTGGGTGGTGCCGTGCTTGGCGTCAACAACTGCCACTTCACTGAACTGAACCGCAACCGCAACATCTGGTGGTTCGATATCCCGGTGGCTCGCCTGGCCGTGGGTCAGTACGAGTGGATTCACCTGCTGATGCACACCCCGGACACCGACCAGTTGCTGCACTTGAAAGTGCCAACCGTGTTCCTGCGGGAAAAACTCGAAGGCCTGGTAGTGCGCAACGAAGGCAAGCGCAAGGCTGCCCTGAGCCTGGAACTGAGTGCCGACAAGGACTCGTACCTGCAGGACATGCGTCCGGCCGGCACCAATGTGAATTTCGCGCAGTTCCAGCAGTAACGTTCCACCCACAAAAAACCCCGCATCGGCGGGGTTTTTTATGGGTCAGGCGCTGACCTTCTTCAAACCGAGCTTCTTCAGCTCTTCGTCCCGCAGTTCGCGACGCAGGATCTTGCCGACGTTGGTGGTCGGCAGCGCATCGCGGAACTCGACAGCCTTGGGCACCTTGTAACCCGTGACGTTGGCACGCATGTGCGTCATCACCTGTTCCTTGGTCAGGGTCACGCCAGGTTTGGCAACGATGAAAATCTTGATCGCCTCGCCCGACTTGTCGTCCGGCACGCCGATGGCTGCGCACTGCAGGACGCCTGGCAGAGTCGCCAGCACGTCTTCCAGTTCATTCGGATAGACGTTGAAACCGGAGACCAGAATCATGTCTTTCTTGCGATCGACAATGCGCATGTAGCCATCCGGCTGGATCAGCGCGATGTCACCGGTCTTCAACCAGCCTTCGCTGTCGAGCATTTCATCGGTGGCGTCCTGGCGCTGCCAGTAGCCCTTCATCACCTGCGGCCCCTTCACGCAAAGTTCGCCGATTTCGCCCAGCGGCTGCTCGACGCCCTCGTCGTTGATGACCTTGCACAACGTCGAAGGAACCGGAATCCCGATGGTACCGATCTGGATGTTCTGGATCGGGTTGACCGTGGCCACCGGGCTGGTCTCGGTCATGCCGTAGCCTTCGCAGATCGGGCAGCCGGTGACTTCTTTCCAGCGTTCGGCGGCGGCCAGTTGCAAGGCCATGCCACCGGACAGGGTGACCTTGAGCGCCGAGAAGTCCAGCTTGCGGAAGGCTTCGTTGTTGCACAGCGCGACAAACAAAGTGTTCAAGCCGACAAACCCGCTGAACTTCCACTTCGACAGTTCCTTGACCATCGCCGGCAGGTCGCGCGGGTTGCTGATCAGGATGTTGTGATTGCCGATCAGCATCATTGCCATGCAATGAAAGGTGAAGGCATAGATGTGGTACAGCGGCAGCGGGGTAATCAGGATCTCGCAGCCTTCGTGCAGGTTCGAGCCCATCAACGCCTTGCACTGCAACATGTTCGCCACCAGGTTGCGGTGGGTCAGCATTGCGCCCTTGGCCACGCCGGTGGTGCCGCCGGTGTATTGCAGTACGGCGACGTCGCTGCTGGCCGGGTTGGCCTCGGTCACGGGTTGCCCCTGGCCTTTGCTCAGCACGTCATTGAACTTGATGGCCTTGGGCAGGTTGAACGCCGGCACCATCTTCTTCACGTACTTGATCACGCTGTTGATCAACAGGCGCTTGAGTGGCGGCAGCAGGTCCGCCACTTCGGTGACGATCACATGCTTGACGCCGGTCTTGGGTACCACGGCCTCGGCCAGGTGCGCCATGTTCGCCAGGCAGACCAGGGCCTTGGCCCCGGAATCGTTGAACTGGTGTTCCATTTCCCGCGCGGTGTACAGCGGGTTGGTGTTGACCACGATCAAGCCGGCGCGGATGGCACCAAACACGGCGATCGGGTATTGCAACAGGTTAGGCAACTGTACGGCGATTCGATCACCGGGCTGCAAATCGGTATGCTGTTGCAGATAAGCGGCAAATGCCCCGGACAGTTCGTACAGCTCACCGTAGGTGAGTGTCTTGCCGAGGTTGCTAAAAGCCGGTTTGTTGGCGAAGCGTTGGCAGGATTGCTTCAACACTGCCTGAATATTCGGATACTCGTCTGGATTGATGTCGGCAGCAATCCCAGCTGGGTACTTATCCTTCCAAAAGTCTTCGATCATGGAAGCCCACTCCTCAGCAACGCGAATTCTTCACCGCATTTGATGCGATTATTATTGGTGTGTGTTTTTTGGTGAATCTGGCTTTTACTCAAGGCCGAGAAGTCACAAAGCGCGCCGAGAGTAGCAGCTTTGCCAAGGGCCTACTAGAGCCAAACGAAGGCTCTACGGTCACGATAATGACTCAAGACCAATCAATGGTCATTTTTAGAGTAAAAATTCTATATGCCGTGAAAGCCCCGTTCTACAGGGCTCCGCGCGATTTTACTGGGACAAAAAAAGGGGCGCTCCAACTCGAGCGCCCCTTCTTGCTGCTGCATCGCTAACAATTCATTACGCGATATCGCGCAACTCCCGCCGCAGGATCTTGCCCACGGGGGTCATCGGCAACGAATCTCGCAGCACGATGTGCTTGGGCACCTTGTAGGCGGTGAAGTTCTCTTTGCAGTAGGCCTTGAGCTCTTCCAGGCTGACCCCGGCTTCACGCGCCACCACGAACAGCTTCACCGCTTCCCCGGAACGCTCGTCCGGCACACCGATTACCGCGCAATTGGCAACGTTGGGGTGGGCCATGACCACGTCTTCGATCTCGTTGGGGTACACGTTGAAACCCGAGACGATGATCATGTCTTTCTTGCGATCGACGATGCGCACAAAACCATCCGGATCGATCACCGCAATGTCACCCGACTTGAACCAACCCTCGGCATCCAGCACCTCCTCGGTGGCCTCGGGTTTCTGCCAGTAGCCCTTCATGATCTGCGGGCCCTTGATGCACAACTCGCCGCGCTCGCCCATGGCTTGCTCGACGCCATCGTCGTTGATCACCTTCAGCGTGGTGCCTGGTACCGGCATGCCCACGGTGCCGATGCGCGACAGGTCGCCATAGGGGTTGGTGCAGGCCACCGGCGACGTCTCGGTCAGGCCGTAGCCTTCGGTAATCCGGCAACCGGTGAGCTTTTCCCAGCGCTCGGCGGTGGCCTTGACCAGTGCCGTGCCGCCGGAGTTGGTCAGCTTCAGGCTGGAGAAATCCAGGGTCTTGAAGTCCGGGTGATCCATCAACGCGACGAACAGGGTGTTGAGCCCAAGCAAGGCCGAGAAGCGCCAGTTCTTCAGTTCCTTGATAAAGCCGGCGATGTCCCGTGGATTGGTGATCAGCACGTTATGGTTGCCAGTCACCATCATGCACATGCAGTTCGCCGTGAAGGCATAGATGTGGTACAGCGGCAGCGGCGCGATCATCACTTCCTGGCCTTCGCGCAACAGCGGTTGTCCGTCGCGACCGAACTGGCCCAGGCAGGCACGGGCCTGCTGCATGTTGGCGACCAGGTTGCCGTGGGTCAGCATCGCGCCCTTGGCCAGACCCGTGGTGCCGCCGGTGTATTGCAGCACGGCGACGTCATCGAGACCGACCTGAAGTGGCTTGATGCTCTGCCCACGGCCCATGCGCAAGGCACTTTTGAAGGAGATCGCCTGGGGCAGATTGTAAGCCGGGACCATCTTCTTGACCTTGTCCACCAGGGTATTGACCAGCCAGCCCTTGGCGGTAGGCATCAGGTCACCCATCTTCGCTTCGATCAGGTACTGGATCTCGGTGTCGGGCAGCACTTCCTGGACTTTCTGCCCGAACATGTTCAGGTACACCAGCGCCCGGGCACCGGAGTCCTTGAACTGGTGGCGCATCTCGCGCGCGGTGTACAGCGGGTTGGTGTTGACCACGATCAGGCCGGCGCGCATGGCACCAAACACGGCAATCGGGTAATGCAGGACGTTGGGCATCTGCACCGCGATGCGATCGCCGGGCACCAAGTCAGTCTGGCTTTGCAGGAAGCCGGCGAACGCCGCGCTGTAGCGTTCGAGGTCAGCGTAGGTCAGGGTCACGCCCATGTTGCTGAACGCGGGACGATCAGCGAATTTCTTGCAGGAACGTTCGAACACCTCGATCACCGACTTGTAGGCACCCAGGTCGATATCGATGGGTACGCCGGCCGGGCGTTTATCATTCCAGAAATCAGCTTGCATTATTATTGTCCTCTATACCTGAGCCAATCCGGGCCGCCTGAGCGGAGCTTCTGGGACACTAGCAGTTATGGTGAATCAGGCAAATATCAGCACCGGCGTCATTGATCGCGTGAATCTTGCTGCCGCGGGCTTTGCGCATTACCCGTCCCCGGGTTGTTGCGCTATACAATGCTGCGACCCCGCGCAAAGGAATCGCCATGATCCACGATACGTTCTGGTTGACCGCGAACGACCACAGCCAACTGTTCGTCAACCAATGGTTGCCGGAGGGTACGCTCAAGGCCGTGATCCTGGTGTCCCATGGAATGGCGGAACATAGCGCACGCTACGCACGCCTGGCCGAACAATTGTGTAACCAGGGGTACGGCGTGTATGCCCTGGACCAGCGCGGACACGGCCAGACCGCCACCAACGGGGTCCTGGGGCACTACGCCGACGCCGACGGCTGGTGCAAAGTGGTGGGTGACCTGGCCAGCCTCAACCAGCACATCGGCCAACAGCATCCGGGCGTGCCCATAGTGCTGCTGGGCCACAGCATGGGTAGCTACATCGCCCAGGCGTACCTGCTGCACCACAGCGCCAGCCTGCATGGCGCGGTCCTCAGCGGTTCGAATTTCCAGCCGGTGGCGCTGTACCGCGCAGCGCGCCTGATCGCCCGTTTCGAACGCTGGCGCCAGGGCCCTACCGGGCGCAGTGCGTTGCTGGAGTGGTTATCGTTCGGTTCATTCAACAAGGCGTTCAAGCCCAATCGCACCGCATTCGACTGGCTCAGCCGCGATCCCGACGAAGTCGACAAGTACGTCCGCGACCCGCTCTGCGGCTTTCGCTGCAGCAATCAGCTGTGGATCGACATGCTGGGCGGCTTGCAGCAGATCAGCAAAGCGTCCAATCTCGCCCAGATCGATCCGGGCCTGCCGTTGCTGGTGATCGGCGGTGAATGTGATCCGGTGAGTGAGGGCAAGCGTCTCACCTCTTTGGCCGAGGCGCTACGCCGCGCCGGCAGCCAGGGTCTGGAACTGAAGATCTACCCCCAGGCCCGGCACGAACTGTTCAATGAGAGCAACCGCGATGAAGTGACTGCGGACCTGCTCACCTGGCTGGCCGGGGCCTTGAGCCATCGTCGTCCTGCCAGGACCGAATGACCTTCGGTTTTTTTCACTTAACTCGTCACAGGATCCAAGACACATGACCCAGGTTACCAACACGCCGTACGAAGCCCTCGAAGTCGGCCAGACCGCCAGCTACAGCAAGACCGTGGAAGAGCGCGATATCCAGCTGTTCGCGGCGATGTCCGGCGACCACAACCCGGTGCACCTGGACCCTGAATTCGCGGCCGCCAGCATGTTCAAGGAACGTATCGCCCACGGCATGTTCAGCGGTGCGCTGATCAGCGCGGCAGTCGCCTGCGAACTACCTGGGCCGGGCACCATCTACCTCGGTCAACAAATGAGTTTCCAGAAGCCGGTGAAGATCGGCGACACCCTGACCGTGCGCCTGGAAATCCTCGAAAAACTGCCAAAGTTCCGCGTACGCATCGCCACTCGAGTGTTCAACCAGCGTGATGAACTGGTGGTCGATGGCGAAGCCGAGATCCTCGCCCCGCGCAAGCAGCAGACCGTGACCCTGCCAACCCTGCCCGCGATCAGCATCGGCTGATTCGCCCTCGCACCAGGCCCTGACACCCACAAAGGTGTCCGCCTGAGCGCAATGCGGTCCGCGTTGATAGATCCGCGCAGCCAAGAAAAATCCGCAGCCCGATAAGGCCTGCGGATTTTTTATGTGCATGAGATTAATTCAGGCCAACCGCTAGCTCGCGCCTACCTGTACATCGCCACTTCTTAAAACAACCTTACATCCATGACAGCCCCGTCCGACTGCCCATGACACTGGCTCGACTACGCCACTGCGATGCCACGGATTGAAGGTGAAAAAGTCGTCTGGCTGTGGACCGGATTTAATCCAATCTGATTGCAGTGGCTGGGCCAAAAAAAACGCCGCCGTCCATGGCTGGACAAGCGGCGTTTTTACACAGGTACAAGCTTACGAGCGAGCACGCGCCTGGTTGCGCAGGGCTTTGACCTGATCGTGATTGCGTTGCACGCCGTGGTACTGACGTTCAACCAGGTCACGAATGTTCACCAGGTTGTGTTTGTTGATTTTCTCCAGCGCTTCTTTGTAAGCCTTCAGGGCATGATCTTCGCCGCGCTCGGCTTCGTTAAGTACCGCCTCTTCGTCCTTGCCGGTCACCAGCGACTTGAGGTCGACCCAGCGACGGTGCAGGTCACCGCTAACGCTGGTGGAGGTTTCCGGATCGCCACCCATCGAACGCACGGTGCTCTGCAGTTCCGCGGCGGCGGTGGCGCAGTCGGTAGAACGTTTGACAAACAGCGCCTTGAGTTCAGGATGCTTGATGTCTTCGGCGCAGGTCTTGAACCCTTCCTGGCCGTCCTTGCTGGTCTCGATCAAGTCGTTGAGGACTGAAATCGCTTCTTTATTAATGTCGGTCATTTTTCAAATTCCTTGCGGGTTGAGAGAGTTGCATAAGGAGTTGCAGCTCGTGTGCCAGCTTTTGAATTGATAAATTTCCGTTATTTTTCAATGAGTTAGAATTTTAGATGGAATCTGTATCCACGCTATTTGCATGATCTGTCAATTGGCCTGCATGCAGAATGCCTGTATTTTCCAAAGTGTCTGAACCAGGACCGCTGACCGATGAACCCTGAAAAGCTCGAATTACTGATCACCCGCGAAATGCCCTTTGGCAAATACAAGGGACGCATCATCGCCGACCTGCCTGGCCCCTACCTCAACTGGTTCGCCCGCGAGGGTTTCCCCCACGGTGAACTGGGCGGCCTGCTGGCATTGATGCAGGAAATCGACCACAACGGGTTGTCCGATCTGCTGGACCCATTGCGGGCCAAACACGGCAAACCCAAACCTCGTCACTGAGCCACTGAACCCGCACCGAGTCGCCCCATGCCCGATAACACGCTACGCGCCCGTGATGAAGCTTTCTGGCAAACCTTCGCTGATCGCTACGATGTCCAGCCAGGTCCGATCAACTTGGAAAACGGCTATTTCGGCCGTATGTCGCGTACGGTGATCGACGAGTACCAGCGCAATATCGAACTGATCAACCGCAGTAACTCGGTGCATGTGCGCCAGCGCTTCGAACAGTTCGAGAGCGTGACCGTGCGCGAGCATCTGGCCGACTTGCTGCGGGTACCCGCCGAGGCGGTCGCCTTCACCCGCTGCGCGTCCGATGGGTTGCAAGCGCTGATTCGCAATTACAACGGCCTGCAACCGGGCGACCAGGTACTGCTCTGCGACCTGGAATACGACACGGTAAAAAGTGCGATGCACTGGCTGGCCCGCCATCGTGGCGTGGAAGTGATTGAAATCCAGCATGACCACCCGGCGAGTTTCGAGACCCTGCTGGCGAGCTATCGCGCGGCATTCGAGCAGTACCCACGTCTCAAGCTAATGGCCCTGACCCACGTCACCCACCGCACCGGCCTGGTGCTGCCGGTCCAGGCCATTGCCAGCGCTGCCCGAGAACACGGGATCGACGTAATCCTCGACGGCGCCCACGCTCTCGGCCAGATCGAGTTCGACCTGGATGAACTGGGCATCGAGTTTGCCGGCTACAACCTGCACAAATGGATCGGCGGCCCGTTGACCCTGGGGTTCATCTACATCGCGCCGCAGCGCCTGGGCGCGATCGATCCGGACATGGGCGAGTTCCATTTCCCCACGAGCGACATCCGCTGCCGCACGCCCTACAGCACCCCGAACATTCCAGCCCTGCTGACCCTGCCCCTGGTGTTCGAAGAGCATCGAGCCATGGGCGGCGCCGCAGCCAAAGGCGCGCGCCTCAACTACCTGCGCAACCTGTGGGTCAGCGCCGTGCGCAAGGTACCGGGGATTGAAGTCATGACCCCGGATGACCCGCGCCTGTACTGCGCGATCAGCTCCGTACGGTTTACCCACCAGGCGGATCAGCAACCGATGGTCGAGCGCCTGCTCAAGGACTACAACCTATTCACCGTGGCCCGCAGCGGCTCGGCCTGCGGCCTGTGCATCCGCATCACCCCGGGCCTGACCAGCACCGCACGGGACATGCGGCTGCTGACACAGGCGTTGATCGAATTGAGCTGAGACGCCAACGAGAACAAAAAAAAGGCGCACCGACCAAGTGCGCCAAATAGCCGTAAAACACAGAACAACTACAACGATCCTGCAAAAACCATCAATCCAACAGAGCCAGCGCCTCAGCCGTACACTCCTGAATACGCGCCCAGTCACCGTTCTTGATCCACTCCGGATCCAGCATCCAGCTCCCGCCCACACACATCACGTTCTTCAACGCCATGTAGCTCTTGATGTTCCCCGGACCCACCCCACCCGTCGGGCAGAACTTCACTTCACCGAACGGACCGCCCAGGGCCTTGATGGCCGCGACACCGCCGCTGACCTCGGCCGGGAACAACTTGAAGCGCCGATAACCCAAGGCATAACCCTCCATGATCCCCGAGGCATTGCTGATCCCCGGCAACAACGGAATCGAGCTGGCCACGCTGGCTTCCAGCAGCTCACGGGTAATCCCCGGAGTGACGATAAACTGCGAACCCGCAGCTTCAGCGGCAGCCAGCGTGGTGCGATCCAGCACCGTGCCGGCACCGGTGACCAGCTCCGGACGCTGCTCACGCAGGATCTGGATCGCCTTGAGGCCGAACTGCGAGCGCAAGGTCACTTCCAGGGCGGTCAGACCACCAGCCGCCAGGGCGTCAGCCAGAGGCAGGACATCCTGCTCGCGGGCAATGGTAATCACCGGCAGGATCCGCGCCTTGGCGCAGAGGCTGTCGATCAGGGCAACTTTGTCCGCCATGGAAACGGTCGGGGATGGGTTTTTCATAGCGGCTGATCCTTGGCTCATGGGCACCAGTAAATCTCTAACGTAGGTTGCAGAAAGGCACGAATCGGCATTGCGGCGACATCGTCACCGGCCAGTGCGTCACTCAGGGTGGCCAGCTTGGACTGACCGGAAATCGAAAGAACCGTGACCTGCGCCGACGCCAGCAACGCACGACTCATGGTCAGGCGCTGATGAGGTACGGTCGGCGCCAGCATCGGCCAGCACCGGCGCGTGCCGTCGACCTGCAGGGCCTCGGCCAGGTGCGGACTGTTGGGGAACAACGAAGCGGTATGCCCGTCGTCACCCATGCCCAGCACCAGTACATCAATCTTCGGCAGCTCGGCGAGCAGGCGGTCGGCCTGTTCGGCGGCTTGCTCAAGGTTCGCGCTGGCGCTGTACAGGCTGAGGAACTGCGCCTTGGCGGCCGGCCCCTGCAGCAGATAACGCTTGAGCAGGCCGGCATTGCTGTCGGCGTGTTCGACCGGCACCCAGCGTTCGTCAGCCAGGCTGACCACGACGTTGGCCCAGTCGAGTTTCTGCTTGGCCAGATGCTGGAAAAACGCCACCGGACTGCGCCCACCGGAGACCACCAGGGTCGCCGTGCCCCGGGCTTCGATGGCGTCGCCCAGTTGCCGGGCCACTGCCAGCGCCAGGCTCTCGGCCAGCAGCACCGGGCTTTTGAATGCATGGGCGCTGACGCCCTCGGGCAGTTTTAATTCAGATATCGCCATACCACGACCTCCCGTCCCGCGTGATCAGTGCAATGGAGCTCATCGGCCCCCAGGACCCCGCCGCGTACGGCTTGGGGGCATCTCCGGATTTTTTCCATCCGGCGATCAACTGGTCGCACCACTTCCACGCGGCTTCGATTTCATCTTTACGGACAAACAGGTTCTGATTGCCGCGCATCACTTCCAGCAACAACCGCTCGTAGGCATCGGGAATCCGCGCACTGCGATAGGTATCGGAAAAATTCAGCTGCAGCGGTCCGCTGCGTAGCTGCATGCCCTTGTCCAGGCCTTGTTCCTTGGTCATCACGCGCAAGGAAATACCTTCGTCTGGCTGCAGGCGGATGATCAGCTTGTTGCTGATCTGCAAGCGCTGCTCGGGGGCGAAGATGTAGTGCGACGGTTCCTTGAAGTGAATGACGATCTGCGACAGTTTGTCCGGCATACGCTTGCCGGTACGCAGGTAGAACGGCACGCCGGCCCAACGCCAGTTACGAATATCGGCCCGCAGCGCAACGAAGGTTTCGGTATCGCTCTGGGTGTTGGAGTTCTCTTCTTCCAGGTAACCCGGCACCGGCTTGCCCGCGCTGTAGCCCGCGATGTACTGGCCGCGCACCACCTGGGTAGTCAGGCCTTCCGGGCTGATCGGCGCCAGCGCCTTGAGCACCTTGACCTTCTCGTCACGGATGCTGTCGGCGGACAGGTCGGCCGGCGGGTCCATGGCGATCAGGCAGAGCAGCTGCAACAGATGATTCTGGATCATGTCGCGCAGTTGGCCGGCCTTGTCGAAGTAGCCCCAGCGACCTTCGATCCCGACTTTCTCGGCGACCGTGATTTCCACGTGGGAAATGTAGTTCTGGTTCCACTGGGTTTCGAACAGGCTGTTGGCGAAACGCAGGGCGATCAGGTTCTGTACCGTCTCTTTGCCCAGGTAGTGGTCGATGCGATAGGTACGGTTTTCCGGGAAGTACCGCGCCACGGCATCGTTGACCTTGCGCGAGGACTCCAGGTCCGAACCGATGGGCTTTTCCAGCACCACCCGGGTGTTTTCCGTCAGGCCCACTTGCGCCAGGTTCTCGCAGATAGCGCCGTACACCGCCGCCGGGGTAGCGAAGTAGGCAATCATCCGCTGCGCGGTGCCCGCCAGTTCGGCCAGGGCGACATAGTCGTCCGCCTTGAGGAAGTCGACGTGCAGGTACGTCAGGCGTGCCAGGAAGCGCTCGACCACGGCTTCGTCAAGCTCCTTGGCCTCTACATAGCGCCGCAGTTCCCGGGCGATGAAAGCCAGGTGCTCCTGCTCCGTGCCCGCTTCACGGGCCAGTGCGATAATGCGCGTGTCCTCATGCAGCAGGCCCGCGCCATCAAGTTGATACAAGGCAGGAAACAGCTTGCGCAGGGCCAGATCGCCGAGGGCGCCGAACAAGGCAAAGGTGCACGGTTCAACCGTAATCGAAGGCATGATGTTTGTTCTTTTATCAAGTTAAGCTACAAATACCTTTTTTCAAGGCATCGCTCAAGGAAAAATGTAGTAATAACCACAACATTTTTCCAAAATACAGATTCCGAGTGGTGGTCAGTCGGGGCCATCAGTAGGATAGGCCACCGTTATGGGCACGATCAAAGTCTCAATTGGCATAGCCAAGCCCCCTCTTTGCAGAGCTGAACCAAGGAATTTCATATGGACCGCGTGCGGAACTTACTGGAACAGATCCAGAATCGCCTTGCCGACCTGAACAAGGCCGAGCGCAAGGTCGCCGAAGTGATCCTGCTCAACCCACAGCAGGCCACTCGCTTCAGCATCGCCGCCCTCGCCCAGGCCGCCTCGGTCAGTGAGCCGACGGTCAACCGTTTCTGCCGTTCATTCGGGGTCAGCGGCTACCCGGAGCTCAAGCTGCAACTGGCGCAGAGCCTGGCCAGCGGCGCGGCCTACGTCAGCCGCGCGGTGGAGGCCGATGACAATCCCGAAGCCTACACCCAGAAAATCTTCGGCAGCGCCATCGCCTCCCTCGACAGCGCCTGCCAGGCACTGGACCCGAACCTGATCAGCCGCGCCGTCGACCTGTTGATCCAGGCCCGGCAGATCCACTTCTTCGGCCTCGGTGCTTCCGCCCCTGTGGCCCTGGACGCCCAGCACAAGTTCTTCCGCTTCAACCTGGCGGTCACCGCCCACGCCGACGTACTGATGCAGCGGATGATTGCCTCAGTGGCCCACACCGGCGAGTTGTTCGTGATCATTTCCTACACCGGACGCACCCGTGAACTGGTGGAAGTGGCGCGCATCGCTCGGGAAAATGGCGCTTCGGTCCTCGGCCTGACCGCCGAGGGCTCGCCACTGGCCAAGGCCAGCACCCTGAGCCTGAACATCCCGTTGCCGGAAGACACCGACATCTACATGCCGATGACCTCGCGGATCATTCAACTGACCGTGCTCGACGTCCTCGCCACCGGCATGACCCTGCGCCGCGGCGTCGACTTCCAGCCACATTTGCGCAAGATCAAAGAAAGCTTGAACGCCAGCCGCTATCCGGTGGGGGATGAGTTCAACTGATCCAACAGCTTCATTGCCCGCTCAGACCTCATCGCGGGCAAGCCCGCTCCCACAGGTTCAATGGCAGCCGCACGTTTTGTGCTCGACGTGGACACTGTGGGAGCGGGCTTGCCCGCGAAGGGGCCAGTCCAGACACCGCAATTTCTTAAACTAAGCCGCCGCCCACGCCTGCAGGCTCAAATGCGCCCGCTCCCCCGGCGCCAGGCACAAGCTGTCGGTGCCGCCACTGGCGGCTTCGACACAGACAAACTCGGAAATCTCGTTCCAGCTCACCCCCAGCAACGGCCGTGAGCCGGGATGCCAGACCACCGTGTCAGCGCTGGCACCGGTGTCGATGCACAACTGGCGCTGCCAGGCGTGGTCCTTGAGCTGCAGTTCCCCCTCGTGCTGGAACACCCGCTGACAGCCGCCCTCGACCCGCAACTCGCCCTGCTGCTGGCAATTTTCCCGCTTGAGCTGGTCATAACCCTGGGCGCCATCGAGCCCAGACAGCGCTACCTCACCGACGTCACCAATACGCCAGTAAGCGTGCAAAGCATGGCTCAACTGGCACGGCAGGCTGTCCTGGTGCTCAGTGCTCAGGCGCAATTCCATGCGCTCGCCCAGGTGCGCGTGCAGGTCCACTTGCCAGTCACACAGCTGCAACTGCCAGTGCAGGCGTACGCCGTCGGCATCGCTGCTGCTGTCGATCAGCTTCCAGTCGATCAGCCGCGCCCAACCATGGGACGGCCAGGCGTTTTCGCTCGGGTGGCGGCCATACCACGGCCAGCACACCGGCACGCCGCCACGGATGGCGCCGACCTGTGGCCACTTCGCCGCACACCACAACCAGGGCTTGTGCCCCGAGGGCTGGAAATGCAGCAACTGCGCGCCCTGGCGACTGAACACCGCCTGGCACAGCGGATGATCGATCACCAACACATCGCGCTTCTGATAGCGCTCCCACGCAAACACCGGACGTTCGCGCAAGGATTTGAAGAAACGTTGTAGCGGATGCTCTTGCATGTGCCACGGTCCTGAAAATCAGCGGTAACCAGAGGGCGCGCGACCCCAAAAAAAAGCGGACAGCCTGGGCTGTCCGCAAAAATGCGCACATGGAGAAGAGCTTATCGCAACCGCGTTAGAACACCGACTGAATTTTCAGGCCGGCCACCAGCGCGTTGTCGACTTCATCGACACCGCCCGGGTGGGTGACGTATTGCAGGTTAGGACGCACCGTCAGCCAGTTGGTGACGTGGAAACCGTAGTTGATCTCGTAGTTGTACTCGGTGGTCCGCAGTGGCGAGAACAGCGGATCGGCATAGTCGCTGACGCCATTGGCCGCGTTGACCAGCTCGGCGTTTTTCTTCACGTCTTCGTTGACGTGGATACGGGCGAAGCCGATGCCGACGTCATCTTTTGGCCGTGCATCGAACGGGCCCTTGTACACGAACATCAGCGACTGATAGTTGTCGACGACGTTGGTGTCCTTGTCGTGGAAGGTCGCGTTGGCCGCGATGTTCAAGCCGCGGGAAGCGTCGCCGTTGTGGCTGGTCAGTTGCTGCTGGGCGACGAACCAGTAACCGTGCTTGCTGCTGTGCTCGCGGTAGCTGTCACCGCTGGTTGCGGCATCCTGGCCGTTGTCGTCCTCGCGCACGTCATTGGCTGCGGCCGTGCTCTTGTAGTAGCCCACACGGTATTCACCCGGCAGGTTGTTGACCTTCGGCGACCAGACCAACTCTACCGGCAACACGGTGCCCTGGGTGCCGCTGCCGCTGAGCTTGAAGCCGTTGCCGTGCTCCAGTTGCGACGGGTTCTGGTTGTAGGCACCGATCTGCGCGAAGAACTCTGGCGTGATGTTGTACTTCACGCGGATCGCCGCCTGGCTGACCGGCCAGTTGTACCAGATGTTGGTGGCCCAGTTACCCACCTGGGAACCACAGAACGCCAGGTTCTGGAACTCGCACGGGAAGGTATTGAAGTCCTCGCCCTCGCCGAAGTAACCGGCCTTGACGTCGAGCTTGTTGTCGAGGAACTGATGCTGGATCCACAACTGGGTCAGACGCACCATATGGCCGCGACCGTAGACTTCCTGGGAGGAACTCAAGGTGCCCGCGCGCGGGTCGCCGATACGGTCGTTGGAGATGTTTTCGCCATTGCGGTTGGTCAGCTGGATCTTGGCCTGGGTGTTGTCCCAGCCCCAGAGTTTCTGCAGGTCCAGCGCCACGCCGAGGCCAAACTGGTCGGCATAGCGCGCGGTCTTGTCGTCGTTGTAGCCACCGTTGAGGTTGCCACCGACTTCACCCACGTAGTCGGCCTTGATGTCGATGCCTTGCTCGATCAGCCGGGTACGCTCGCCGCCCCAATCGCCGGTCATCCACTTGGAGTCAGCGCTGAACGCGTCAGCGGCAAGCGCGTTGGCTGCCAGGCACATTGCTGCGACCGCCGACAGCTGGCAGATGAGTTGAGCGTTGTTCTTGATCTTCATCCCTACTTCCTCGTTTTATTGTTATTAACTGGCATCCCCTGTGGGAGCGAGCGCCCGCTTGCGGCTTGATCGCGATGGTCTCAACTGCACCGCGTTCATTCAGACGGGTGCAGGCCATCGTTCACGTCCATCGCGAGCAAGCTCGCTCCTACAATCCCCTGTGGGAGCGAGCTTGCTCGCGATGGTCTCAACTACACCGCGGTCATTCAGGCTGTGCAGGCCATCGTTCACGCCCATCGCGAGCAAGCCGCAAGCGGGCGCTCGCTCCTACAGTCTTGTGTTTCAGCGGCCTTTGAATTGGGTCACGTTGGCGCTGTGTGCCTCAATCCTTGGCAAACCCGCCGTCCCCAGGCGTTCACCGGTCTTGGCATCGAACAGCAGCACCTTGGCCGGATCGAATTGCAGGGTCAGGGTCTCACCCACGGCGGGAGCCACATCCGGCGCCAGGCGGCAGCAGACCTTGGTTTGATTCAGGTTGACGAACACCAGCGTGTCCGGCCCGGTCGGCTCGGTGACCTGGACCTCGGCCCGGATCGTCGGCAAACCGTTGGTTTCGCCAGACGCCAGCACAATCTGCTCAGGACGCATGCCGAGGATCACTTCGCGATCCTCGAGGCCAGCGTCCTGCATGCTCAATGGCAGCTCGACGCGCGCCTGACCACTGTCGAGCAGGGCCAGCAGGCGGCCGTCCTTGCGCTGCAGGCGCAGGGGGATGAAGTTCATCGGCGGCGAACCAATGAAGCTCGCGACGAACAGGTTGGCCGGGTCGTTGTAGATCTGCTTCGGCGTGCCGAACTGCTGGATGATCCCGTCCTTCATCACCGCCACCTTGTCCCCCAGGGTCATGGCTTCGATCTGGTCGTGGGTGACGTAGACCGTGGTGGTTTTCAGGCGCTGGTGCATCAGCTTCATTTCGGTACGCATCTCGACCCGCAGCTTGGCGTCGAGGTTGGACAGCGGTTCGTCGAACAGATAGATCTTCGGCCGCCGCGCCAACGCCCGGCCCATCGCCACGCGCTGTTGCTGGCCGCCGGAAAGCTGGCCCGGCTTGCGCCCGAGCAGGTGTTCGATCTGCAGCAGCTTGGACACCCGCGCCACTTCCTCATCGATTTCGGCGGTCGGCATTTTGCGAATCTTCAGGCCGAAGGCGATGTTGTCGCGCACGCTCATGGTCGGGTACAGCGCGTAGGACTGGAACACCATGGCGATGTCTCGGTCCTTGGGGCTCATGCCGCTGATGTCGGCGTCGTCCACCAGGATCGCCCCGCCGCTGATGTTCTCAAGGCCGGCGATGCAGTTCATCAGGGTCGACTTGCCGCACCCGGACGGGCCGACCAGGATCAGGAACTCACCGTCGTCGATCTTCAGCTCGATGTTTTTCAAGGTGTCCGGCAAGCCGGCGCCATAGGTCTTGTTGACGTTGCGTAATTCGAGAGTTGCCATGTTCTACCCCTTGACCGCGCCGGACGTCAGCCCACGCAGGAAATACTTGCCAGCGAATATGTAGACCAGCAGTGTCGGCAACCCGGCGATCATCGCCGCCGCCATATCAACGTTGTATTCCTTGGCCCCGGTGCTGGTGTTGACCAGGTTGTTCAAGGCCACGGTGATCGGTTGCGCGTCGCCACTGGCGAAGACCACGCCAAACAGGAAGTCATTCCAGATCTGGGTGAACTGCCAGATCAGGCAGACCATCACGATCGGGATCGACATCGGCAGCAGGATCTTCCAGAAAATCGTGAAGAAGCCCGCGCCGTCCAGGCGTGCCGCCTTGACCAGGGCATCGGGAATGCTCACGTAGTAGTTACGGAAGAACAGCGTGGTGAACGCCAGCCCGTAGACGATGTGCACCAGCACCAGCCCGGTGGTGGTGTTGGCCAGGCCGAGCTTGCCGATGGTGAACGAAGCTGGCAGCAGCACGGTCTGGAACGGCAGGAAGCAGCCGAACAGCAGCAGGCCGAAGAACAGCTGCGAGCCACGGAAGCGCCACATCGACAGTACGTAGCCGTTCATCGCGCCAATAAAGGTCGAGATCAGTACCGCCGGCACGGTGATTTTCACCGAGTTCCAGAAGTACCCTCCTACGCTGTCCCAGGCCTTGAGCCAGCCGATGCCGTCGATCACTTGCGGCCAGCTCAGCAGGTTGCCGGTACGGATGTCTTCCGGCGACTTGAAGCTGGTCAACAACATCACCACCAACGGGATCAGGTACACCGCTGCGGCCAGCAGCAGGGTCGCGTAGATGGCGATCCGGCTGACGCTCAGGCGCGGGGTGGCAAGCGAGTTATTCATGGCGTTTGCCCCGCAGTTCGGAGTACAGGTACGGCACCAGGATCGCCAGGATCGCGCCGAGCATCATCATTGCGCTGGCGGAACCGATGCCCATCTGGCCACGGCTGAAAGTGAAGGAATACATGAACATCGCCGGCAGGTCGGAGGAGTACCCCGGGCCGCCCGCGGTCATGGCCGCGACCAGGTCGAAGCTCTTGATCGCGATGTGCGCGAGGATCATGAAGGCGCTGAAAAACACCGGGCGCAGGCTCGGCAGGACGATCTTCAGGTAGATGGTCGGCAGGCTTGCACCATCGACCTGAGCGGCGCGGATGATCGACTGGTCGACCCCGCGCAGACCGGCGAGGAACATCGCCATGACAAAACCCGAGGCTTGCCACACGGCGGCGATCACCAGGCAGTACACCACGCGATCCTGATCCACCAGCCAGTCCAGGCGAAAGCCTTCCCAGCCCCAGTCACGCAGCATCTTGTCCAGGCCCAGGCCCGGGTTTAGCAGCCACTTCCAAGCGGTACCGGTGACGATCATCGACAGCGCCATCGGGTACAGGTAGATGGTGCGGATGAAGCCTTCCTTGCGAATGCGCTGGTCCAGCAGCACCGCGAGGAACACCCCCAGCACCAGGCTGATGCCGATGAACAGGCCGCCGAACAGCGCGAGGTTCTTGCTCGCCACCCACCAGCGATCGTTGTCCAGCAGGCGGGTGTATTGCTGCAGGCCGACCCACTTGTAGCTCGGCATGAAACTGGAATTGGTGAAGGACAGAACGAATGTCCAGATGATGTAACCGTAGAAGCCGACCAGAACGATCAGCATGCTGGGCGCCAAAACCAGTTTGGGCAGCCAGCGCTGCAGTGCATCGAACGGTGAGGCTTTGCTGAAAACCGCCACAGAGCTCATCGGGATTATCCAAGTGAAAGGAGTAAGAGTCGGAGTCGAGGAGAACCCTTGTGGGAGCGGGCTTGCCCGCGATAGCGATGCAACAGTCGACACTGCTGTTGAATGTCAGTCAGCTATCGCGGGCAAGCCCGCTCCCACAGGGTTACTCAGGGTCCAGGATTACTGCGCGGCTTTGACCGCCGAGGCCAACTGGGCGCTGGCCTTGGCCGGGTCGGCGTCCTTGTCGTTCATGAAGTTGGTGACGACGTCGAAGATCGCCCCCTGCACCGCCAGCGAAGTGGCCATGTTGTGGGCCATGCTCGGTTGCAGGCCGCCGGACTTGTCGTCCGCCAGGAAGTCCTTGGCCGAGGCCTGGGCACAGGAATCGAAGCCCAGCGCGCTCATGTCGTTGAGCATGTCGGTGCGCACCGGGATCGAGCCCTTGTTGATGCTGAAGACCTTCTGGAAGTCCTTGCCCAGCGCGACCTTGGCCAGGTCCTGCTGTGCGGCGATGTCACCCTTGCGATCGGCTTTCAACTTGAACACCGCCAGGGAGTCGATGTTGTAGGTGAAGGCGTTTTCAGTGCCTGGGAACGGCACGCACTGGTAATCCTTGCCGGCGACTTTGTTCGCCGCGGTCCACTCGCTCTTGGCCCAGTCACCCATCATCTGCATGCCAGCCTTGCCGTTGATCACGTCGGCGGCAGCGATGTTCCAGTCACGGCCCGCGCGGTTGGGGTCCATGTAGCCGATGAGTTTTTTCAGCACGGTGAAGGACTTGACCATCTCGGGGCCGGAGAGGGTTTTCTGGTCCAGGTCGACCAGGGCTTTCTTGTAGCCTTCAGCGCCCATGACCGAGAGCACCACGTCCTCGAACACGGTGCTGTCCTGCCAAGGTTGGCCGCCGTGGGCCAGGGCAATGAAGCCGGCCGCCTTGAGCTTGTCGGCAGCGACGTAGAATTCTTCGAGGGTGGTCGGGGCCTTGTCGATCCCGGCTTTCTTGAACACTTCCGGGTTGATCCACAGCCAGTTGACGCGGTGGATGTTCACCGGTACTGCGACGTAGTCACCTTCGTATTTGACGGTGTCAGAGACTTTTTTCGACAGCAGGCCGTCCCAGTTTTCCGCCTTGGCTACCTCGGTCAGCGCGTCGGTGCTGAGCAGGCCGGTGCTGCCCCACTCCTGGATATCCGGGCCCTTGATCTGGGCCACGCCCGGTGGGTTGCCGGCCACGGCGCGGCTCTTGAGTACGGTCATGGCCGTTGCGCCACCGCCGCCTGCCACCGCACCGTCCTTCCAGGTAAAGCCGTCTTTTTCAACCTGGGCCTTGAGTACGTCGACCGCTGCTTTTTCACCACCCGAGGTCCACCAGTGCACAACCTCCACGGAACCTTTGGGGTCGGCGGCCAGGGCGCTGAGGGGGAACATGGAGGCGAGGGAAATGACTGTGGCGAGGCGAGAAATCGCATTCATCTGAAGTACCTTTCTTGTTGTTATGCATGCAAGTCTGGTGCTTGCGCTGCAAACGAGTTTAAACAGGCTGGGATCCGCCGCAGGTAACGAAGCGACGGCGAAATGTCACCGCATGGTTACATAACCCGTGACCCAGAGCCCTGCGCCAACGCCGTGGCCATGCTCGGGGCCAACGGCAGCCGCGGAATCAGCACCGCCTGCCAGGCGTGATAGAGGTCCGGCTTGCCACCCCAGATCTGCGCACTCGGGCGATTGTCGGCGTCCAGTTCATGGTGCCAACTGCCATGGACGAGGTCGATCAGGTACTGCTCGCTGTACTCCCAAAGCCGCCGATACCAGGTTTCGTATTGGCCCTCGCCGGTGCGCTGGAGCAAGGCACTGGCCGCCGCGCTCGCTTCGCAGTGCACCCAATGCAAACGCTGACGCACCACTGGGCGACGGTCCCAGTCGAGGGTGTAGACCATGCCCGGCGCACCATCGACCTGCCAGGCGTGCTGGCAGTTGTTGGCGAACAGCTGCTGCGCATCGCGCAGCAGCCAGCCGGGGGTGAGCATGCCGGCCTGGACCCGCGCCGCCTCCAGGTGCAACAGCAGCCGCGCCCATTCAAACCCGTGGCCCGGGGTGGTGCCAAAGGGGCGGAAACCATCGGCCGGATTGGCCTGATTGTAGGCGTGCAGCGGCTGCCACTGACGGTCGAAATGCTCGACCACCAGGTACTGATTGGCGGCGCCGTGGCCGTGGATCAGTCGCTCGGCAATGCGCAAGGCGCGGTTCAGCCAGCGGCTGTCCTGGGTGACGTCAGCCAGGGCGAGAAAGGCTTCGGTGGCGTGCATGTTGCTGTTCGCGCCGCGATAGGCTTCCTCGACGCTCCAGTCGCGATTGAACGACTCGCGTATCGCGCCCTCCTCCTCGCACCAGAAATGCCGGTCGATGATCTCGATCGCATCGTCAAGCAACGCCTGGGCACCAGGGCGCCGAGCGACCCGCGCGGAACTCGCGGCCAATGCCACGAACGCATGCAGGTAAGCGGCTTTACCGGTATTGCCGTCGCGGTGCTCGGGCGAGGCGAACCAGCCGCCGTGTTCGGCGTCACGCAGCGGCCCAGTGAGGGCCTGGATACCGTGATCCACCAGCTCGGCAAACCCTGGCAAGCCCTGGATATGGGCCAGGGCGAAGCTGTGGGTCATGCGCGCGGTGTTCATGGTTTCAGCTTGCGCGTCCGGCGGTAGGTGGCCGCGCTGGTCGAGATTGCCGAAACCTGTGGGCAGCCTGGAAGCCTTGGCGAACGCCAACAGGCGCAAGCCCTCGGCAGCCAGCCATTGTTGGTGGGCAGGTGAGTGCATGGTGGACCTTTTTTTGTTGTTATGACTGCCAGCAGTCTAAACAACAGGTCGTGGCGGCCAGGTAACGAAGGCGCCGAGTTATGTCACCAGGCTGTGACATTGGCTTCGGGTGCCATCGCAGGCAAGCCCGCTCCCACAGGAAATCCACCATCCGTCCCTGTGGGAGCGGGCTTGCCCGCGATCAACGATTACGCGGTCCCTGATTAATCCACACTGCGCGGCAACTGCAACGTCACCCGCAACCCACCCTCGCGCAAATTCTGCAAACTCACTTCGCCGCCATGGCTATGGGCGATGTTGCGCGCAATCCCCAATCCCAGGCCATACCCCTGCTGCTTCCCGGCCAGGCGAAAGTGTGGCTCGAACACTTGCTCCAGGCGCTGCTCCGGCACACCCGGGCCCTCGTCGTCGACATGCAGGATAAACGCGCTGTCATCGTCATCGATGTGCAGGTGGGCGGTCTGTCCGTACTTCAGCGCATTGTCGATCAGGTTGCCGATGCAGCGCTTGAGCGCCAGCGGTTTGCCCGGATACGCCGTGAGCGCCCGCCCCTGCTGGGTCACGCGGCCGTTGCCGTTGGGCGCCAGGTAAGGTTCGACCAGGCATTCGAGCACGTGATTGAGGTCCACCGGCTCGATGTTCTCGTGAATGTCGGTGTCCTTGACGCATTGCAGCGCGCCCTTGACCAGCAGCTCCAGCTCGTCCAGGTCGCGGCCGAACTTGGCCTGCAACTGCTCGTCGTCCAGCAGTTCGACCCGCAGCCGCAAGCGCGTGATCGGCGTACGCAGGTCATGGGAAATCGCGCTGAACAACTGGCTGCGCTCGGTCAGGTAGCGGCTGATGCGTTCGCGCATCGCATTGAATGCACGGCCCACTTCGACCACTTCGCTGCCGCCGCCCTCGGCCACCGGCAGCACGTCGGCGCCCAGGGACATGTCCCGCGCTGCCCGCGCCAGGCGCTTGAGCGGCCGGCTTTGCCAGTGCACCAGCAGCCCGATGAACAGCAGCAGGAAGCCGCTGGTGAGGACGATGAACCACACCTGCTGCGACGGCAGGCCCTGTTCTTCAAGGCTGGTGTAGGGCTCGGGCAACAGGGAGGCGATGTACAGCCACTCGCCCTTGGCCAGTTTGATCTGGGTCACCAGCACCGGCGGGTTGACCGGCTCCAGCGTCAGCGCGTAGTGCGCCCAGGAGCGCGGCAATTCATCGAGCTTCAAGCCGCCATTGAAGATCCGCAGATCATCCGGGCTGACAAACTGCACGGAAATATCGGTGTCGGCCCCCAGCGAAGTGCGCAGCACCTCGTCCACCGCGGCCAGCACCGCCTGCTTGCGCGGGGTAGCGGGCAGCAGTTGCATGTCCAGGGGTTTGTCGTTGAGGGTCACTACAAATCGGGTGCCGCCCATGCTGCGTAATTGGTCCAGCACCAGCGGCCGATAGGCCACCGGCAACGAGCGGAAGTAACTGACGCTGGCGTTCATTGAATGGGCCAGGCTGCGGGCGGCGGTCACCAACCCTTCGAGCTGGGTGGCGCGCAACTGCGAGACCCAGATCACGCTCGACAGGGCTTGGGCGAACAGTACCGCCAGCAACGTCAGCAGCAGCATCCGCCCCAGCAGCGAGCGCGGCACCGGGACCTTGCGCAGCAGCCGGGCGAAGAACTCAGTGACCATTGCTGGCGACCACGCTGGCCGCCAGTTGGTAACCGCTGCCGCGCACGGTGCGGATCAGCCGTGGCGGCTTTTCGGTGTCGCGCAGGCGCTGGCGCAAGCGGCTGACCGCCATGTCGACAATCCGGTCCAGGGGCATCAGGTCGCGGCCCCGGGTGGCGTTGCCGATGGTGTCGCGGTCGAGGATGGCCTGGGGGTTATCGAGGAACAGTTTCAGCAAGGCAAAATCGGCGCCGGAGAGAATCACCTCCTCGCCGTCGGTGTGAAACAGCCGGTGGCTGACCATGTCCAGCCGCCACTCGTCGAAAGCCAGCACTTCGCCGCCCGAACGCTCCTGGCCGAACTGGGCCCGGCGCAGCAGGGCCTTGATCCGAGCCTGCAATTCACGGGGACTGAAGGGTTTGCCCAGGTAGTCGTCGGCGCCCAGTTCCAGGCCAATGACCCGGTCGGCCTCGTCGGAACTGGCGGTGAGCATGATGATCGGCACATGGGCCTGGCGTGGGTGCTGGCGCACCCAGCGACACAGGCTGAAGCCGTCTTCGTCGGGCAGCATCACGTCGAGGATCACCAGGTCGCAAGGCGCGTCGTTCAGCGCCTGGCGAAACCCCGCGCCATCAGGCGTGGTACGCACCTGAAAGCCGGCACGACTGAGGTACGTGTCCAGCAACTCGCGTATTTCCTGATCGTCATCGACCAACAAAATCGACTTGTTGACTGAGCTCACGGGCGGTTTCCTTATTGTTATGAAGGGGGCGGATTATGCTTGCTCGAGCGCCACACCCGCGCCCACCAGGCCGGAATACGGGGCTGTCACCAGCCACACCGGTATGCCCTTGAAGTAATCGCTCATGCAGCCCTTGTCGGCAAAACAACGGGCGAAGCCACTTTCCAGGAAAAAATCGGCAAACCGCGGGATCACCCCACCGACAATGTAGACCCCGCCACGGGCACCGGTGGTCAGCACGTTGTTGCCCGCCACCCGACCCAGCCAGCAGCTGAACTGCTCAAGTACTTCGCGGGCAATCGGGTCGCCGGCCAGGCCAGCGGCGGTGATGGCTTGCGGGGTGTCGAGTGTTGGCGCGTGCCCGTCCACCGCGCAGATCGCCCGGTACAGCCGTGGCAAACCACCGCCGCTGAGCACGCTTTCTGCGCTGACATGGCCAATTTCGTTATGCAGGTGCTGCCACAACTGGGTTTCCCGCACGCTGCTCAACGGCAGGTCGACATGCCCGCCCTCACCCGGCAGGGCCGCCCAACGCCCCTGCCCCTGATCGAGCAAGGTGCCGACACCCAGGCCCGTGCCCGGGCCGATCACCACCGCCGGGCGCAGCGGCTCGGGGGTGCCGGCGCAGACCAGGCGAAACTCCCCCGGCTGCAGGCGCGTCATGCCCAGGGCCATGGCCGAGAAATCATTCACCAGCAACAGTTGCTCCAGTTGCAAGGCCTGGCAGAACGCCTTGCGACTCAGGCGCCAGTGGTTGTTGGTGAAACGAAACTCATCGCCACTGACCGGGCCGGCCACCGACAGGCAGACCGCACCGATCGCTCCGGGCGCCAGGCCCAGACCCTGGAGATAGGCACCAATGGCATCTTGCGGACAGGCAAAGTCGGCTGTCGCCAGCACCTGGACCGACTCCAGTTGCTGGTCTTTCCACAAGGCAAAACGTGCATTGGTACCGCCAATGTCACCGACCAGCGCTAGTTTCACTTAAGGGTCTCCAGGGCAGAGGTAAAGGCGCTGGCGCCCTGCTCTGCCGAGCTGAAGGCCATGCGCATGAAACCGAACAGTTCGCGCCCGCAACCAATGCCGTTATCCAGCAGACCAGTGGCCGGGGTACGCGCGTCAAATTCAGCGGCGTCCACCAGCACTTGCAAAGTGCCTTTGACGCCATCGACGCGGATGATATCGCCCTCTTGCACGCGGGCCAAAGCGCCACCGACAAAAGCTTCAGGGCTGACGTGAATGGCCGCCGGGATTTTCCCCGACGCGCCGGACATCCGCCCGTCCGTGACCAGTGCCACTTTGAAGCCGCGATCCTGCAGCACGCCAAGGAACGGGGTCATCTTGTGCAGTTCCGGCATGCCATTGGAACGCGGGCCCTGGAAGCGCATCACGGCAACAAAATCCTTCTCCAACAGGCCAGCCTTGAACGCATCGGCCAGGTCCTGCTGATCCTGGAACACCATGGCCGGAGCCTCGACCACCTGATGTTCCGGGGCTACCGCCGAGACTTTCATCACACCGCGCCCCAGGTTGCCTTCCATCACCCGCAGGCCGCCTTCGGCCGAGAACGCCCGGGCCACCGGCCGCAGGATGTTTTCATCGAGGCTTTCGCTCGGGCCTTCGCGCCATACCAACTGACCGTCCTCGAGGAACGGCTCCTGGGTGTAGCGGCTCAGGCCGTGGCCGGCCACGGTGTTGACGTTTTCATGCAGCAGGCCGGCCGCCAGCAGTTCACGAATCAGGAACGACATGCCGCCAGCCGCCTGGAAGTGGTTGATGTCGGCCTTGCCGTTCGGGTAGACGTGGCTCAGGGTCGGCACCACCTCGGAGAGGTCGGCCATGTCCTGCCAGGTCAGTTGGATGCCTGCCGCCATGGCAATCGCCGGCATGTGCAGGGTGTGGTTGGTCGAGCCGCCGGTGGCGTGCAGGGCCACGATCGAGTTGACCAGCGAGCGTTCGTCGACGATTTCGCCGATCGGCATGAAGTTGCCGCTCTGCTTGGTCAGGCGCGTGATCTGGAACGCCGCCTCGCGGGTCAGGGCATCACGCAACGGGGTGTTCGGGTTGACGAACGAAGCACCCGGCAGGTGCAGGCCCATGACTTCCATCAGCAACTGGTTGGTATTGGCAGTGCCGTAGAAGGTGCACGTGCCAGGGCTGTGGTAGGACTTCATTTCCGACTCCAGCAGCTCTTCGCGGCTGGCCTTGCCTTCGGCGTAACGCTGGCGAACGTCGGCTTTTTCCTTGTTGGAAATCCCCGAGACCATCGGGCCGCCCGGGACGAAGATGGTCGGCAGATGACCAAAACGCAGCGAGCCCATCATCAGGCCCGGGACGATCTTGTCGCAGATGCCCAGCATCATCGCCGCGTCGAACATGTTGTGCGACAGCGCCACGGCGGTCGACAGGGCGATCACTTCACGGCTGGCAATCCCCAGCTCCATGCCCGGCTCGCCCTGGGTCACGCCGTCACACATTGCCGGGACACCGCCGGCGAACTGGCCGACCGAGCCGATCTCGCGCAGCGCCTGCTTGATCTGTTCCGGGTAGGTCTCGTAGGGCTGGTGCGCCGAGAGCATGTCGTTATATGACGAAACAATTGCCACGTTGGCCGCGTTCATCATCCGCAGGCTTTGCTTGTCTTCGGTGCCACATCCGGCCACACCGTGGGCGAAGTTGGCACATTGCAGCTTGCCGCGCATCGGGCCATCACTGGCGGCGCCGCGAATCAATGCAAGGTAAGCCTCACGGGTAGCGCGGCTACGGGTGATAAGCCGTTCGGTGACCTCAAGTACGCGGGGATGCATGTGTAGAACTCCAGGCTAACGGATATGGCGACCTGTTCGTGTCTATGCTGATCAAGAGGCGTCCACGCGGGCAGCGTTTGACGGTTTTCTTGACCAATCGGACCAGTTGATTCAGGTCACTCGTTGTAGATAGAACAAAATATTGCCACTAAAAAGGCTTGTTTTCTATTTTTATGCGAATAATCTTGTAATTCCAACAACAAAACGACGGCGGCGCTGTTCAAATGACTCTTCGAATCGCAATCAATGGTTTTGGCCGTATCGGCCGCAACGTCCTGCGGGCACTGTATACCCAAGGCTACCGTCAGGATTTGCAGATCGTCGCCATCAACGATCTGGGCGACAGTTCGATGAACGCTCACCTGCTCAAGTACGACACCGTGCACGGCACGTTTGATGCCCAGGTGGAACACGACCAGGAGAGCCTGACGGTCAACGGCGACCGCATTGCGGTCAGCGCCATTCGCAACCCGGCCGAACTGCCATGGGCTGCAGAAAAGATCGACGTAGTGTTCGAATGCACCGGTCTGTTCACCGACCGGGCCAAAGCCGCCGCGCATATTAGCGCCGGCGCGCGCAAAGTGATCATCTCGGCACCGGCCAAGGGCGCGGATGCCACCGTGGTCTACGGGGTCAACCACGACATCCTGCGCCAGTCACACCAGATCATCTCCAACGCCTCGTGCACCACCAACTGCCTGGCCCCGGTGGCCCAGGTGCTGCACCGCGAACTGGGCATCGAGAGTGGCCTGATGACCACCATCCATGCCTACACCAACGACCAGAACCTGACGGACGTCTACCACAGCGACCCGTACCGCGCCCGCTCCGCCACCCAGAACATGATCCCGAGCAAGACCGGCGCCGCGGAAGCGGTGGGCCTGGTGCTGCCAGAGCTGGCCGGCAAGCTGACCGGCATGGCCGTGCGTGTGCCGGTGATCAACGTCTCCCTGGTGGACCTGACCGTGCAGCTCAAGCGCGACGCCACGGCCGATGAGGTCAACGCGCTGCTGCGCGAAGCCAGCCAGCACTCGAAAATCCTCGGCTACAACACCCTGCCCCTGGTTTCCAGCGACTTCAACCACAACCCGCTGTCGTCGATTTTCGACGCCAACCACACCAAAGTCAGCGGCAAGCTGCTCAAGGTGCTGGCCTGGTACGACAACGAATGGGGGTTCTCCAACCGCATGCTGGATAACTGCCTGGCGCTGTGCAACGCCGAATAAGCAATGCGGGAGCTGCCACCGGCAGCTCCCCTCTGGTTTTGTTGGAGCCCCCCGATGATCGGCATCACCTTCACCGAAAAAACCATGGCGGCGCGCAAGCGCATCGCCCTGGTCGCCCATGACCACTGCAAGGTGTTCCTGCTCGACTGGGCCGAGCGCCAGAAGCACAAGCTCGCCCAACACCAACTGGTCGCCACCGGCACCACCGGCCTGTTGCTCAGCCAACGCCTGGACCTGCCAGTGGAAAGCATGATCAGCGGCCCACTGGGTGGCGATCAGCAGCTCGGGGCGCAAATCGCCGAGCAACGCGTAGACCTGCTGGTGTTCTTCTGGGATCCCTTCGAACCACAACCCCACGACCCGGACATCAAGGCACTGCTGCGAGTAGCGGCCGTCTGGAACATTCCAGTGGCCTGCAACGAATGCAGCGCCGACTACCTGCTCAGCAGCCCGCTGCTGGATCAGCCACACGCCCATCGGATCCCTGATTACCCGGCCTACCTACAAGGTCGCCGATAATTCCTACAGAAAGAAGCGCTTGACCTTTGACATAGATGATAAGCATTATCATTCGCTTGAAATCGATCAGGTCCTACTGTGAGTCAAGCGCACTTCAACCACGTCTTCCTCGCTCAGCGCGTCTCGCTGCTGCGCACATTGGAGCGGATGGTCAATAACCACAGCACCGCCGAGGACCTGTTGCAGGAAACCTACCTGCGCGTGACCCGGGCGTTGAGTGAGCGGGCCATCGACCACCTGGAACCCTTCGTCTTTCAAACTGCCCGCAACCTGGCGCTGGACCACCTGCGCGCCCGCCGTATCCAGTCACGCACGATGCTCGAGGACGTACCGCTGGAGGTAGTGCAGAACGTTGCCGCGCCGCTGAGCAGTGCCGAGGACGCCGCCCATGCCGAACAGATGCTCGAACGCTTGAACATCAGCCTCAACCAACTGACCCCACGCCAACAACAGATTTTCATCCTCAGCCGTCTGCACGGCCACAGCTACCTGGAGATCGCCGAGAAGCTCAGCGTGTCCCTGAGCACCGTGCAAAAGGACCTGAAGCTGATCATGGCGATCTGTGTCGGTGTCGCCGATCGTCTCAACGGCCGTTGAGTCGCTCGGTCCATTGTTTTGCACACCTGCGTCAGGGCGTCGGCTTTGTTACCCTTAGCCGAGGTTTGTAGCACTCTTATCCAAAACCAGCCGCGCGCAGACGTGGCCGAGGAACACCCGTGACGGACAGCCACCACTCCCACCCGCCAACCCCGGCGCGGGATTCAGCCAGCACCTCGGCGATGGATCAAGCCCTGGACTGGCTGATCGTGCTGGACAGTCCGAGCGAGGAGCAAAGCCGTGAATTTCACGCCTGGCTCGCCGCCGACCCGCGCAACGCCGAAGCCTTCGCCATGGCCCAGGCCGTCTGGGACGGCCCGCAAGTGGCACAGTGCGCGCAGACCCTGGACAGCGCCAAGCGCAAGGTCAGCGTGCTCGGGCGCTTGCGCCCACACTGGAAACCCCTGGCCAGCGCGGCAGTGCTGCTGCTCGGCCTGTTCAGTTTCAGCAACCTGCCCATGCGCCTGCAGGCCGATCACCTGACCGTGGTCGGCGAGCGCCAGCGCCTGCAACTGGAGGACGGCTCGAAAGTCCTGCTCAACACCAACTCGGCCTTCTCCAGCACCATCAATGATCAACAACGCGTGGCTCGCCTGTTCCAGGGCGAAGCCTATTTCGAGGTAGCCGCCAATCGTGGCCTGCCCCTGGAAATCGATGCCGGGCCGGTCACCGCCAGCGTGCGCGATACCTCCTTCGCCGTGCGTTACCTGGACGGCGTCGCCCAGGTGCGGGTGCAGCGCGGCGATGTCGACCTGCGCAGCGCCCACAGCGATGCACGGGTGCGCTTGAGCGCAGGCGAAAGTATCCGTATCGGGCCCAATGGTTTCGATCAACCGGCCCGTCTCGATCCGGCGACAGACCTGGCGTGGGTCCAGGGCCGCCTGGTGTTCGAAAACTGCCCGCTGAGCCAGGTCCTGGCCGAGTTGCGCCGCTACTACCCGGGCTGGATCATCAACAACAACGAACAGTTGGCCAACGTTTCGGTCACCGGTAACTACCGCCTCGACCAGCCGCTGGACGTGGTCCGGTCGCTGGCTCACATCACCTCCGCCAAGCTCCAGGAGTTCCCGGCGCTGGTGATTTTGAACTGAATGAGAATTATTTTTACTCGATAGTCATTCGCCGTACGTCTCGTTATAGCCAATGCAATTGATTCGCATCCTTGATGCCAATCTGCACCTATAAGATTCGTGCGACACGGAGCGCTATCGATGTCCTCTCGCCTTACCCGCCAGTCCTCTTCACCATCCGCCCGCGTGCACAACTGCACGCTGTCCTTGCTGACCGCCGCCATGCTGCTGGCCGGCACCCAGGCTGCGCCTGTGATGGCCGCCACCCCGGCCCAGCAGCCAAGCCGCCAGATGGGCGACTACAGCTTCGCCATTGCCCAGCAGCCACTGGTCTCGGCGCTCAACGAGTTCACCGCCGTCACCGGATGGCAGGTCGGCTTGCCGGCAGAACTGGCAGAAGGCGTGGCCTCGCCAGGCGTGCACGGCGCACTGAGCCCGGAAAAAGCCCTGGATCGCCTGTTGGTGGGGACCAACCTGAGCTATCGCAAGCTGGGCAGCAACAACATTGCGCTGGAAAAACGCACCGCCGGCGGCACCCTCGCACTGCAGCAGATGACCATCAGCGCCACGCGCCAGGAGCAGAGCGTCGACAGCGTGCCCAGCACCGTGACCGTGCACACCCGCGAAGAGCTGGATCGCAACAACGTCAACACCATCAAGGACCTGGTGCGCTATGAGCCAGGCGTATCGGTCGGCGGTACCGGCACCCGGGGCGGCATCAGCGGCTACAACATTCGCGGCATCGACGGCGACCGGATCCTGACCCAGGTCGATGGCGTCGAGATTCCCAACGGCTTCTTCAACGGCCCGTATGCCAAGACCCAACGCAACTACGTTGACCCGGAAATCGTCAAGCGCGTGGAAATCCTCCGCGGCCCGGCCTCGGTGCTGTACGGCAGCAACGCTATCGGCGGCGCGGTGAGCTACTTCACCCTTGACCCGGAAGACATCATCAAGCCCGGCCAGGATGTCGGCGCCCGCCTGAAAACCGGTTACAGCTCCGCCGATGACAGCTGGCTGAAATCCGCCACCGTCGCCGGACGCGCCGATCAGTTCGATGGCTTGCTGCACTTCAGCCAGCGCGACGGTCACGAAACCGAATCCTACGGCCAAAACAACGGCACCGGCCTGGATCGCACCGCGGCCAACCCGGAAGACGTGCGCACCACTAACGTGCTGGCCAAGGCTGGCTGGAACTACGCCGAAGACGCCCGCCTGGGCCTGACCTACGAGAAGTACAAGGACCACCGCGACGCCGACCTGCAAAGCGCCGTCGGCGGCCCGTTCAACAATGGCCAGCCCCTGGGCATGTACCGCTCGCGCACCGGTGAAGAGACCGTCAGCCGCGAACGTTTTGGCCTGGAAAACAGCTTCGCCGTCGATGCCCTGCTGGTGGACAACCTGAAGTGGAGCCTGAACTACCAGATCGCCAAGACTGGCCAATCCACCCTGGAAAACTACTTCCCGTTCAGCCGCAACGTGATGCGCTCGCGCGAAACCCTCTACGAGGAAAAGCAGTGGGTGTTCGACGCACAACTGGACAAGGCATTCGCCATCGGCGAGACCGGCCATGTGCTGACCTACGGCACCACCATCAAACACCAGAAAGTCACCGGCTCGCGCACCGGCAGCGGCACCTGCCTGGCGGTAGGTCGTGGTTGCAGCGCCGTGGGTGCCATCAGCCCCAGCGATGTGCTGAAAAAATCCAGCGACTTCCCGGACCCGACCATCGACACCTACAGCCTGTTCGCCCAGGACCAGATCACCTGGAACGACTGGACCTTCATCCCGGGCCTGCGCTACGACTACACCAAGCTCAAGCCCCATGTCACCCAGGAGTTCCTCAACACCGTAGCGCCTGATGGCCTGGGTACGGTCAGCGACGAGAACAAGACCTGGCATCGGCTCTCGCCCAAGTTCGGCCTGACCTACGCCCTGGACGACAACTACACCTGGTTCGGCCAGTACGGCGAAGGTTTCCGGACGCCGACCGCCAAGGCCTTGTACGGTCGTTTCGAAAACGTCAACCCGGGCTACAGCGTGGCGCCGAACCCGGACCTGGAACCGGAAAAAAGCAAAACCTACGAGACTGGCCTGCGCGGCAACTTCGAGGCGGGCAACTTCGACATGGTGGTGTTCTATAACAAGTACCGCGACTTCATCAACGAAGACGCCGTGACCCCCGGCTACAACGAGCTGACATTCCAGAGCAACAACATCAAGCACGCCACCATCAAAGGCGTGGAGCTCAAGGGTCGCCTGAACCTCGATACCTTCGGCGCACCACAGGGCCTCTACACCAGGGGCTCGATCGCCTACGCCCACGGTCGCAACAATGACACTGGCGAGCCACTCAACTCGATCAACCCGCTGACCGGCGTGTTCGGCCTGGGCTATGACCAGGACAGCTACGGCGCCTTGCTCAGCTGGACCCTGGTGCAAAAGAAAAACCTGGTGGACGACAGCAGCTTCAAGTCGCCGGACGGCGTCAGCAGCCAGTTCAAGACCCCAGGCTATGGCGTGCTCGACCTGGCCGGTTTCTACAAGGTCAGCGACGACGTGACCCTCAGCGCCGGCGTGTACAACCTGGCGGACAAGAAATACTGGCAGTGGGACAACGTGCGCGGTTACGACAGCGTCGGCGAGGCCGCCGTGCTCAGCCCGGCCAACCTCGATCGCCTGACCGAGCCAGGCCGCAACTTCGCGATCAACCTGATCTGGGATATCTGATCGTTACCCGCTAATGGAAATCTCGTTGCGCCTTTTTCCCAGGCGCAGCGAGGATTTTTTACTGTGCTGCGCCTGCTGGTTCGTCTAGTTACCAAGCGCATCTCATTCTCAAGGACTTCTTCATGACCGCTGCCGATCCTACTCAACGCCCGAGCCTGCGTTCCCAACGCCTGAACCAGATCACCCACGAGCCCCATGCCAAGCTCGACGCCCTGGTCAAGGCCCATGCGCCGTTTGAAACCCAGGCCAACTTCGCCCGTTTTGTGGTGGCCCAGTACCTGTTCCAGTCGGAACTGGTGTCGCTGTACAACGATCCCAAGCTGATCGCCATCGTCCCCGACCTGGCAGAGCGCTGCCGCGCCGAAGCCGCCAAGGCCGACCTGGCTGACCTCGACACCCAGGTCCCGGCCCCGGTGGCAGGTGCCGTGCAACAGCCGAGCAAGGCCGAAGCCCTGGGCTGGCTGTTCGTTTCCGAAGGCTCGAAACTCGGTGCCGCGTTCCTGATCAAGCGCGCCGTAGGCCTGGGCCTGAGCGAAACCTTCGGTGCCCGCCACCTGGGCGAGCCGGCCGGTGGTCGCGCCGAAGGCTGGAAAAACTTCGTCAGGACCCTCGACGGCCTGGCATTCAGCGCCGAAGAAGAAGCCGCGGTCGATAAAGGCGCCATCGACGCCTTCAACCGCTTCACCGTATTGCTGGAGCAGGCTTACGCCACCGAACCTGAACTGGCCTGATTGAACCCCTGCCCTCCTGTAGGAGCCGAGCTTGCTCGCGATGACGGACTGACATTCACCATAGATGTCGCCTGATACACCGTTATCGCGAGCAAGCTCGGCTCCTACAGTTGGGCAGGGCAAACCTGTAGCCTTGCGATCCAACCTCGCGGTCAACCTCTGAATAATCCATGTCTCGCCTCGCTTCCTCCAAACTCGCGCGCATCCTCTTCGGCCTGCTGGCCTACGTCAGCCTGGGCATTGGCCTGATCGCCATTGTCGTGCCGGGGTTGCCGACCACCGAATTCATCCTGTTGGCCGCCTGGGCGGCGACCAAGAGTTCGCCGCGCCTGAGTGCCTGGCTGGAAAACCATCGGCTGTTCGGGCCGATCCTGAAAAACTGGCGCAACGGCAAGATTGTCGCGCGAAGAGCCAAGATCAGCGCCACCGCGAGCATGCTGCTGTGTGCCGGCCTGATGCTGGTGATGCTCGACCACGGCTGGCCGATCTACCTCGCCATCGCCGGCATGAGCCTGGGCAACCTGTGGATCTGGTCGCGCCCGGAGTCCCTGCCTCAAGCCTCCTGATATCTCCAGTCCCTGCCGCGCCAGCGACCGTTCGTCGGCTGTCGCTCATGCCCAGCTCTTGTAAGCCGATGTGTCACACATGGCGCTGAATGGATTTGGCGAGCGGGTCGCTCATGACCCTCAGCCCACCAGTCATCCCTTCGCGAGATCGCCCCATGTTCGACTCTCTTTCCATCCGCCTGAAAATCGTGCTGTTGTCCGGACTGTGCCTGTTGGGCGTGGTGGGCCTGATCGTCGGCATGAACATCTACCAGACCAATCAGAACGATCAACTGGTCAGCGCCTCCAGCACCCGGATGCTCACGGCCAGCGTCGAGAACCTGCTGCAGGCCAAGGCTGCCGAGCAGGCGGTGCGGGTGCAGAAGACCTTCGGCGAAAGCCTGCTGGTAGTGACCGCCCTGGCCGACCAGATCGCTGATCTGCGTCGTCTGGCCGGCAAGCGCGCCCTGGATCCCGGCGCGCTGCGCGAGGAGTTGAACCAGAGCCTGAAAAGCGCTTTCGAGCGCAACACCGGGGTCCTGGGAATCTGGCTGGCATTCGAACCCAATGGCCTGGACGGCCAGGACCAGGGCTTCGTCGACGACGCCGCTCGCCTGTCCAACGAAGCCGGGCGATTCGCCAGTTACTGGAGCCGAGCCGGGGGGACCGGGGAAAACACCATCATGACCGAAGAGGACATGACCAAGACCACCCTCAATCTCAGTGGCACCCCGTACAACAGCTGGTACACCTGCCCCCGCGACAGCAAGCGTACCTGCCTGCTCGACCCCTATGCCGACACCGTCGCCGGCAAGGAAATGCTGATGACCAGTATTTCCGTGCCGTTGCTGGTCAATGGCAAGGCCATCGGCGTGGTCGGTATCGACATTTCCCTCGACGCCCTGCAAGCGGCCGCCCTCAGCTCCCAGCGGGACTTGTTCAACGGTGCCGGGCACATGCTGATCGTGTCTGGCAGCGGTGCGCTGGCCGGCTACAGCGTCGACGCCAGCAAACTGGGGAAAAACCTGGTCGAGGCCCTGGGCAACGATGGCAAGGAAGTGCTGCAACTGATCAACGCCAACACGGCGAAAATTCTCCAGCACGGCGACCTGATCCGCGCGGTGCTGCCGGTCAGCCCGATTGCCGACACCAAGCCTTGGGGGGTAGTGATCGACCTGCCCCGGCAAGTGCTGCTGGCCGACTCGCTGAAACTGCAAACGGTGCTCGATGAGGCGCAGGACCTTGGCACCTACAAGACTCTGGCCGTGGCCATCGGCGCCGGCCTGCTGGGCCTGCTGCTGATGTGGTTGACTGCCTCCGGCGTGACCCGGCCAATCAACAGCGTGGCGACCATGCTCAAGGCGATTGCCAGCGGCGACGGCGACCTGACCCAGCGCCTGAACTACAGCAAGCAAGACGAGTTGGGCGAGCTGGTGAGCTGGTTCAACCGCTTCCTCGACAAACTGCAGCCGACCATCGCACAGATCAAGCAAAGCATCACCGACGCCCGTGGCACCGCCGACCAATCCTCGGCAATCGCCCGCCAGACCAGCGAAGGCATGCAGGTGCAGTTCCGCGAAATCGACCAGGTCGCCACCGCCTCCAACGAAATGAGCGCCACCGCCCATGACGTCGCCAACAGCGCCTCGAATGCCGCCAGCGCCGCCAGGGGCGCGGACCAATCGGCGCGGGACGGGATGTCGATCATCGAACGCAGCACCCGCGACATCAATCAACTGGCCGAAGAAGTCAGCAAGGCAGTGACCGAAGTCGAAGCGCTGGCCGTCAACAGCGAGCAGATCGGCTCGGTGCTGGAAGTGATCCGTAGCATCGCCGAACAGACCAACCTGCTGGCCCTCAACGCCGCGATCGAGGCGGCTCGCGCCGGCGAAAGCGGACGCGGCTTTGCGGTGGTCGCCGATGAAGTGCGCAACCTGGCCAAGCGTACCCAGGATTCGGTCGAGGAGATCCGCCTGGTGATCGAGCGGATCCAGACCGGCACCCGCGGCGTGGTCGCCACCATGCATTCGAGCCAGACCCAGGCGCACAACAACGCCGGGCAGATCCAGCAAGCAGTGCAGGCCCTGGGCAAGATCAGCGAGGCAGTCACGGTGATCAGCGACATGAACCTGCAGATCGCCAGTGCCGCCGAGCAGCAGAGCGCCGTGGCCGAAGAGGTCAACCGCAACGTTTCGGCGATCCGCACGGTCACCGAGACCCTGACCGAGCAAGCCACCGAGTCGGCGCAGATCAGTAGCCAGCTCAACTCCCTGGCCACCCACCAGATGAAACTGATGGACCAGTTCCGGGTTTAGGCCCTCCACCACAGCGCTTTTGTTCTATGCTCGAGCCCTCTTTCGGAGGGCTCTCGATGACCACTTTGCTGACTGCCCTGCAAGCCGCATTGGGCTTGCAGAAAACTGCCATCCGGTTCACTGCCGAGGGCGCCCTGCCCTCGGCGTTTGCCGTCACCGAGCTGGCCAGCGCCAGTATTGCGGTGGCCGGCCAGGCCCTCAGCGAACTGCTGCAGCAACAGACCGGCCGTTTACCGACCCTCGAAGTTGATCGCCGACTTGCCTCCTTCTGGTTCGCCACCTCCTTGCGCCCGCTGGGCTGGAAGGTGCCGCCGATGTGGGATCCGCTCGCCGGTGACTATGCCACGGGCGATGGCTGGATCCGCCTGCATACCAATGCTGCCCATCATCGGCGCGCCGCCGAAAAAGTACTGGGTGCCAGCAGCGACCGCAGCGCGATGGCCGCCAAGGTTGCGCCGTGGGCCAAGGAGGATCTGGAACAGGCGGTGGTCGACGCCGGGGGCTGCGCGGCGGTCATGCGCTCCTGGCAGCAATGGCAGGTCCATCCCCAGGGGCTGGCGGTCAATGCCGAGCCGCTGGTGCACTTGGCGCCCCTTGAGGATCAACGCCGGCAGGCCTGGTCGGGATCAGTCGCGAGGCCGCTGGCGGGGCTCAGGGTGCTGGACCTGACCCGGGTCCTTGCCGGCCCCGCAGCCAGTCGTTTTCTCGCCGGCCTGGGCGCCGATGTGCTGCGCATCGACCCACCCCACTGGCACGAGCCGGGCGTGGTCGCGGAAATGACCCTGGGCAAACGCTGCGCCCACCTTGACCTGCACCAACGCAGCGACCGCCAGGTGTTTGAAGCCCTGCTCAAGGACGCCGACATCCTGCTCCACGGCTACCGCGCCGACGCCCTGGAAAACCTCGGCTACGGCACCCGTGCACGCCAGGCGCTGGCGCCGGGGCTGATCGACGTCAGCCTCAATGCCTATGGCTGGAGCGGTCCCTGGCAGAATCGCCGGGGCTTCGACAGCCTGGTGCAGATGAGCACCGGCATCGCCGAAGCCGGCATGGCCTGGCAGCACAGCGACCAACCGACGCCCCTGCCGGTGCAGGCCCTGGACCACGCCACCGGGTACCTGATGGCGGCCAGCTGTCTCAAGCTGTTGACCGAGCGCCTGGGCAGCGGCTGCGGCGGATCCGCCCGCCTGTCATTGGCGCGCACGGCGAAGCTGCTGCTGCAACAGCCCGCCACACCACAACCGGCGCTGCGTGCCGAAGAGGCCAGCGATCAGGGACTCGTGCTGGAACAAACAACCTGGGGACCGGCCAATCGACTGCAGGTGCCACTAACCATCAGCGGCACGCCCCTGCAGTGGTCACTGCCGGCCGGGGAACTGGGCGCCCATCGGGCACGGTGGTGAACAGGCAGCGATGGTGCCCGCAAAATCTGCTGGCAGCCAAAAATCCTGTGGGAGCGGGCTTGCCCGCTCCCACACAATCCTGCGAAGCCGGTCTTTGCTACACCTCAATCCCCCCGACTCAAGGACGTCCACAACACTTGCGCCGCATAACCCCGGTATGGTCGCCAGCTTTCTGCCCGGGCCAACAGGTGCTGGGCGCTGACTGGCTGGCCTTCGAGGGCGGCCAGCGCCTTGAGCAGCCCCACATCCCCCGGCGGGAACGCGTCCGCCTCGCGCATCTGGCGCAAGGCAATGTACTGGGCCGTCCAGTCACCCACGCCCCATAACGCCAGCAACGGCGCCACGGACGCCGGCAGGTGCTCGCGCGCCTCGAACAGCCCAGGGTTCTCCAGCAACGCCTGGGCCACACCCGACAAAGTGCGCCCACGGCTGCGGGGCATGCCCAGCGTGGCCAGATCCGCCGAAGCCAACACCTGCGCCTCGGGAAACACCTGCCTCAGGCCCGGCAACCACGGCTCGGACCCCACCAGCGGCGCGCCGTATTGCGCCACCAGCTTACCCGCCAGCCTGATCGCCGCCGCCACACTGATCTGCTGCCCCAGCACCGCCCGCATCGCCAACTCCAGGCCGTCCCAGGTGCCCGGCACACGCAAGCCCGGGCTCCGGGCAATCAACGGCGCCAGCAGCGGGTCTGTGGCCAGGTGCCGGTGGATGGCCGGCAAGTCTGCATCCAGGTCGAACATCCGCCGCAAGCGCGCCACGATCTGCGGCAACGCCGCCGAATCGGCATAGGCCAGCTCTACCGCCAGGCCGTGACCCGGCGCCTGGCTGATGACAAACGTGCCCTGCAAACCGTGCAGGCAGAAGCTGCGGGCGTACGACCCGGAGCGAACCACCTCGAGCCCATCGATGGCCCGCGCCGCCAGGAAGTCGAGCATCGCCGGCCAATCGTAGGCCCCCTGATAGTCGAGCGTCAGCCTCACAAACTCAGCACGCCGCTGTACAAGCCATAGGCCGCCACCAACGCACCGACAACCACGCAGGCGAAAATGCCTTTTTCGATGTGGGTGAACAACGGCTGGCCCTGCTCATGCTTGGCCTTGGCGAACAGAATCACCCCCGGTGCATACAGCAGCGCCGACAGCAGCAGGTACTTGACCCCACCGGCATACAGCAGCCAGACCGCATAAACCAGGGCGATCGCGCCAATCAGCAAATCCTTGGTGCGCTCGCCCGAGGCGTTTTCATAGGTTTCACCGCGCCCGCTCAACAGCACCGCGTAAGCCGCCGACCACAAGTAAGGCACCAGGATCATCGACGAGGCGAGGTAGATCAGGCTGGTGTAGGTACCAGCAGAAAACAGGGTGATCAGCAGAAACAGCTGGATCATCGCGTTGGTCAGCCACAGCGCGTTGACCGGTACATGGTTGGCGTTTTCCTTTTTCAGGAACGCCGGCATGGTCTTGTCTCGGGCCGTGGCAAACAGGATTTCGGCGCACAGCAGCGCCCACGACAGCAATGCCCCAAGCAACGAAATGGCCAGGCCGACGCTGATCAGCAAAGCGCCCCACGGCCCGACAATGTGCTCCAGCACCGCCGCCAGTGAAGGGTTCTGCAGGTTGGCCAGCTCCGGCTGACTCATGATCCCCAGTGACAGCACGTTCACCAGCACCAACAGCGCCAGCACCCCGATAAAGCCGATGACGGTGGCCCGGCCCACGTCGGAGCGTTTTTCCGCGCGGGCCGAATACACACTTGCACCTTCGATGCCGATAAACACGAATACCGTGACCAGCATCATGTTGCGCACCTGGTCCATCACGCTGCCGAAGTTCGGGTTGCTGCGACCCCAGATATCCCGGGTAAAGATGTCAGCCTTGAACGCCACGGCGGCAATCACGATGAACATCACCAGCGGCACGATCTTGGCCACCGTGGTCACCTGGTTGATGAACGCCGCCTCCTTGATCCCGCGCATCACCAGGAAATGCACCGCCCACAGCAGCACCGAGGCGCAGCCGATGGCAATCGGCGTATTGCCCTGGCCAAACACCGGAAAGAAGTAACCCAGGGTGCTGAACAGCAGCACGAAATAGCCAACGTTGCCCAGCCAGGCACTGATCCAGTAGCCCCAGGCCGAGGAGAACCCCATGTAGTCGCCAAACCCGGCCTTGGCATAGGCGTACACCCCCGAGTCCAGTTCAGGCTTGCGGTTGGCCAGGGTCTGGAACACAAAGGCCAGGGTCAACATGCCCACGGCGGTGATGGCCCAGCCGATCAACACGGCCCCGGCATCGGCCCGGGCGGCCATGTTCTGCGGCAAGGAAAAGATCCCGCCGCCAATCATCGAGCCGACCACCAAGGCGATCAAGGCACTGAGTCGGAGCTTTTGCGCCGGTTGCGACATCGTTACCTCTCAAATCGACGTTTTGTCATGTTTGCGAACCATAACAAGTGTTCACTCAATTAAATATCCAGCGCAGCCACACGTTTATCAGTAAAGGATAAAAATCAGACTTCGCTTAGAACTGTCTCATCTATGCCGCCGGGGGATTTTGCCAGTTTTGTGAAGCATTTCCGATAAATCCATTCTGTACTGAGAACCGCCGGTAAAAATTTGCACATTCTGAAAAACCAACTAGCTTCATACCTTGCTGCAATACGATACATTCCCTTTAGTTTCACCTGGAAGCCTCTAGGAGAGGCCTCTCAGCGCGTTAACAAACCGACGAAAGTCATTCATCAACAATGGAATGTGGCAATGAACTGATCTAAGTCAGCTGTTTGAAACGTCAGCGGATTTACTCTGCGAACTCACTTCTCCTGCATTGGAGTCATGCAATGTCAGAATCTCCCGGAAAACTACGACTAGGTGCCCTGGTCGCGCTTGTGGTCGGCTCCATGATTGGCGGCGGGATCTTTTCCTTGCCCCAGAACATGGCCGCCAGTGCCGATGTCGGCGCTGTTTTGATCGGCTGGGCCATCACCGCTGTCGGTATGTTGACCCTGGCCTTTGTCTTCCAGACCCTGGCCAATCGCAAGCCGAATCTGGATGGCGGGGTCTACGCCTATGCCAAGGCTGGTTTCGGCGACTACATGGGTTTCTCTTCGGCCTGGGGCTACTGGATCAGTGCCTGGTTGGGGAACGTCGGTTACTTCGTATTGCTGTTCAGCACCCTGGGTTACTTCTTCCCGATTTTCGGCGAAGGCAACACCGTCGCCGCCGTCATCGGTGCGTCTGTGCTGTTGTGGGCGGTGCACTTCCTGGTCCTGCGCGGGATCAAGGAAGCAGCGTTCATCAACCTGGTGACCACGGTGGCCAAGGTTGTACCGCTGCTGCTGTTTGTCCTGATCGCCATTTTCGCCTTCAAACTGGACATCTTCACTGCCGATATCTGGGGGATCAAGAACCCGGACCTGGGCAGCGTGATGGACCAGGTGCGCAACATGATGCTGGTCACCGTCTGGGTATTCATCGGTATCGAGGGCGCGAGCATCTTCTCCTCCCGTGCGGAAAAACGCTCGGACGTGGGTAAAGCCACGGTGATCGGCTTCATTACCGTGCTGCTGTTCCTGGTGCTGGTGAACGTCCTGTCGCTGGGGATCATGACTCAACCGGAACTGGCCAAGCTGCAGAACCCGTCGATGGCCGCCGTGCTTGAGCACGTGGTGGGTCACTGGGGTGCGGTGCTGATCAGTGTTGGCTTGATCATCTCCCTGCTGGGCGCCCTGCTGTCGTGGGTCCTGCTGTGTGCGGAGATCATGTTCGCCGCCGCCAAAGACCACACCATGCCGGAGTTCCTGCGCAAGGAAAACGAGAACCACGTACCGGTCAACGCCCTGTGGCTGACCAACGCCATGGTGCAGATCTTCCTGATCATCACCCTGTTCTCGGCCAGTACCTACCTGTCGCTGATCTACCTCGCGACCTCGATGATCCTGGTGCCTTACCTCTGGTCGGCGGCCTACGCCCTGCTGTTGGCAGTGCGCGGCGAGACTTACGAGAACGCCCTGGCCGAACGCAAGAAAGACCTGTTCATCGGCGCCGTAGCCCTGATCTATGCGGTCTGGCTGATTTACGCCGGCGGCCTGAAGTACCTGCTGCTCTCTGCCCTGCTCTATGCCCCAGGCGTGATCCTGTTCGCCAAGGCCAAGCGCGAGTTGGGCAAACCGATTTTCACCAACGTCGAGAAGCTGATTTTCGCCGCGGTAGTCATAGGTGCGCTGGTAGCGGCCTATGGGCTCTACGACGGCTTCCTGACCCTGTAACACTCAAGTTTGTATTGTCATCTGGAGGATCACTGTAATGACCACGGAAAAAGTTAAGTACGGCGTACATTCCGAAGCCGGCAAACTGCGCAAAGTCATGGTTTGCTCCCCCGGCCTGGCCCACCAGCGGCTGACCCCGAACAACTGTGACGAACTGCTTTTCGATGATGTGCTGTGGGTTGCCCAAGCCAAGCGTGACCATTTCGACTTCGTTACCAAGATGCGCGAACGCGGGATCGACGTGCTGGAAATGCACAACCTGCTGACCGACATCGTTGCCATCCCCGAAGCGCTGGACTGGATCCTGGAACGCAAGGTCACCGCCGACTCGGTGGGCCTGGGCCTGATCAACGAAGTGAAATCCTGGCTGCGCAGCCTGGAGCCACGGCACATCGCCGAGTACCTGATCGGTGGCGTGTCCGCCGATGATCTGCCGGACAGCTTCGGTGGCAAGACCATCCAGATGTTCCGCGACTTCCTCGGCCACACCAGCTTCATCCTGCCACCGCTGCCCAACACCCAGTTCACCCGCGACACCACCTGCTGGATCTACGGTGGCGTGACGCTGAACCCGATGTACTGGCCGGCCCGTCGCCAGGAAACCCTGCTGACCACCGCCATCTATAAGTTCCACCCTCAGTTCACCAACGCCGACTTCGAGATCTGGTACGGCGACCCGGACCTGGATCACGGCAGCTCCACCCTTGAAGGCGGCGACGTCATGCCGATCGGCAACGGTGTGGTCCTGATCGGCATGGGCGAGCGCTCGTCCCGCCAGGCCATCGGCCAACTGGCACTGAACCTGTTCAAGAACAAAGCCGTCGAGAAAGTGATCGTTGCCGGCCTGCCGAAGTCCCGCGCAGCCATGCACCTGGACACCGTGTTCAGCTTCTGCGACCGCGACCTGGTCACGGTCTTCCCGGAAGTGGTGAATCAGATCGTTGCCTTCACCCTGCGACCTGACGAAAGCAAACAGGGCGGCATCGACATCCGCCGCGAGGAAACCAGCTTCCTCGACACCGTGGCCAAGGCCCTCAACCTCAAGGCGTTGCGCGTGGTGGAAACCGGCGGCAACAGCTTCGCCGCCGAACGCGAGCAGTGGGACGACGGCAACAACGTGGTCGCCGTGGAGCCAGGCGTGGTCATCGGCTACGACCGCAACACCTACACCAACACCCTGCTGCGCAAGGCCGGGATCGAGGTCATCACCATCAGCGCCGGCGAGCTCGGTCGCGGCCGTGGCGGCGGCCACTGCATGACCTGCCCGATCATCCGCGACCCAATCGACTACTAACCTATAAACCCTGGCCGACACTTATCGAGTGCGGCCAGGGGGATAACCGAAACCCAAGGAGATCCAAAATGGCTTTTAACATTCATAACCGCAATCTGCTGAGCCTGGAACACCACACCCCTCGCGAATTGCGTTATCTGCTCGACCTGTCCCGCGACCTCAAGCGCGCCAAGTACACCGGTACCGAGCAGCAGCACCTCAAAGGCAACAACATCGCGCTGATCTTCGAAAAAACCTCGACCCGCACCCGCTGCGCGTTCGAAGTGGCCGCTTATGATCAGGGCGCCAACGTCACCTATATCGACCCGAACTCCTCGCAGATCGGCCACAAAGAAAGCATGAAGGACACCGCCCGCGTACTGGGGCGCATGTACGACGCCATCGAATACCGTGGCTTCAAACAGGAAATCGTCGAAGAACTGGCGAAGTTCGCCGGCGTACCGGTGTTCAACGGCCTGACCGATGAATACCACCCGACCCAAATGATCGCCGACGTGCTGACCATGCGTGAACACGCCGACAAGCCGATCCACGAGATCAGCTACGCCTACCTGGGCGACGCGCGCAACAACATGGGCAACTCGCTGCTGCTGGTCGGCGCCAAGCTGGGCATGGACGTACGCATCTGCGCACCCAAAGCCCTGTGGCCTCTCGACGACCTGGTGGCTCGCTGCAAAAAATACGCGGAAGAAAGTGGCGCCCGCATCACCCTGACCGAAGACCCGAAAGCCGCGGTCAAGGGCGTGGACTTCATCCACACCGACGTCTGGGTATCGATGGGCGAGCCTGTCGAAGCCTGGGCCGAACGGATCCAGCAACTGCTGCCGTACCAGGTCAACGCCGAGCTGATGAAAGCCACCGGCAACCCACGCACCAAGTTCATGCACTGCCTGCCAGCCTTCCACAACAGCGATACCAAGATCGGCAAGCAGATTGCCGAGCAGTATCCGCACCTGGCCAATGGCATCGAAGTGACCGATGACGTGTTCGAGTCGCCAGCCTGCATCGCCTTCGAGCAAGCGGAAAACCGCATGCACACGATCAAGGCGATCCTGGTATCGACCCTGGCTGATCTGTAACAGCTCACTCGGCTCCCACTGACTGGACACAGTCAATGTGGGAGCTGGCTTGCCTGCGATGGCAGCACCCCGGTGCTTCTGACAGACCTTGGTGATGCTATCGCGAGCAAGCTCGCTCCTGCAGGGGACCGCGTACCGGCTTATATCTCTTCGAAGAAGGACTGCATTATGCGTATCGTCGTTGCTCTGGGCGGTAACGCCCTCCTACGTCGTGGTGAACCCATGACAGCAGACAATCAACGCGCCAACATCCGGATCGCCACCGAACAGATCGCCAAGATCCACCCCGGCAATCAACTGGTGATCGCTCACGGTAATGGCCCGCAAGTCGGCCTGCTGTCGCTGCAGGCAGCCGCCTACACCTCCGTTTCCCCCTACCCGCTGGACGTGCTCGGTGCCGAAACCGAAGGCATGATCGGCTACATCATCGAACAGGAACTGGGCAATCTGCTGGACTTCGAGGTGCCGTTCGCAACCCTGTTGACCCAGGTTGAAGTCGACGCCAACGACCCGGCGTTCAAGAACCCGACCAAGCCGATCGGCCCGGTCTACAGCAAGGCTGAAGCCCAAGCGCTGGCGGCGGAAAAAGGCTGGGCAATCGCCCCCGATGGCGACAAGTTCCGCCGCGTGGTGGCCAGCCCGAAACCCAAGCGTATTTTCGAAATCCGCCCGATCAAGTGGTTGCTGGAAAAGGGCAGCATCGTGATCTGCGCCGGGGGTGGCGGGATCCCGACCATGTACGACGAGAACCACAAGCTCAAGGGCATCGAAGCGGTGATCGACAAGGACCTGTGCTCGGCGCTGCTGGCCGAACAGCTGGAAGGTGACTTGCTGGTGATTGCCACCGACGTCAGCGCGGCGTTCATCGACTTCGGCAAGCCCACCCAGAAAGCCATCGCCCAGGCGCACCCCGACGAAATGGAAAAACTCGGCTTCGCCGCTGGCTCCATGGGGCCGAAAGTCCAGGCCGCCTGCGACTTCGCGCGCAACACTGGAAAAGTCGCGGTGATCGGTTCACTCTCGGACATCGAAGCGATCGTCCAGGGCAAGGCCGGCACCCGAATCAGCACGTCCAAACCTGGCATTACTTACCTGTAAGGAGAGACGTCTATGGCAAAGTTTGAGCCAGGTCATTTGCACATCGAGCGTCATGCACTGACCCCGGATGATGTCAGCTACAACGTGCACCTCGACTACCAAGTCAGCAAGAGCCCCAAGGGCGACAAGGGCATCCAGTTCACCATGCATGGCAACATTCAGGGCAAGGACATGAGCGAGACGTTCTTCCTGCCCAAGGAGGAGGCCTACAACTTTGCCAACAACGTGACGAAGATCGCCGAGAAGTACGGCATTCCAAAGACCCACAGCCAGATCGGCTCGGTGCACAAGCATTACGACCTGATGTTTGAAGACATCCGGGTGCAACTGAACATGAAATCCGGCGACCCGGTGAATATCGAACACTTCGAGTAATCCCATCCCGCTCGCGATGGCGCGCTGTCGACTGACACAGCGCTATCGCGAGCAGGCTTTCACCATTCGCCCGCCCCAAGGCATACTTGCCCCCCTCCGCACCTCAGAACCAACAAACGCCCCATGCGTATCCACGTCAGTTTCATCGACCGCGTCGGCATCACCCAGGAAGTCCTGGCCTTGCTCGGTGGGCGCAACCTCAACCTGGATGCGGTGGAAATGGTCCCGCCGAACGTCTACATCGACGCCCCGACCTTGAGCCCGCAAGTGCTCGAAGAACTGCGCGATGCCTTGTTCAGCGTACGTGGTGTGCAAGCGGTGACCGTGGTCGACATCCTTCCCGGACAACGCCGCCACCTGCAATTGGATGCCCTGCTGGCCGCCATGACCGACCCGGTGCTGGCCCTCGACAGTGCCGGCACCATTCTGTTGGCCAACCCGGCGTTGATCGCCCTGTACGGCCGCGAACCGGCCGGGGAAAACGTCGCCGAACTGTTTGCCGACCCAGCCCTGCTGGAAACCTTGCTGGAGCACGGGTTTCGCTTGCCGCTGCGGGAAATCACGGTCAACGGCCAGACCTTGTTGCTGGGCGCCACGCCGATCACCGACGCTGGCGCCCTGCTGACCCTGTATCCACCCAACCGGATCGGCGAACAGCTCTCGGCACTGCATCACGATCACGCCGAAGGTTTTGATGCCTTGCTCGGCGAGTCGCCGGCGATCCGCACACTCAAGGCCCGTGCGCAGCGGGTAGCCGCCCTCGACGCGCCACTGTTGATCCAGGGTGAAACCGGCACCGGCAAGGAACTGGTGGCCCGCGCCTGCCATGCCATCAGCGCCCGCCACAGCGCGCCGTTCCTGGCGTTGAACTGTGCGGCCTTGCCGGAAAACCTCGCCGAAAGCGAACTGTTCGGCTACGCCCCCGGTGCCTTTACCGGCGCCCAGCGCGGTGGTAAGCCGGGGCTGATGGAACTGGCCAACCAGGGCACGGTGTTTCTCGACGAGATTGGCGAGATGTCGCCGTATCTGCAGGCCAAGCTCCTGCGGTTTCTCAACGATGGCAGCTTTCGCCGGGTGGGCGGGGACCGTGAGGTCAAGGTCAACGTGCGGATCCTCAGCGCGACCCACCGCGACCTGGAGAAGATGGTCAGCGAGGGGACCTTTCGCGAAGACCTGTTCTACCGCCTCAATGTGCTCAACGTCGAAGTCCCGCCATTGCGCGAGCGCGGCCAGGACATTCTGCTGCTGGCTCGCTACTTCATGCAGCAGGCCTGTGCGCAGATCCAGCGTCCGGTCTGCCGCCTGGCGCCAGGCACCTACCCGGCCCTGCTCGGCAATCGTTGGCCAGGGAATGTGCGCCAGTTGCAGAACGTGATCTTCCGCGCCGCGGCCATTTGCGAAAGCAGCCTGGTGGACATCGGCGACCTGGACATCGCCGGCACCTCGGTGGCGCGCCAGAGCGACAGCGAGGTCGACAGCCTGGAGCAGGCCATGGAAAGCTTCGAGAAATGCCTGCTGGAAAAGCTCTACGTCAACTATCCCTCGACCCGCCAACTGGCCAGCCGCCTGCAGACCTCCCACACCGCCATCGCCCATCGGCTGCGCAAGTACGGGATTCCCGGCAAGGCCTGAATACAACTCCTTATCTGAACTGCCGCAAATGTTGGACTGCCTCATCGCGGCATAGGTATCTACACCACTGTGGTGCGACGTTGCACCTGTGGGCCGTCAGGGATGTTGGATTAGACCGCGTGCATATCCATTTTTGCGGTAACGGCCTCCTATGGTTCCGCCTGACGGCGGCTCACTTTTGAACAGCGCAAAAGTAAGCAAAACGCTCATACCCCACCACTCGGTGCCTCGCTTAGGCTCGGCATGCCCGTACTCCGATATTGATTTGGGGGGCCGCCGCAATGGGCCCTCCCTGGCCCAGTGCGGCTAAACCGGCGTCCTGCCGGTTTACCCCCCAAATCAACATCGAAGTACGGCCAGCGTGGTTAACGGGGCGCCCAGGATCAAAAACAAAGCGAGGCGGCCTAAAAGCCGACCTGATCGCTAGGGCATGCGCGGTGTAGCTTCTACTTCCTAAGACGCTGACGAAGTCAGCCATCTTTTGATCTGGCTTTTGCTTTTGCTTTCGCTTTGGCTTTGGCTTTGGCTTTGGCTTTTGATCCTGGGCGCCCCGTTAACCACGCTGGCCGAACGCAGGCTTGAAGCCGTGGGTAACCCGGCAGGACGCCGGGTTAGCCGCCCCGCGCCATGGATGGCGCGTGGCGGCGGCCCACGGATTCAAGCCGGAGTGAGGGAACACCGAGCCTAAGCGAGGTGCCGAGTGGTGGGGAATGTACGGGACAACCACATGGGTTACAAAAAAGTACCTTTACATAGGTAACACTTTTATCGACACGTACCCGTTCTTTGCCTCTCTAGCATAGACCCGGCCTAGGATTACCGGACCGAATATCACCTCCCACACATCATCACTGATCATCTCCATTCCAATGGTCTGATGCTTAAGCACATTGGCGATATAAATCCGCAGACCTGCTCGATTAATGATTCCATTACTATCAGCCAGGTAACACTCCACGTGGCTCGCATACCCCATTTCAGGCAACTTTTCCGGGTAAGTCCGAGTCGAGGGTGAATAGCAGGAAGCAGGCGTTTTCTGGTCAAGCGCCTCGTGCCCCCGCTCATAATTGTAGTGCTGCATAAAGCGGTCAAACTGTCTCTGCTGAGCCTCCCAAGGAATGGCGGGCGGTTGAGGCAAGGTACTTTTCAGCGTTCGGTGCATGCGTTCGTGACGCCCATTCTGGTCCGGACGGCCAGGCTCAATTCGCTCAGGAATAATCCCTAGTCGCAGCCACCATATCGACAGCTGCGACAGCCCGGCACGGCCGGTACTGGCAAATGGCACACCATTGTCAGTCCGAATACGCTCCGGCAACCCGTACTCGCGGAAAACTCGCTCAAAGGTCTGTTGGGTCTCCTTCAGATTGGTACTGGACATACTCTGGCAGGCCAGTAGAAAACGGCTGGCGTGATCCATGATCGTCAGTGGATAGCACCAAACTCCGGCGCCCGTCAGAAACTGGCCCTTGTAGTCCGCGCTAAAGAGCTGATTAGGTATTTCTGCCTTGCTCAAAGGTTTGGGATAGACCGCGACACGCCGTCGTACACGCTGCGGCGTAATTAAGTCGGCTGCTTTAAGGATGTTGTAGATGGTCGTTTTTGACGGCGGATCCTGATCGGGAAAGCGCTTGAGCACCCCCGGTGTCAGGGTAGTTGTCGTGTCCTCCGCTTTTTAAAAGTATTCCGGGGGCGGCAAGAGTAAGGTCATGCCTTTCTATTCAGAAGAACGCAAAGCTGCGTTGTTGAAAATGATGCTTCCGCCCCTGAGCCTTTCAGCGTCGGAGGTCGCGCGCCGTGAAGGTTGTAGCGACATGTCTCTTCATTATTGGCGTAAGCAAGCTGCTGCCAGAGGTTCCCAGTTGTCCGAAAACAAGCAGTCGCCTGAAAATTGGTCTGCCGAATCCAAGCTCATGGCAGTCATCGAATCATCAGCTTTGTCGGAGCTGGAGCTGAGTGAGTATTGCCGTCGCAACGGTATTTTCCCTGAGCAAATTGATGGCTGGCGCAAAGCTTTCATTGCCAACAGTACTAATCATTCAGCGCTGAAAAAAGGAATCGCTGGGGAGACCAAGGAGGATAAAAAGCGGATTCGGGAACTGGAGCGCGAGCTGCGCCGAAAGGATGCAGCACTGGCTGAAACAGTCGCATTGCTGGTGCTGCGAAAAAAGCTCAATGCCTACTGGGGGAGCGACGACGAGGTCAATTGACCTTGTTGCCAGAACGGCATCTTCTCGTCGACTGGCTCAACGAAGCCATCACGGCGGGCGCCCGCAGGGCGCCTGCGTGTCTAGAAGTCGGTATTTCGCTACGCACGCTACAGCGCTGGAGCCTGCCCGAAGCAATGTTGGCAGATGGGCGCACCACGACGGTGAGGCCAGTGCCGAGTAACGCCCTGAGTGATCTTGAGCGCCAAGCTATCCTGGTCTTGTGCAACAGCAAGGCCTACGCACATCTGCCACCGAGCCAGATCGTGCCACGGCTCGCTGACGAGGGACGTTACATGGCATCGGAGGCAACCTTTTACCGAGTGCTGCATGCGGCAGATCAGCAGCATCATCGTTCCCGCGCCAAACGCCCGCATCGCCATGAAGCACCCACCACTTACGCGGCGACAGCCGCCAATCAGGTGTGGTCTTGGGATATTACGTACCTGCCGTCGCCGGTTCGTGGGAAGTTTTACTACCTCTATTTGATCGAGGATATCTACAGCCGAAAGGCCGTGGGCTGGGAAGTTTACGAGGCAGAAAGCGGTGAAAAAGCAGCCGTCCTACTGCAACGAAGTGTCACTCGAGAGAAGTGCTGGCGTCAGCCGCTGGTGCTTCACTCGGACAATGGCGCACCGATGAAATCGGTGACGTTACTGACCAAGATGTACGACCTGGGTATCACGCCATCGAGAGGAAGACCTCGGGTAAGCAACGACAATCCTTACTCGGAGTCGCTGTTTAGAACGCTGAAGTACTGCCCGCAGTGGCCGCAGGATGGATTTAGCAGCCTGGATGACGCGCGTATCTGGGTGAGGAATTTTATGGCCTGGTACAACACCGAGCATCGTCATAGCCGAATCCGCTTCGTGACACCCGCCCAGCGCCACGAGGGAAATGACCGGGAAATCTTGGCCCGGAGGGCGGCAATCTATGGGCAAGCGAGAGAAAAAAGGCCTGAAAGATGGTCAGGTGAGACACGCAACTGGAACCCAATCGGGACGGTGTATCTCAACCCCGAAAGGGAGCTGACAGTTGTCGTGAAGGTCGCCTAGCAAGACGGGCGACACGACAACTACCTTGAAAAACGCCGGAGCAAGTCATTTTGGATCTTCTTAGGCCCTGGAGTTGTTTCTCCGATAGACCGAAGCTCGATGATTGCCTGCCTAACAGCGACAGGCACCACGTAGCTCTGGTTGTGCCGACAACGGCTGCGTTCCTCAAGCCCACTAGGCCCTTCAGCTTTGTATCGCTCGACCCATTTATAGCCAGTCTTTCGACTGATCTCGTAGTCACTGCACAGCTTGCTGAAGGTGTGTTTGTCCGCCAGATAGGCAGCGATGAACATCACTTTTCGATCCATAGGTTTCAGCTCTCTCCAGGGCATGGTCAGATCCTCGCGAAATCGACCCTGCCAGTTAATAACTGTTACCTATGTGCTTGAACTGATTTGTAACCCATGTGGGTGAGTCATACCGGAAAGAGCGTTTTGCTTACTTTTGCGCTGTTCAAAAGTGAGCCGCCGTCAGGCGGAACCATAGGAGGCCGTTACCGCAAGAATGGATATGTACTCGGTCTTATACCTATGCTCATCGCGGGCAAGCCCACCCCCACAGTGATTGAACCCCTGCATACACCCACCAGGGTGGGAGCGGGCTTGCCCGCGATGGACGCAAGGACACCGCGTTGAATCAAGCTTGGCGTGTCATCGATGGCAACCATTGCCCCCATAGATCACCTACCGCAAAAGCGACCTCCACCTGTACTGAAAGCGCTACAGCGGAACGATATCGCTACACAGGCTTTCCGCCAGCATTGTGCAAGGCTTTGATCCTCATGGGCTTTTTTCCTCGTGTCAGACTGTAGCGATATCGCTACAGCTGCGCTTGTTCCCCTTCTCGCAATAATCCGTAACCTATTGATTAGTAACAAATAAAAAATACTGGCCGCGATTTTGCTAGGTAACCCTCCATAAAGCAGGGCTATGCCCGAGCATTCCATCGCGTCCACCAGACCTGTCTGGCCCCTGAGGAGTTTCCATGAGCGAGTTGCGTTTTACTGAAGATCACGAATGGCTGCGTACCGAAGCTGACGGCAGCGTTACAGTCGGCATCACCGCCTTCGCCCAGAATGCTCTTGGCGACGTGGTTTTCGTACAACTGCCTGAGCTGCAGTCCTACGACAAAGGCGCTGAAGCCGCCACCGTGGAATCGGTAAAAGCCGCGAGCGGCGTGTACATGCCGCTGGACGGTGAAGTGCTGGAAGTGAACCCGGCGCTGGACAGCAGCCCTGAACTGGTCAATGAAGATCCGCTGGGCGAAGGCTGGTTCTTCCGCTTCCAGCCAACCGATGCATCGGCTGTCGCCAAACTGCTGGATCAAGACGCCTACGACCGTCTGATCAAAGCCAACGCGCAAGCCTGAGGAGCGCTGACATGACTCAAGTAAGCCTGACCACTGCCAACGAATTCATCGCCCGCCACATCGGCCCGCGCGCCGGCGACGAGCAAGCCATGCTCAACAGCCTGGGCTTCGACTCCCTGGAAGCCCTGAGCGCCAGCGTCATTCCCGACAGCATCAAGGGCACCAGCGTGCTTGGCCTGGAAGACGGCCTGAGTGAAGCCGATGCCCTGGCCTTGATCAAGTCCATCGCCAGCAAGAACCAACTGTTCAAGACCTACATCGGCCAGGGCTACTACAACTGCCACACGCCATCGCCGATCCTGCGCAACCTCCTGGAAAACCCGGCCTGGTACACCGCCTACACCCCGTACCAGCCAGAAATCTCCCAGGGTCGCCTGGAAGCCCTGCTGAACTTCCAGACCCTGATCAGCGACCTCTCCGGCCTGCCGATCGCCAACGCCTCGCTGCTCGACGAAGCCACCGCCGCTGCCGAGGCCATGACCTTCTGCAAGCGCCTGAGCAAGAACAAAGGCAGCCACGCCTTCTTCGCCTCCGTGCATTGCCACCCGCAAACCCTCGACGTGCTGCGCACCCGTGCCGAGCCGCTGGGGATCGAGGTAGTGGTGGGCGACGAGCGTGAACTGAGCGATGTGACGCCCTTCTTCGGCGCGCTGCTGCAATACCCGGCCAGCAACGGCGACCTGTTCGACTACCGCGAGCTGACCGAGCGCTTCCACGCCGCCAATGCCCTGGTCGCCGTAGCGGCCGACCTGCTGGCCCTGACTCTGCTGACTCCGCCAGGCGAGTTTGGTGCCGACGTGGCCATCGGCAGCGCGCAGCGTTTTGGTGTACCGCTGGGCTTCGGTGGCCCACACGCGGCGTACTTCTCCACTAAAGATGCGTTCAAGCGCGACATGCCGGGCCGTCTGGTCGGTGTCTCGGTCGACCGCTTCGGCAAGCCGGCCCTGCGCCTGGCGATGCAGACCCGCGAGCAACATATCCGCCGCGAGAAAGCCACCAGCAACATCTGCACCGCCCAAGTACTGCTGGCCAACATCGCCAGCATGTACGCCGTGTACCACGGCCCGCAGGGCCTGACCCAGATCGCCCAGCGTATTCATCACCTGAGCGCGATCCTGGCCAAGGGCCTGAGCGCCCTGGGCCTGGTTGTCGAACAAGCGCATTTCTTCGACACCCTGACCCTCAACACCGGCGCCAACACCGCCCAACTGCACGACAAGGCGCGGGCGCAGCAGATCAACCTGCGGGTGATCGACGCCGAGCGCCTGGGCCTGTCCCTCGACGAAACCACCTCGCAAGCCGACGTGGAAAACCTCTGGGCATTGCTGGCCGACGGCAAGACCCTACCGGACTTCGCTGCCCTCGCCGCCGCCGTGCAAAGCACCATCCCGGCCGCCCTGGTTCGTCAATCGCCAATCCTCAGCCACCCGGTGTTCAACCGTTACCACTCGGAAACCGAGCTGATGCGCTACCTGCGCAAGCTGGCCGACAAGGACCTGGCACTCGACCGCACCATGATCCCGCTGGGTTCGTGCACCATGAAACTCAACGCCGCCAGCGAAATGATCCCGGTGACCTGGGCCGAGTTCGGCGCACTGCACCCGTTCGCCCCGGCCGAGCAAAGTGCCGGCTACCAGCAACTGACCGATGAGCTGGAGGCGATGCTCTGCGCCGCCACCGGTTACGATGCGATCTCCCTGCAACCGAACGCCGGTTCCCAGGGCGAGTACGCCGGCCTGCTGGCGATCCGCGCCTACCACCAGAGCCGTGGCGATGATCGCCGCGATATCTGCCTGATCCCCTCCTCCGCCCACGGCACCAACCCGGCCACCGCCAACATGGCCGGCATGCGTGTGGTCGTGACCGCCTGTGATGCCCGCGGCAACGTCGACATCGAAGACCTGCGCGCCAAGGCCATCGAACACCGCGAGCACTTGGCGGCCTTGATGATCACCTACCCGTCCACCCACGGCGTGTTCGAGGAAGGCATCCGCGAAATCTGCGGGATCATTCATGACAACGGCGGCCAGGTGTACATCGACGGCGCCAACATGAACGCCATGGTCGGCCTCTGCGCCCCGGGCAAGTTCGGTGGCGACGTGTCCCACCTGAACCTGCACAAGACCTTCTGCATCCCCCACGGCGGTGGCGGTCCGGGCGTCGGCCCGATCGGCGTCAAGTCGCACCTGACCCCGTTCCTGCCCGGCCACGCCGCCATGGAACGCAAGGAAGGCGCGGTCTGCGCCGCACCGTTCGGCAGCGCCAGCATTCTGCCGATCACCTGGATGTACATTCGCATGATGGGCGGCGCCGGCCTCAAGCGTGCTTCGCAGTTGGCGATCCTCAATGCCAACTACATCTCCCGCCGCCTGGAAGAGCACTACCCAGTGCTGTACACCGGCAGCAACGGCCTGGTGGCCCACGAATGCATCCTCGACCTGCGCCCGCTGAAAGACAGCAGCGGCATCAGCGTCGATGACGTCGCCAAGCGCCTGATCGACTTCGGTTTCCACGCCCCAACCATGTCGTTCCCGGTGGCCGGCACGCTGATGATCGAGCCGACCGAAAGTGAATCCAAGGAAGAACTGGACCGCTTCTGCGACGCCATGATCCGCATCCGCGAAGAAATTCGCGCGGTGGAAAACGGCACCCTGGACAAGGACGACAACCCGCTGAAAAACGCCCCGCACACCGCAGCGGAAATCGTCGGCGAGTGGACTCACCCCTACAGCCGTGAACAGGCGGTGTACCCAGTGGCGTCGTTGATCGAAGGCAAGTACTGGCCGCCGGTTGGCCGGGTCGACAACGTGTTTGGCGACCGCAACCTGATCTGCGCCTGCCCGTCGATCGAAAGCTACGCTTAACCCAATGAGGGGGCGGGTTTACTCGCCCCACTTCTAAAGGACATCACAAAACCCTGTGGGAGAGAGCTTGCTCGCGATGACGGACTGACATTCGCCGGATGTCGACTGAACGACCGCTATCGCGAGCAAGCTCGCTCCCACAAGGATCAGTGCCAGTTCTCAGAATCTGTGCCGCCCCTCATAACAAGAAACCGGAGAACAACCATGTCGTTAAGTGTGTTCGACCTGTTCAAGATTGGTATCGGCCCTTCCAGCTCCCACACCGTCGGCCCGATGCGTGCCGCTGCGCGGTTTGTCGAAGGTCTGCGGCGGGACAACCTGCTGGCGGTCACCACCTGCGTCAAGGTCGAGCTGTATGGCTCACTCGGCGCCACCGGCAAGGGCCACGGTAGTGACAAGGCGGTGCTGCTCGGCCTGGAAGGCGAACACCCGGACACCGTAAACACCGAGAACATCGCTGCGCGCCTGCACGACATTCGCAGCAGCGGGCGCTTGAACCTGCTCGGCGAGCACCCGATCGACTTCAATGAAAAGCTGCACCTGGCGATGATTCGCAAGCCACTGGCCTATCACCCCAACGGCATGATCTTTCGCGCCTTCGATACCGCCGGCCTGCAAATCCGCAGCCGCGAGTACTACTCGGTCGGTGGCGGTTTTGTGGTCGACGAAGACGCCGCCGGCGCTGACCGGATCGTCGAGGACGCCACGCCGCTGACCTTCCCGTTCAAAAGCGCCAAGGACTTGCTCGGGCATTGCACCACCTACGGTTTGTCGATCAGCCAGGTCATGCTCACCAACGAAAGCGCCTGGCGCCCCGAGGCTGAAACCCGCGCCGGGCTGCTGAAGATCTGGCAAGTGATGCAGGACTGCGTCGATGCCGGTTGTCGCAACGAAGGCATCCTGCCGGGCGGGCTCAAGGTCAAGCGCCGTGCGGCGGCCTGGCACCGGCAACTGTGCAAGAACCCGGAGTCGTCACTGCGCGACCCGCTGTCGGTGCTGGACTGGGTCAACCTGTATGCCCTGGCGGTCAACGAAGAAAACGCCAACGGCGGGCGCGTGGTAACGGCCCCCACCAACGGCGCGGCCGGTATCGTCCCGGCCGTCCTGCATTACTACATGCGCTTCATTCCAGGTGCCAGCGAAGACGGTGTGGTGCGCTTTCTGCTCACCGCCGCGGCCATCGGCATCCTGTACAAGGAAAACGCCTCGATCTCCGGGGCCGAAGTCGGCTGCCAGGGTGAAGTCGGCGTGGCCTGCTCGATGGCTGCTGGGGCTCTGTGCGAAGTGCTGGGCGGCAGTGTCCAGCAAGTCGAAAACGCCGCCGAGATCGGCATGGAACACAACCTTGGCCTGACCTGTGACCCCATCGGTGGCCTGGTCCAGGTGCCGTGCATCGAGCGTAACGCCATGGGCTCGGTCAAGGCCATCAACGCGGTGCGCATGGCCTTGCGTGGCGACGGTCAGCACTTCGTCTCCCTCGACAAGGTGATCCGCACTATGCGCCAGACCGGCGCCGACATGAAAAGCAAATACAAGGAAACCGCCCGTGGCGGTTTGGCCGTCAACATTATCGAATGCTGATGCGTGCTCCCCCGCATCCGCTGACTTTTTCAGGAGCTGAATATGTCCACCGAAACCCTGTCGAAAACCCCGCTGCACGCACTGCACATCGAATTGGGCGCGCGCATGGTGCCGTTCGCCGGCTACGACATGCCGGTGCAGTACCCATTGGGCGTGATGAAAGAACACCTGCACTGCCGTGAGCAGGCCGGGCTGTTCGATGTCTCGCACATGGGGCAGATCCGCCTGACCGGCGCCAATGCGGCCAAGGCCCTGGAAACCCTGGTGCCGGTGGACATCATCGACCTGCCGGTGGGCATGCAGCGCTACGCCATGTTCACCAACGAGCAAGGCGGCATCCTCGACGACCTGATGGTCGCCAACCTGGGCAACGACGAACTGTTCCTGGTGGTCAATGCGGCCTGCAAGGACCAGGACCTGGCTCATCTGCGCCAGCATCTGGGCGATCAGTGCCAGATCGAGCCGCTGTTCGAGGAACGCGCCCTGCTCGCCCTGCAAGGCCCGGCAGCGGTGACCGTGCTCGCCCGCCTGGCGCCGCAGGTGGCGCAGATGACCTTCATGCAGTTCACCCGCGTATCCCTGCTGGGGGTCGAGTGCTTTGTCAGTCGCTCGGGCTACACCGGCGAAGACGGTTACGAGATCTCCGTGCCCGCCGCCAATGCCCAGACCCTGGCCCGCGCCCTGCTGGCCGAGCCGGAAGTGGCCGCCATCGGCCTCGGCGCGCGTGACTCGCTGCGCCTGGAAGCCGGCTTGTGCCTGTATGGCCATGACATGAACAACGCCACCACCCCGATCGAAGCCAGCCTGCTGTGGGCCATCTCCAAGCCACGCCGTGCCGATGGCGCGCGTGCCGGTGGATTCCCCGGAGCCGAAACGATCTTCGCCCAGCAACAAAACGGTGTCAGCCGCAAACGTGTCGGCCTGCTACCCCAGGAACGCACTCCGGTGCGTGAGGGCGCAGAAATCGTCAACGCCGCCGGCGAAATCATCGGCAGCGTCTGCAGCGGTGGTTTCGGCCCTTCCCTCGGCGGTCCATTGGCGATGGGCTACCTGGACAGCGCCTACCTGGCACTCGATACCCAGGTCTGGGCGATCGTACGCGGCAAACAGGTGCCATTGCTTGTAAGCAAAATGCCATTCGTTCCACAACGCTACTATCGTGGTTGATAGACTGTTCCGATAAGTAACGCAGTTGCGTAACAGTGCACTAATCTGTAACGCAACTGCCATAAAATAGTGCAGTTTTTTGACTATAAGCTTCGATTTTGAACTTACCTTATAACAATCGAAAACAATTGAACGAGCCTATCGAATAAGCCCCATGGGCAAGCCCAAAAACCGCCACAGGCCTAGCTATACAAGGCCTGCAGGGGGGCTTGTTTTTTCTGCCATAGTTGGCGTAGAGTTTGTCCACTGTGTTTGCATGGGTCGCTTGGAATCGTGACCTGGGCAGTAGCCAACAAGTTTGCTACACCCGTTCTACGTCTTCTTCTTTCCTGCAACCAGCCCCAGTACTCTTTCATGAGAAAGAGGCTGTCATCAATTTTTTGCGTCAAAGGAAATAAGAAATGTCCCAACGTCAGAGCGGCACCGTCAAGTGGTTTAACGACGAAAAAGGTTTTGGTTTTATCACTCCAGAAAGCGGCCCGGATCTGTTCGTGCATTTCCGTGCCATCCAGGGCAACGGTTTCAAGAGCCTGAAAGAAGGCCAGAAAGTGACCTTCGTTGCGGTGCAGGGCCAAAAAGGCATGCAGGCTGACGAAGTTCAAGCAGAAGCCTAATCTTCTGTAACGAAAAAGCCCCTGATGCTGACATCAGGGGCTTTTTTGTGCGCGCAAACCCGTAAAATGGCTTCTTTTTTCAATCGAGAGCCACTCCATGTCGAAACGCCTGCTAAGCCCCCAGGGTGAATTCCCCGTCGCCGGCCTGGGGCGTCGCCTGGCAGCGATGTTCTACGATTTCCTGTTGTGCACTGCCCTGATGATCGTCACCGGCGGCCTCTACAAGATGGTGCAGATGGCAATCATCGGCGAGGAGCGGATGCGTGCGTTGACCGATGCCGGCGCACTGGATGGCGACCCCTTGCTCTCCACCGTATTGCTGTTTGTGCTATTTGGTTTTTTTGCCAAGTTCTGGACCTACTCCGGCCAAACCCTGGGCATGCAGGTGTGGTGCATCCGCGTGCAGAACGCCGACGGTTCGGCCATTAGCCTGTGGCAGGCCTTACTGCGCTTCGTGGTATCGATTGCGTCACTGCTGTGCGCCGGCCTGGGCTTCTTCTGGACACTGTTCGACAAACAGCAGCGCAGCTGGCACGACATGTACTCCAATAGCCAGTTGGTTCGAGTCCCGAAGAAAACCAAGTAATTCAGCCGTACGAAAACCATTGTGGGAGCGAGCTTGCTCGCGATGGCGGCACTTCAGTCAACATACATGTGACTGACAGACCGCTATCGCGAGCAAGCTCGCTCCCACAGGTTGTGTGTGCCTAGCTGACAGACCTCAGGCGTTGCCGGCGAGCTTCATCCGCGCAGCCGCCGTGAAGTCGAGCATGCGCTTCAACGGGCGAATCGCCTGTGGGATCAGCGCCGGCTCGACGAAGATCTCCCCCGAACCCTCACGCAGGCACTGTAGCGTGCGCTCCAGGGTGTTCATCGCCATCCAGGGGCAATGCGCGCAACTGCGGCAGGCCGCGCCGTTGCCGGCCGTAGGGGCTTCGATAAACACCTTGTCCGGGCACAGCTGCTGCATCTTGTAGAAAATCCCGCGATCGGTGGCCACGATCAGCGTCTTGTGCGGCAGGCTCTGTGCTGCTGCGATCAACTGGCTGGTGGAACCCACCGCGTCGGCCAACTCGATCACCGCCGTCGGCGATTCCGGGTGCACCAGGATCGCAGCGTCCGGGTACAGCGCCTTCATGTCTTCGAGCTGCTTGGCCTTGAACTCTTCATGGACGATGCAGGCACCGTCCCAGAGCAGCATGTCGGCGCCGGTCTTGCGCTGGATGTAGGTACCCAAGTGCTTGTCCGGGCCCCAGATGATCGTCTCGCCGTTGTCCATCAGGCTTTCGACGATCTCCAGTGCACAACTGGAGGTCACCACCCAGTCCGCCCGCGCCTTGACCGCCGCCGAGGTGTTGGCATACACCACCACGGTGCGCTCCGGGTGCTGGTCGCAGAACGCCGAAAACTCGTCGACCGGGCAACCCAGGTCCAGCGAGCAGGTCGCTTCCAGGGTCGGCATCAGCACGCGTTTTTCCGGGTTGAGGATCTTCGCGGTCTCCCCCATGAACTTCACGCCGGCTACCACCACGGTCTTGGCCGGGTGCGCATTGCCGAACCGGGCCATTTCCAGGGAATCGGAAACACAGCCGCCGGTTTCTTCGGCCAGGGCCTGAATGATCGGGTCGCAATAGAAGTGAGCAACCAGCACCGCGTCCTGAGCCTTGAGCTCGGCGGCGATGGCGGCGCGGTAATGGGCCTCCTCTGCGGCGGTCAGCGGCTTGGGCTGCTTGGCGTCGAGGTGGGCTTGAACCAGAAGGCGTTCGGAAATTTGCGTCATGATCGCAAGACCTGCGGGCGCTTTCGCGCGAAAGTCGAGTATACACCCGGCTCCGGACCGATCAGGGTACCGCCGGGAGAGTGAGTATTCATCAGGCACGGACAGCGTTGAAGCTGCGCAAGGCTACAGAATATCCCCGAGATGCAAAAGATCATTCTGCAGCCAGGCGCGCGGTGCAAGCATTGCGATTGCCCGAGACAGGAATCGCAGGCAAAAAAAAACCCGGAAATCCTCACTTGCGTGGGCCTTCCGGATTTTCTAAACCGCCAAATATGGTGGGTCGTGTGGGATTCGAACCTACGACCAATTGGTTAAAAGCCAACTGCTCTACCAACTGAGCTAACGACCCGCTTCGTTGTGGTGCGTATAATACTGATTTTTAAGGACTATTCAACACCTAAGTGAAAATAAATCAAAAATAGTTGGTTGGGTCGCTGATTCCGGCTGCTGCGAAGCCTTCCGCACGCAGGCGGCAGCTGTCGCACTTGGCGCAGGCACGGCCTTGATCGTCCGCCTGATAGCAGGAAACGGTCAGCGCATAGTCGACCCCCAGCTTGACGCCAGCCTCGACGATTTGCGCCTTGCTGAGGTTTTGCAGCGGAGCCTGGATGCGGAAGCCATTGCCCTCGACCCCGGCCTTGGTCGCCAGGTTGGCCATGCGCTCGAAAGCCTCGACGAACTCCGGACGGCAATCCGGGTAACCCGAATAGTCCACGGCGTTGACCCCAATGAAGATGTCCCGCGCGCCCAGCACTTCGGCCCAGCCCAGGGCCAGGGACAGGAACACCGTGTTGCGAGCCGGCACATACGTCACGGGGATGCCTTCACCCGGGGTCTCTGGCACATCGATGCTGCTGTCGGTCAGGGCCGAGCCGCCGATGCCGTTCAGGTTCAGGCCGATCACTTTGTGCTCGACCACCCCCAGGTCCCGGGCCACCCGCGCAGCGGCGTGCAATTCGGCCTGGGAGCGCTGGCCGTAGTCAAAACTCATGGTGTAGCAGCTGTAGCCTTCGGCACGGGCCATGGCCACCACGGTCGCCGAGTCCAGGCCTCCGGACAGCAGGATGACCGCACGCTTTTCTACAGTATTCAGTTGTTCAGTCATGTCAGCGCCCCGGCTCGTCATTCCAAAGATATTTGTGCAGTTGCAATTGCAAGCGCACTGGCAGGTTGTCGGCAACTACCCAGTCCGCCAGGTCACGTGCATTGAGATCGTGATGGCTCGGTGAGAACAGGACTTCACCAGCCCGCCGGTCAAGACCGTACTGGATCAGCTTGGAGACAGCCCAGTCGTAGTCCTCGCGGGAACAGATCACGAACTTGACCTGGTCGTTGGACGTCAGCAGCTCGATATTCTCGTAGCGGTTACGGTGTACTTCCTTCGAGCCCGGGGTCTTCAGGTCGACCACGCGGCTGACCCGCGAATCTACCGCCGAGATGTCGATGGAACCACTGGTTTCCAGCGACACTTCGTAACCGGCATCACACAACTGCTTGAGTAGAGGGATGGCGTTAGGTTGGGCCAGCGGCTCGCCGCCGGTCACACAGACATAACGCGGGCGGAAACCGGCCACCTGCTCGAGGATCTCGTCGAGTGGTCGCACTGTTCCGCCGGTAAAGGCGTAGGCACTGTCGCAGTACTGGCAACGCAACGGGCAACCGGTCAGGCGCACAAAAACAGTGGGCAGCCCGGCAGTGCGCGTTTCACCCTGCAACGAGTAAAAAACTTCGGTAATTCTCAATGTATCTTGCATAGTCGCCACGGGCGTAACAGCTAAACAGGCTGTCCGCCTCCGTCAGGCACTTGATGGAACCCCGCCAACGCGCAGATCCCAAAAAGCGGTGTTGCTAAAAAGGGCGTGAATTCTAACGAAAAAACCCGCGACAAGCGCGGGTTTCTTGAAACACGGGTCAAACTGCCTTACATGCGCTGCAGATCACGCTGGGCCAGCTGCGCGGCGGAGGTGCCAGGATACTGGCTGACCACCTGCTGCAAAATGCCCTTGACCTTGTCGGCGTGCCCCAGGCGACGCTCGACATCGGCCAGCTTGTACAGCGAGTCCGGCACCTTGTTGTGCTTGGGATACAGCTGCGAAACCCTGGCGAAAGCCTGGCCGGCGCCTTGCAGATCACCTTTGGCCAGGTTCACTTCACCCAGCCAGTATTGGGCATTGCCCGCGTACTGGCTGTTCGGGTATTTGCGCAGGAACGCGGCGAAAGCCAGGCTGGCCTTGTCGAAGTCCTTGGCTTTGATCAGGTCGAAGGCAGCATCGTAGTAGAGCTTTTCCTTCGCCGGATCACCCGGTTCGCTGCTGGCGGCAGGGGCTTGCGCCGCAGCGCCCGCACCTGCAGCAGCACCGGCGGCGCTATTGCCACCGGCTGGAGAATTTTCAGGAGCCGCAGCGGGTGCACCGCCCGATCCTATGCGCCGGTCAAGATCCTGGTATCGCTCCAGGGATTCTTGCTTCATGCGCGAAACATCATTTTGCAAAACTTCAATCACGCCTTGTTGGCGCGCGATCTGTTCCTGCATCTGTTGCAGTTGGTTGAACAGCTCGCCCTGTGCCGAGACAGGGGCCGAAACCCCTCCCCCGGCATAGGCGCCGTTCGTACCGTAACCCGCAGGCGGATAACTGCTCCCGCTATTGTTATAACCGGAATCGTTATCGACCACAGGAACCGCAGCCCACGCCAGCAATGGCGCGAGGCTGAGAGCCAGGACAGTTACAGCACGACGGCACGTTCGCATGACGAATTACTTACGCAGTTCGACGCGACGGTTTTGAGCCCAGGACTGCTCGTCGTTGCCGGTAGCAACTGGACGCTCTTCGCCGTAGGAAACCAGTTCCAGCTGAGCTGGGGAAACACCTTGCAGTACCAGGTAGCGTTGAACGGCTTTCGCACGACGCTCGCCCAGTGCCATGTTGTACTCACGAGTACCACGTTCGTCGGTGTTGCCTTCCAGAACAACGCGAGCGCCGTTTGCTTTCAGGTCTTTGGCGTGAACGTCCAGAGCGCGCATGGCTTCTGGCTTCAGGTCCGAGCTGTCGTATTCGAAGTAGAAGGTGGTGATTGCGCGCAGAGCAGCTTCTTCGCTCAGGGAGCCGTCAACAGCACCAGTGTTAGCGCCGTAACCAGCGTTTGGATCAACAGCGCCTTCACCGGCGTTGTCGCCGCCTTTGGACGAGCAACCTACAGCTACAGCCATGGCCAGGGCCAGCGCAGCAAACTTACCAAACTTCAGCATTTCCATCGTGAAACTCCTAATGAACCCCAATGTGTTAAGTACAACGTATAGCGCCGCGTCAGTTCAGGTAAGGGGACCAGGAAGGTTCTCTGACTTCGCCTTGTGCGGTAGGAAGCGGGAGCCTTACGCGTCCATTGATGGACACGAGCATCAAGACTCCCCGGCCCTGCTGGCGGGTGGCGTAGATTACCATGGTGCCGTTGGGCGCAACAGTAGGCGACTCGTCCAGAGTGCTATCAGTTAGGATTTTTACACTACCGCGCTGCAAATCCTGGGCCGCCACCTTGAAATTGGTGAAACCTTGCTGGCGATGGATCATCACCAGAGTCTTTTCGTCGGCCGACAATTTCGGGTTGGCGTTGTAGTTGCCGATAAAGGTTACGCGCTCGGCACCGCCGCCACTGGCGCTGGTCTTGTAGATCTGCGGCTTGCCGCCACGGTCGGAGGTGAAGTAGATGGTCGAGCCATCCTTGCCCCAGAACGGTTCGGTGTTGATGCCAGGCCCTGCAGTCACGCGGGTGATCTGGCGCGACCCCAGGTTCATCACGTAGATGTCCGGGTTACCGTCCTTGGACAGTACGAACGCCAGGCGCGAACCATCCGGCGACCAGGCTGGAGCACCGTTGAGGCCTTCGAAGTTGGTGATCTGCTCACGACGACCAGTGTCGATGTTCTGCATGAAGATCCGCGGACGCTTCTGCTCGAAGGAGACATAGGCGATACGCTTGCCATCGGGGGCAAAACGCGGCGACAGGATCGGCTCGCGGGACTGTAGCAGGGTCACTGCACGCGCACCGTCATAGTCCGAGCGTTGCAGGGTGTAGCGAGTGTTCTTCTCGGAGAAACGCTCGGCCGTCACGTACAGCAGACGGGTCGAGAACGCGCCCTTGATGCCCACCAGCTTCTCAAACGACTGGTCCGAAATGTAGTGCGCCATGTCGCGCAACTGGTCAACGCCGCCGGAAACGCTGCCGGTCAGCACTTGCTGCTCGGTGTTGACGTTGAACAGGGCGTACTGCACCTGCAGGCGACCGCCGGCCGGAACAATGCTGCCGACCATGATGTACTGGGCGCCCAGGGCCTTCCAGTCGCGGTAGATGACTTCGCTGGCCTGGGTCGGCTGGCTGATCATGTTCTGCTTGGGAATCGGCGAGTAGTAACCCGAGTTGCGCAAATCGTTACCAATGATTTCCGCCATGTCGTCCGGCAGCACGCTGCCGCCCTGCCAGCCGAACGGCACTACCGCGATCGGGGTCGCCCGATCACTGCCGCTGGTGACCAGAATGTTCTTTTCATCCGCCGCCGCTATCCCTGCCATGCAGCAAATAACGACAAGCATTCCTCGAAGAAGGTTTCTCACAAGGCTAGATCCTCAGGTGTGAATGTCATCTTGAATGAACGATAGGGAGCGAAATCGCTCGGCTTCATTCCCTGCATTTCTGTCAAACGTCCAATGTTCTTGACCGCTGCTACAGCCGAGCTGTCGAACGGACCATCGCCACTGGACTTGGCTACCGTGACCGAAGTCACCGTACCATCGGGCAACATGCCAATTTGCAGCACGACCGTCATGTTCTTGCGTGCCGAAGGAGGACGCGCCCAGCCTTCCGCTGCACGTGCACGAATCAGGTCGTCGAAACTGCCCGCGACTTCATCGCCTCGTTCATCGGCCAAGGCCTGCTGACGCTGCGGCGTGTCGGAAAGCAAATCTGCCAGGGCCTGGGCCTTTTTCTCTTCGGCGGATTTACGTGCCGCTTCCTGCGATTTTTTCTTCGCAGCATCGGCAGCAGCTTTCTTCTTCGCATCATCGGCGACTTTCTTCTTCGCCTCGTCCGCTTCAGCTTTCTTCTTGGCGTCGTCCGCGGCTTTTTTCTTCGCGTCTTCGACTACTTTCTTCTTCGCTTCTTCAGCGGCCGCTTTCTTGGCCTCTTCTTCAGCTTTCTTCTTGGCTTCTTCTTCGGCTTTCTTCTTGGCTATATCAGCCAATTGTTTCTCTTCTGCCTTCTTGGCTTCGGCGGTCTTCTTTGCTTCATCGGCTTTCTTGGCTTCATCAGCCTTTTTCGCTTCTTCGGCTTTCTTCGACTCGTCGGCCTTCTTGGCTTCCTCGGCCTTTTGAGCCGCCTCTTCTTTCTTTTGTTCCGCAGCCTTCACCGCTTCCTGCTCGACCTTCTTCTGCTCCATCTGTTCGACTTCGGTCTGGCGCGCAGCGGATTTCTTCGCTTCACCCGCAATCTTCTGATTGGTCTGGGTGGTCGCCTGACTTTTCGATTTCAACTGGTACAGGGTCGCCTGGACAATCGGCTTGGCCGGCGGCAGCTCCGGGGTAAAGGCAAAGCTGACGAACAGCATGCCGAACACCAGCACGTGCAAGCCAATTGCCCAGACACTAGGCCAGAAGTAGCTTTCCGAGGCTGTTGGCTCTCGCTGTTGCTGCATCAGGGCGCCTCGGTAATCAAGCCAACGTTACCGACTCCGGCTTTCTGCAACCCACCCATCGCGCCCATGACGGCGCCGTAGTCGACGGTCTTGTCGCCACGAATGAACACTTGGGTGTGCTTGCCACCTTCGTTGCCGGCGCGAATGATCTTGGTCACCGCATCAGTCATCTGCGGCAGGGTCATTGCCCGGTCCTGCTGCTTCTCGGTGTCGACTTCGCTGCCAAGGTTCCAGTAGTAGGTCTTGTCAGCCTTGATCGAAATGGTCAGGACCTGGGTGTTGTTGTCTTGCGGCAAGGCTTCGCTGGAAACCTTGGGCAAATCAACTTTCACGCCCTGATTGAGCATCGGCGCGGTCACCATGAAGATGACCAGCAGTACCAGCATCACGTCGATGTAAGGTACTACGTTCATCTCGGCGACCGGCTTGCGCTTTTTGCGAGCTCGAGCGATTAAAGCCATTGGGAAATACCTGCTTATTCTTCGCTGGTGTGCACTTTACGGTGCAGGATCGCCTGGAATTCATCGGCGAAGGTGTAGTAGCGGCTGATCAGGGTTTCGCTGCGCGCGGCAAAGCGGTTGTACGCAATTACGGCCGGAATGGCGGCGAACAGGCCGATGGCGGTGGCGATCAGTGCCTCGGCGATACCCGGGGCCACGGTGGCCAAGGTCGCTTGCTGGGCAGTGGCCAGGCCGCGGAAAGAGTTCATGATGCCCCAGACGGTACCGAACAGGCCGATGTACGGGCTGACCGAACCAACGGTAGCGAGGAATGGCAGGCTCTGCTCGAGCTTCTCTTCTTCGCGGGAAATAGCCACGCGCATGGCACGGGCAACGCCCTCCATGACCGCTTCCGGATCAACACCCGGTTGCTGGCGCAGACGGGAGAACTCCTTGAAGCCGGCACGGAAGATCTGCTCGACGCCCGAATCCGGATCAGGGTTGCTGCCCGCCTGACGGTACAGCTTGGACAGGTCGATACCCGACCAGAAGCGCTCCTCGAAGCTCTCCAGGGCACGTCGACCGGCACGCAGCAGGTTGCTGCGCTGAAAGATCATGATCCATGAGGTCACCGATGCGGCTACCAGGGTCAGCATTACCAGTTGCACCACGATACTGGCATTGCTAACCAGGCTCCACATGGAGGAATGGTCGACGACGTTAGCTTCCACGCTTTATCTCCTGCTTTGAGTGTGTACCCGCGCCGCTCACGTCGGCAAAGGCCGCACGTAGAGCTTCGGGAATGGCCCGGGGTTTCAAACTATGGGTGCGCACACAGGCCACCAAAAACTGCCCTTCGCAGAGCAGTGCATTATCCGCGGCTCGCCTGACCTGCTGCTTGAAGCGCAGGCTGACACGGTTCAATTCGATTACTTCAGCACTTACCACAAGCTCGTCGTCCAGTCGCGCCGGCGCGTGGTAGCGCGCTTCGCTGGAATGCACGACAAACAACAGGTCCTCGCCTGCCAGCTGTGACTGGGCAAAGCCCAACTCACGTAGCCGCTCGGTCCGAGCCCGTTCCATAAACTTGAGGTAATTAACGTAATACACGATGCCGCCAGCATCGGTGTCCTCGTAATAAACGCGACAACGATGTGCGAACGACTCTAGCCCGTTTTGCGCGCGCATACTCTAGTGCTTACTCCTCAGGTTGCCAATCCAGCCAGGCAACTGTTTTTCATTCTTCTGCGCCTTTGCTGCCAAACAAGGGTTCGCCAGCCACCTAGGACCACACAAAACCCGAATAAATCGGCGCAGACCGTCATTAATCGTCCACCGCATCCAGAAATGCGTCTACTGCGGGCATTTCACCCATGCGCGTCGGAATGTTCAGGCCAAAGTGCAAATAAGCATGCCGGGTCACTACCCGCCCACGGGGAGTGCGCATGATGTAGCCCTGCTGGATCAGGTACGGCTCCAGCACGTCTTCAATGGTGTGCCGCTCTTCACTGATGGCCGCCGCCAGACTGTCGACCCCCACCGGGCCGCCATCGAATTTCTCGATCATGGTCAGCAGCAAACGCCGGTCCTGGTGATCGAAACCACGCTCATCGACGTCCAGCAGGTTGAGCGCCAGGTCGGCGATCGGCTTGGTGATGTGGCCCTTGGCCCGGACTTCGGCGAAATCCCGCACCCGCCGCAGCAGGCGGTTGGCGATACGTGGCGTACCGCGGGCCCGGCGGGCGATTTCGAACGCCCCTTCAGGGTCCAGCGGCAGCCCGAGGATACCGGCCGAACGACTGACGATCGTCGCCAGGTCGGCGGTGCTGTAGAACTCCAGGCGCTGGACGATGCCGAAGCGGTCGCGCAGCGGGTTGGTCAGCATGCCGGCGCGGGTGGTCGCCCCCACCAGGGTGAACGGCGGCAGGTCGAGCTTGATGGAACGTGCCGCCGGGCCTTCGCCGATCATGATATCGAGCTGGAAGTCCTCCATGGCCGGGTACAGCACTTCCTCGACAATCGGCGACAGGCGATGGATTTCATCGATGAACAGCACGTCATGGGGTTCGAGGTTGGTCAGCAGTGCCGCCAGGTCGCCGGGGCGCTCCAGGACCGGGCCCGAGGTGCTTTTGATCGACACGCCCATTTCCTGGGCGATGATGTTGGCCAGCGTGGTTTTACCGAGGCCCGGCGGACCGAAGATCAGCGTGTGGTCCAGGGATTCGTTGCGCCCGCGCGCCGCCTGGATGAACAGCTCCATCTGCTCGCGAACGGTCGGCTGGCCAATGTATTCGGCCAGGCTGACCGGACGAATGGCCCGATCCTGGACTTCTTCGCGGTCACGCGGGCCACCGGTGGCGGTAATCAGACGATCAGCTTCAATCACTTAGATCATTCCCTTCAGGGCACGACGAATCAGGTCTTCACTGCTCAAGCCTTTCTCCTTGATCGCGGAAATCGCCTTGCTGGCTTCCTGCGGCTTGTAGCCCAGGGAGATTAGCGCGCTGACCGCGTCATTCTCCGCCGAAGCCACCGGTTGCGCCGGGCCATCAGGCTGGTTCGGCACCAGGGCAAACATGCTCGGCACGGCTTCCCAGGCCTTGAAGCGGTCCTTGAGTTCCACCAGCAAGCGCTCGGCGGTCTTTTTGCCGACACCCGGCACCTTGGTCAGCGCCGAAGTGTCCTGGGCCTGCACGCAACGCACCAGCTCATCGACTTCAAGGCTCGACATCAACGCCAGCGCCAGTTTCGGACCGACCCCATTGAGGCGGATCAACTCGCGGAAAAAGTCCCGATCACGCTTGCCGATGAAACCATAAAGCAACTGGGCATCTTCGCGCACCACCAAATGGGTGTGCAGGGTTATCGGCTCTCCGATCGACGGCAGTCGATAGAGGGTGGTCATCGGCACTTCCAGCTCATAGCCCAGGCCGTTGACATCCAGTATCAGGTGCGGCGGCTGTTTCTCAGCCAAGGTGCCGCGCAAACGTCCAATCACGTTTCAAATCCTTAAGCGTAGCCAGATCAGGCGTTCGAAGAGCAAAGTGAGCGAGGTCGCCGACAGTCCAGGCGCAAATCGCTCAACCAATAAAATCTCGTGGGTGGATGCTATCAGATCACAGGCGCAGGCGACCGCCACGACTGCGCGCCGTCCCCAGCCCATGGGGCAACAGGCTGGAGCGGGTATGGGCATGGCAAATGGCAATGGCCAGGGCGTCCGAGGCATCGATTTGCGGTTTGCTGGTGAGCTTGAGCATATGCATGACCATCATCTGCACCTGCTCCTTGTTGGCTGCACCGGTACCGGTGACCGCCTGTTTGACCTGGGTAGCGGTGTATTCGGCGATCTCCAGGCTCTCTTCGGCCCCCGCGACAATCGCCGCGCCACGGGCCTGGCCGAGCTTCAGCGCGGAGTCGGCGTTGCGGGCCATGAAGACCTTCTCGATGCCCATGGTCACAGGACCGTAGGTCTGGATCACCTCGCGCACGCCGCGAAAAACAATTTGCAACCGTTCATGTAACTCACCGCTGCCGGTGCGAATACAACCCGACGCCACATACACGCAGCCACGACCGGTATCGCGTACCACGCCATAACCGGTAATGCGTGAACCGGGGTCGATACCAAGAATTAATGTCATAACGCCTGCGGGTTAAGAGAGTGAGGCCAGCATAGAGCAGGTTGTGCCGGATGCACATTTTGTAGCCCTACCGAGAACCCTGTGGGAGCCGGGCTTGCCCGCGATAGCGGTAGAACATTCAACATCAATGTCGAGCCTGCCGACGTCATCGCGGGCAAGCCCGACTCCCACACTAGATCTGCGTCGCCCTTCAGCCGAGCTGTTGGGCCACCGACTCGGGGATGTCCGCATTGGAATAGACGTTCTGCACGTCATCCAGGTCTTCGAGCATGTCGATCAGCTTGAGCACCTTCTCGGCGCCTTCCAGGTCCAGTTCGGCACTGGTGGTTGGCAGCATCACGATTTCCGCATCATCGGCCTTGAAGCCCGCCGCTTCCAGGGCGTTGCGCACGGCATAAAAACCGGCGAACGAGGTGAATACGTCGATTGAACCGTCTTCGTTGGTCACCACGTCGTCGGCATCAGCCTCCATCGCGGCTTCCATCAAGGCGTCTTCGTCGATACCCGGGGCAAAGGAGATCTGCCCCTTGCGTTCGAACAGGTAAGCCACCGAGCCATCCGTGCCCAGGTTGCCGCCACACTTGCTGAAGGCGTGTCGAACCGCCGCCGCCGTGCGGTTGCGGTTATCGGTCATGCACTCGACCATCACCGCCACGCCACCGGGGCCATAACCTTCGTAGCTCAGTTCGACCATGTCATCGGTGTCGGCAGCGCCAGCCCCACGGGCCACGGCGCGATCGATGATGTCACGGCTCATGTTCGCGCCCAGGGCCTTGTCCAGGGCCAGTCGCAGCCGTGGGTTGGAGCCAGGATCGCCGCCGCCCTGACGGGCCGCGACTGTCAGCTCACGAATCCACTTGGTGAAAATCTTGCCTTTCTTGGCATCCTGACGTTCTTTGCGGTGCTTGATGTTCGCCCACTTGGAATGACCCGCCATAACTCGCTCCGAATTCTCTTAAAAACAATGCCCGCACACCCTGGAAGGCGAGCGGGCAATACACGCTGGATCTGACCCCTGGCGTATCCACGGATACGCCAGGGTGGCCAGCCTTACTCAGCCTTTGGCTGCTCGCGCAAACGGATGTGCAGCTCGCGCAGAGCCTTGGCATCCACCAGGCCCGGGGCCTGGGTCATCACGCATGCCGCGCTCTGGGTTTTCGGGAACGCGATCACTTCACGGATAGACTGGGCGCCGGTCATCAGCATCACCAGACGGTCAAGGCCAAAGGCCAGGCCGCCGTGGGGCGGTGCGCCGTACTTCAGGGCGTCCAGTAGGAAGCCGAATTTCTCTTCCTGTTCCTCTTCGCTGATACCCAGCAGGCGGAACACCGATTGCTGCATTTCCTTGCGGTGGATACGGATCGAACCGCCACCCAGCTCGGTACCGTTTAGCACCATGTCGTAGGCACGCGACAGCGCGGTCGCCGGGTTGGCTTCCAGCTCTTGCGGCGTGCACTTCGGTGCGGTGAACGGGTGGTGCAAGGCGGTGAAGCTGCCGTCGTCGTTCTCTTCGAACATCGGGAAGTCGACAACCCACATCGGTGCCCACTTGCAGGTCAGCAGGTCCAGGTCATTACCGACCTTGATCCGCAATGCGCCCAGGGCTTCGCTGACGATCTTGGCTTTGTCGGCACCGAAGAACACGATGTCGCCGTCAACTGCGCCAACGCGATCGAGGATCACATTGAGGTTAGCTTCAGGAATGTTCTTGACGATAGGCGACTGCAGGCCTTCGACGCCCTTGGCGCGCTCGTTGACCTTGATGTACGCCAGGCCCTTGGCACCGTAGATGCCGACGAACTTGGTGTAGTCGTCGATCTGCTTGCGCGGCATGCTCGCTGCACCAGGAACGCGCAGTGCGGCAATCCGGCATTTCGGATCGTTGGCCGGGCCGCTGAAGACTTTGAAATCGACTTCTTTAAGCTGGTCGGCAACGTCTACCAGTTCCAGCGGGTTACGCAGGTCCGGCTTGTCGGAACCGTAACGGCGCATGGCTTCTTCGAAGGTCATGTGCGGGAATTCACCGAATTCCAGATCCAGCACTTCCTTGAACAGGTTGCGGATCATTTTTTCGGTGATGCCCATGATCTCGTTTTCATCGAGGAAACTGGTTTCGATGTCGATCTGGGTGAATTCCGGCTGGCGGTCAGCGCGCAGGTCTTCGTCACGGAAGCACTTGGCGATCTGGTAGTAGCGGTCGAAGCCAGCGACCATCAGCAGTTGCTTGAACAGCTGTGGCGATTGCGGCAACGCAAAGAACGAACCGGCGTGGGTACGGCTCGGGACCAGATAGTCACGAGCGCCCTCTGGCGTGGCGCGGGTCAGGATCGGCGTCTCGACGTCGAGGAAGCCGTTCTCGTCGAGGAAACGACGAATGCTGGTGGTCATGCGCGAACGCAGGCGCAGCTTCTCGAGCATTTCCGGGCGACGCAGGTCGAGGAAGCGATAACGCAGGCGGGTTTCTTCGCCGACGTCGGAGAACTCGTTGAGTGGGAACGGCGGGGTTTCCGCTTCGTTCAGCACTTCAAGCTCGTAACCCAGGACTTCGATCATGCCCGAGGCCATGTTGGCGTTGGTGGCACCGGCCGGACGCAGGCGTACCTTGCCGGTGATCTTGACCACGTATTCGCTGCGCACGCGATCGGCGGCGGCGAAGCTCTCGGCGCGATCCGGATCGAATACCACTTGGGCCAGACCATCACGATCACGGATATCGAGGAAAATCACCCCGCCGTGGTCACGACGACGATGGACCCATCCGCAAAGGGTAATTTCCTGACCTTCCAGGCTTTCGTTCAGTTGGCCGCAATAATGGCTGCGCATCATGGTAGTGGTTTCACTTCTCGTAATTCGAAATTCGATGGGAGGTCTTGCTGCACCGCCGCACTTGAATGAAGTGCCAGATAATGCAAGAGCTCGGTGTGTCGTTCAACTTAGTCAGCTTTGTCGCCACCGGCCAGATTCTTCTTCGACCCGGTCTTGAAGTCGGTTTCGTACCAACCGGTACCGCTCAGGCGGAAGCCCGGCATCGACAACATTTTTTTCAGTTCGGGTGCCTGGCAGGCAGGGCAGTCGACCAACGGTGCTGCGCTGATCTTCTGAATGGCTTCCAACTGATGACCACAGGAAGCACATTGATAGTCGTACATCGGCATGGGGTTGTCTCGGCGATCAGGTTCATCCCGCGCAAACAATGGGTTTGGCGGCAAAGAGCGGGATTATATCGATTAAATCGAGCCTGTGCAGCCGTAACGCTGCACAGGGACCGCATCCGGGGCAGATGGACGGCCGGCACTTGGGCGTGCCGGCCGTCCTGCCCCGACACCCCTGCGTCATTCAACGCCCACAGCACCCTGGTTCAAGCTGTGCACTACACACATCACCCGGACCAGGCCACTGAAGTTCTTCACCCCGCCATGACGCAGATGTACTTCGCGATCAACCCGGGACAGCAAGGCGTTGACCGAACAGCAATTATTCCTCGCAATACTGCCCAGGATATTCCAGTAGACCTGCTCCAGCCGCAGGCAGGTGGCGAACCCATTCAAGCGCACCGACCTGGCCTGCGGCTGTGCCAGGCCCATGTCAAACTCACGAACGAAGGGATCAATCTTTATATCCTGAGGCCTAGCAACTTCATCGGCTTCTGACGCTAAGATTCCAATCATATAACTGACACTCCTTTGCCATTCCATTTATAACAACGCTCCGTGTCGCTATAAAAACGTAAGCAAAAACATATTTCCATATGCCTTTATAACCACTGATGTAGGACAAGCCGACAGCAGCAACAAGACTATTAACACTCCCCTACGTGCAACAACGAAACGGAAAGATGGCGCAGGAAGAGTCCCGCAAGAGCCTGGGAAACGCGCCATCAACACCCGGGAGCTTTCATAGGTCCGGGCACGACACCCCACGCTGATGGTGCCGAAAAGCCGACACCATCAGCCAGGCCGGGACTACTGGCCGTCCAACAGCGAGCGCAGCATCCAGGCAGTTTTCTCATGAACTTGCATGCGTTGCGTGAGCAGATCTGCGGTGGGTTCGTCGCTGACTTTTTCCAGCAGCGGGAATATCCCGCGTGCTGTACGGGTGACCGCTTCCTGCCCCTGGACAAGTTGCTGGATCATCTCTTCGGCGCTGGGCACCCCCTCCTCTTCTTTAATGGAAGAAAGTCGCGCGTAGATTGAATAGGCGCCAGGGGCCGGAAAACCCAATGCACGAATACGCTCGGCAATCAGGTCCACGGCCAGGGCCAACTCGTTGTATTGTTCTTCGAACATCAAATGCAGGGTACGAAACATCGGCCCTGTGACATTCCAGTGGAAGTTATGGGTTTTCAGATAGAGCACATACGTGTCCGACAGCAAGCGCGAAAGCCCATCGACGATGGACTTGCGATCCGTCTCGCTGATACCAATATCAATTGCCATGCTGTTCCCCTTGTCGGTGATGAAGTCCGTTGCACAGGTGCGCCCTCACTGTAGCAAGAGTCCCGGCCCTGTGCCGGTCGCGCCGGTGATGACCGATCGGCGCCCGTAAATACGGCTTGAAGCGTCTAAAACAAGCCTTCGGCCACCACCGCCCAACGCCCTCGCGCAAATCGCCGGCCACCCCGGAGCACGCGCCCTCCGCGCTGATTTGAGAAGGTACGGTCTTTGCTGTTAAATAGACGCCGTGTCACTGCCGCTATTTCCCCGCGTGCTGTGCATAGGCTGATACCGGGTGCGTGTCCACCGCCTCCCATTGTTCAGAAGCGAACCGTACTCAATCAGCTCTTCCTTGCGATCCGTCTTAACGTGAGTCAATTAAAATGTTGAAAATCGTCCACCTGCTAACGGGCGCAGCAGCTTTGCTGTTGTCCTTCATTCCTAGCTTGCGAACCGAAGCCGTACCTTACCTGCAACAACCTGACGCGCTGTACCTGGCGTTCTTCGGTCTGCTCAACCTGACCCTCGCTCCGGTGATCCCGTACTGGAACAAAGGTCCTCGCCATCAACTGCAAAACCTGGTCAGCGCCTTGCTGGTGCTTGCCGTTGTCCTGCAAACCCTGACCCTGCTGGCACCGATGCCGGAAATCGGCGGTCACCCCGCGGTGCTGTTCAGCCTCATCGTTGCATTGGTCGCAGTCCTGCTGCATCTGGCCACCAGCTTCTACAAGTCTTCACCCGCTGCCGCGACTCATCAGAACTACGACATGACCAACCGGGATACCGGCACCGTGAAGTGGTTCAACACCTCCAAGGGTTTCGGTTTCATTTCCCGCGACTCCGGGGATGATATTTTTGTGCACTTTCGCGCCATTCGTGGCGAGGGTCACCGCGTCCTGGTCGAAGGCCAGCGCGTGGAGTTCTCGGTGATGAACCGGGATAAAGGCCTGCAAGCGGAAGACGTGATCGCGGCCCTGCCGCGTCGCTGATCCCGACCTCGTTACCCGCTCGAAAAAAAACCGCGATGCAGCCAGGCTGCTCGCGGTTTTTTATTGCCTGCCAATCGGTATTGGCCACTGACACTCAATAGTGCGGCGGCGGCGCGTCCTCTTCGAACGTCTCGAACTGGCCGGCCATTTCTTCCTGACGCTTGAGCAGCGCGTTCATCTGCAACTGCAGTCGCTCGACAACCCGCTGCTGGGTCACCAACACATCATTCATCGCCTCGATGGCGTCATCCTGAAACGCCAGGCGACTTTCCAGGTCCATAACGCGCTCTTCCAGGCTCATGACTCAACCCTCCAGAAACGTGAAACCATCGCTCAACACCAGACGCAGCCGCTCACGAATCGCCGCCACTTGCTCGGCGGTATAGGGGCGTGCCGGGTGCTTGCCCCAGACCGGAGCCGGCCAGGCAGCGTCCTCACGTTTACGCACGATGACATGCATGTGCAACTGACTGACCACATTACCCAAGGTCGCCACATTCAACTTGTCGGCGTCGAACGAATCCTTGAGTGTTTCGGCCAACAGTGTTGTTTCCCGCCACAACTGCTGTTGATCGGCCGCCTCTAACTGAAACAACTCACTGATATCCGCACGGCGCGGAACCAGGATGAACCAGGGATAATTCGAGTCATTGGACAACAGCAAGCGGCTGAGCGGGAAATCCCCAATGGTCAGGGTGTCTTGTTCAAGTCGTGAATCCAAAGCAAACACCGCGGGCACTCCTGCATAGTCGATGATTGGGGCCTGGCGCCAGCCCTCGAGGCTGCTGCGCCGGCCATACATGCGCAGCATACCCGCGAACCCGATACGGTTCACGGCGAAAAATCAGCGCCACACGCGTAAAACCAGACGCCGTGGGGCTCCCTACCCGGTAAACGCCCCAGCACAGGACATTTGCCATCTGCACGCACCATGAAGGAACTACCGCCGTGCAGCCCCAACAGCGCCCCCCCTCCTGGACCCGGGCCAACCTCGGCAAAAGTGTGAAGCCCATGCAAATGCCGAAAAAAAACCGGCAAAAATTCCATCCACGTCTAAGCTGATTTCTCCGAGCATCCGCCGTTTACACACCCCAAAGGGTGAACCGGTAACATTTTGTGTTCTCACCCATGCACAGTCATGGTGCAACACCAGAAGAGCTACGGAGTCAAGCGCAAACAAAACGGTCTCGAAGACCCCGTGTTTATTCGGTTTTGTGAGTTAAAACGGGCGTTTCAGAAAAAAACGCAGGCAAAAAGCCGATTTGTGCACGCTTGTTGCATTCATTCCCACATCGTCTATAAGGCGTCCGCTGGAAGTGGAACCCTTTAGACCCATAACAATAGCGGCACGGAAGCCCACGGAGATTCAAGTGCAAGACAAGGACACTTTTTCTGACGTACAAGCCTTGTAAAACAACGCTGAAGTTGTCAGTCCGAATGCACAGATTTTGCAAAAATACGACCTCCAACGCGCATATTGCGACAGGGCCGTAAAGAAGCTGAAAGGTTGAAAGCGCAAGTATCGCCAACATTGTCGGCGTGATATAAGTTTGCGCCGACACAAAAAGAAAGAGCCGCCCAGATAAAAAAACAGGTGGGACGGCAGAACTCTTCAAAAAAACCAAAGGAGCAAATCACGATGCGCGTGATGAAGTGGAGCATGATCGCACTGGCTGTTTCAGCAGGCACCTCGCAGTTCGCAATCGCGTCCTCCCAGGACGAAGCCAAAGGCTTTATTGAAGACCAAAGTCTGAAAGCCAAGACTCGTATCGAGTACATGAACCGCGACTTCCGTAACGGTGCTGGCAACATTGCCAAGCCAGGTGGCGGCTACAAGAGCGGCTATCGTCAGGACACCGGTATCAGCGAACTGATTACCTACGAGTCCGGCTTCACTCAAGGCACCATCGGCGTAGGTCTGGACGCCATGGTAATGGGTACTGCCAAGCTTGATGGCGGTGCAGGTCGTGCTGGTAACGGTCTGTTTGCCCGCGACAGCGATGGCAACCCGGAAGATACCCAATCGAAAAGCGGCGCGGCAATCAAGTTCCGTCTCTCCGACACCACTCTGAAATACGGCCGTCAATTCGTTGCCAGCCCGGTTTTCTCGACTGACGACAGCCGCCTGCTGCCAGAAGTTGCTGAAGGCACCATCATCACCAGTAAAGAAATCAAGGGCCTGGAAGTCAACCTGGGTCGCTTGACTGCGCTGAGCTCGCAGACTGGCATGGGCAAGGACAGCATCAACGGTGCACACACACCTGGCCTGACCAGCGCCAACATCGGTGGTGCTACCTACCAGTTCACCGATAACTTCGTAGCCGGCTTTGCTGCTTCCGACGTAGACGACTACTTCAAGAAGCAATACATCAACGCCAACTACACCCTGCCGATCAATGACGATCAGTCGCTGAACTTCGACCTGAACGCCTACAAGACCAAAGACCAGGGTGCAGCGCTGTACGGCCCTCTGGACAACAAACTGTGGAGCTTGGCAGCTGCCTACAGCCTGGGCGCGCACAAATTCACCCTGGGCTACCAGCAGTCTTCCGGTGACACCAACTACCTGTACGGCGTTGATGGTAACGGCACGATCTTCGTAGCCAACTCCATCCAGATCTCCGACTTCATCGGCAAGGACGAGAAGTCGTACCAGGCTCGTTATGACCTGAACATGGCCACCTACGGCGTGCCTGGCCTGAGCTTCATGTCCCGTTATGTCTACGGTAACAACATCGATACCGCCAGCGGTTCCGAAGGTAAGGAACACGAATTCAACTTCGAAACGAAGTATGTGTTCCAGGAAGGTCCGGCCAAGGATCTGTCCCTGCGTCTGCGTAGCGCAATCTACCGTGCAAACAACGCTTACAACGCTGAATACACCGCCGACAACAACGACGTGCGTATCATCGCTGAATACCCTCTGAACATTTTGTAATCAGTGGTTATTGCCTAGCGTCTTGAGCCTGGCTCAAATAAAAGCCCCTCACCTGAAAAGGTGGGGGGCTTTTTTATTGCAACTTGATGACAAGTACAAACATTCATCAAGAGCAATTGAGTAGCAAGCTAATAGTAAGCAGCCACTCTATTTGCAAACTACCGATATAAAAAAACCCAAGGGGTTTATCGCCCCTTGGGTTCCAACTCACTGCCTGGCCAGCAAGCCAAGCTGTAGAGCTTTTACTTTACGCAGTTTCTTGAACTACTCGAATCACGCGCTGCGGAAACGGAATATCAATACCCGCCGCTTTCAAGCGATCACGGGAGTGTTCATTAAAGTGGAACATCACATCCCAGTAGTCTGCGGTCTTCACCCAGACTCGCAGCGATAGTGTGATCGAGCTGTCACCCAGGACCGAAACCACGGCCACCGGCTCAGGATCGGCCAGTACCCGCGCATCCTTGGCCAGTTCCAGCAGTACGGCACGCGCCTTCTGCAGGTCCGCTTCGTAGTCCACGCCCACATCGAACACGACTTTGCGAGTCAACTGACGGTTGGTGTTGGTGATGATGCCGTTGGACAGCACGCCGTTAGGCACGATGACTGTCTTGTTGTCGCCAGTACGGATGATCGTGTGGAAGATCTGGATGCTGTCGACAGTACCCGCCGTGCCCTGGGCTTCAATGAAGTCGCCGATACGGAACGGGCGGAACAGCAGAATCAGCACCCCACCGGCGAAGTTCGCCAGGCTGCCTTGCAACGCCAGGCCAATGGCCAGGCCTGCGGCACCGATGGCAGCGACAAAGGAGGTGGTCTCGACACCGATCATCGACGCGACACTGACGACCAGCAGTACCTTGAGGACGATGTTCGCCAGGCTGCTGATAAACCCCTGCAAAGCCAGGTCGGCATTGCGCAGCGCCAGCAGTTTGCCGACCTTGTGGGTCAGCTTGTTGATCAACCACCAGCCAATGGCCAGGGTAAGGACCGCCAGCAGCACCCGGCTGCCGTATTCCATGATCATCGGGATCCAGGCCTGGGAAGCCTTGACCAGGTTGTCCACTTCAGCATTCAAATCCATCTTTCTCTCCTGATTCCCGGCTACCCGGCACTTAAAAACCAAGCAGCAGAAAGATCGAACCGTTCAGGGCTCAATCATTTCTGCTGTTGCTTGGGCCTCGGACGTCAATTACGCCGAGAGGTTCCCCGATGACTGATCAGTCGCGGAAGTTGTTGAACTGCAGCGGCATGCCGAATTCCTTGGCGCGCAATGCGGCGATCGCATCTTGCAGGTCATCGCGCTTCTTGCCGGTGATGCGTACCTGCTCGCCCTGGATGGCAGCCTGGACCTTGAGCTTGGCGTCCTTGACGTGAGCCACGATCTTCTTCGCCAGCTCTTTGTCGATGCCTTCCTTGAGGACGGCTTCCTGCTTCACCAGCTTGCCAGAGGCGTAGGCGTCCTTGACCTCAAGGCACTGTACGTCGATCTTGCGCTTGACCAGTGCCAGCTTGAGGATCTCGATCATCGCCTCGAGCTGGAAGTCGGCCTCGGCGGTCAGGTTGACGGTCAGGTCCTTTTCCTTGAACTCGAAGCTGCCTTTGCCTTTCAGGTCATAACGACGGTCGAGTTCCTTGACGGCGTTTTCGACCGCGTTGGTGACTTCGTGTTTGTCCAGTTCGGATACCACGTCGAACGACGGCATGTAATCTCTCCAATAAAAAATGGCCGCGCACAATAACTCAGGTGCACGCCTGGCTTGCGGTTAAAATCCGCGCTGATTATAACGGGTCTTGCCCATTCGAATCTGCGAGCCGCACATGCACCTGCCAATCAGAGCACAAAACTGATGTCGACCACCTGGCATATCCTCGGCGCAGGCAGCCTCGGCACCCTGTGGGCCACTCGCCTGGCGCGCGCCGGCCTGCCGGTGCGGTTGATCGTGCGCGATAGGGCACGCTTGCAGGCATATCAGGCGGCCGGCGGCCTGACCCTGGTGGAACAGGGCCAGGCCCAGCGTTATCCGGTGCCGGCCGAAACCCTCGACAACGACGCGCCGATCGAGCGCCTGCTGGTGGCTTGCAAGGCCTACGACGCCGAGGCCGCCGTCGCGCAACTGGCCCATCGCCTGACCCCTGACGCCGAGTTGATCCTGCTGCAGAACGGCCTCGGCAGCCAGGACGCCGTCGCCGCACGGGTGCCCCAGGCGCGCTGTATTTTTGCCTCAAGTACCGAAGGCGCGTTTCGTGATGGCGATTGGCGGGTGGTGTTCGCCGGCCATGGCTACACCTGGCTCGGCGATAGCCGCCACCCAGTGGCACCGATCTGGCTCGACGACCTTGATGCCGCCGGCATCCCCCATGCCTGGAGCGTGGACATCCTGACCCGGCTGTGGCGCAAACTGGCGCTCAACTGTGCGATCAATCCGTTGACGGTGCTCCACGATTGCCGCAATGGCGGCCTGCAGCAGCACCAGTGCGAAGTCGCCACCCTGTGCAGCGAACTTGCCCAATTGCTCGAACGCTGTGGCCAGCCCGCGGCGGCGCAAGACCTGCAGCAGGAAGTCGAGCGGGTGATCCTGGCCACCGCAGCCAACTACTCGTCCATGTACCAGGACGTGGCCAACCAGCGCCGCACCGAAATCAGCTACCTGCTGGGCCACGCCTGCGAGGTCGCCACACGCCACCAACTGGTGCTGCCACACCTCAACCAGCTGCAGCAGCGCCTGATGACCCACCTGCGCACACGCGGATTGCCCAGCGACTGAGCAGCGGCTACGCTGGCCTCCTGTTCTACTTCAGCGACGACCCCGATGCCCTTGCGCCAGCGCCTTGAAAACCTACCGGTCGGCCAGAAACTGCTGGCTGCCCTGTTGGTGCTGTTGATCACCGTCCTGCTGGTGGCCAACCTGACCTTTATCAGCGCCGCCTATTGGATCTCCCAGGAAAGCATGGCGCCACAAGCCCTGCAGACCATCGGCCGATTGGTCGCCAACCCGTCGATCGCCAGCCAGGCCCTGAACTCGCCCGCGGATGGGGAAAAACTGCTCAACGAACTCAACAGCTATACGCCGTTGCGCGCCGCCGCGCTGTACGACGCCCAGGGTCGACTGTTGGCCCAGGTGCAACGGGGCGACCCCCTTGAGCTGCCCAAGCGCTATCGCCATATCGAAGGCTGGCAAGCCACCGAGTTTCGCAGTAATCAAGTGATCACCCTGCTGCGCCCGGGCCAGGAGCCCGGTCATTTGCTGCTGGTGGCCAGTAGCGAATTGCCGGTGGCGTTCTACACGGGCACGTTCACCGCCAGCCTGGGGATCCTGATTTTCAGCGTGCTGCTGTGGCTGCTGATCGCCCAGCAGATCAAACGACTGATCACCCAGCCCATCCATCAACTCGAAGAGCTGTCGCGCCAGGTCACCCGCGAGGAGAACTACGCGCTACGTGCCTCCCGGGGCAACCTCGATGAAATCGGCAGCCTCGCCGAAGCCTTCAACACCATGCTTTCGCGCATCGAAGCCCGTGAACAACAACTCAAGCGCGCCCGCGACGACTCCCAGGCCGCCTACGACCAGGCCCAGGGCCTCGCCGAGGAAACCCGGCACACCAACCGCAAGCTGGAGCTGGAAGTCCAGGTACGCAGCAAGATCGAGAAGAAGCTCACCGGGTTCCAGAACTACCTCAACAGCATCATCGATTCCATGCCCTCGGCGTTGATCGCCCTCGATGAGCAACTTTACGTGACCCAGTGGAACCAGGAGGCCAGCGCGCTTTCCGGGACCCGCCTGGACGAAGCGCTGAACCAGCCGATCTTCCTCGCCTTTGAGCCGCTCAAGCCGTTCCTGCCGCAGCTCAAGGAAACCGTCGAGCAGCACAGCGTGGTCAAGATCGAACGGGTCACCTGGGTCAAGGACGATGAAGCCAAGCACTACGCCCTGACCTTCTATCCGCTGATGGGTGGGGCTGGGCGCGGCGTGGTGATTCGGATCGACGACATCACCCAGCGCCTGTCCCTGGAAGAAATGATGGTGCAGTCGGAGAAGATGCTTTCGGTCGGCGGCCTGGCGGCGGGTATGGCCCACGAAATCAACAACCCCCTGGGCGCCATCCTGCACAACGTGCAAAACATCCGCCGCCGCCTGTCGAACGAGTTGCCAAGAAACCTCGAGACCGCCGAGCAGGTTGGTGTCGAACTGGATAACGTCAATCAGTACCTGCAAAGCCGGGAAGTCCCACAACTGCTGGATGGCATCCAGCAGGCCGGAGCCCGCGCCGCGAAGATCGTCACCCATATGCTCAGCTTCAGCCGCCGCAGCAACCGGCAGATGGCCCCTTGCGACCTGCCGGCCCTGATCGACCAGGCCGTGGAGATTGCCGGCAACGACTTCGACCTGGCCATTGGCTTCGACTTCAAGGGCCAGGCCATCATTCGCCAGTTCGACCCGCAACTGGGGCCGGTGCCCGGCACTGCCAACGAGCTGGAACAAGTGCTGCTCAACCTGCTGAAAAACGCAGCCCAGGCGATTCACCTGCGCGAAGACGACAGCGAACCCGGGCGCATCATCCTGCGCACCCGCCTGAACCCGCCCTGGGCCGAGATCCAGGTCGAAGACAACGGTATCGGCATGAGCGAAAACGTGCGCAAACGCACCTTCGAACCCTTCTTCACCACCAAGGAAATCGGCCAGGGCACAGGCCTGGGGCTTTCGGTGTCGTACTTCATCATCACCAACAACCACAAAGGCCAGATGGAAGTGCAGTCGACCCTGGGCCAAGGCACCTGCTTCACTTTGCGCCTACCCCTGGCCGGCTCCCCCCTCGCCTCTCACGAACTCAAACAACTGGAGCGCTAAGCATGGGCTTTCGCCTGTCGAAGATTTACACCCGCACCGGCGACGCCGGCGAAACCGGGCTGGGCGACGGTCGCCGCGTACCCAAGGACCATCCGCGCGTCGAAGCCATCGGCGAAGTCGACACCCTCAACAGCCAGCTCGGCCTGCTGCTGGCGGCACTGGCTGAGCAGAGCGAGGTCTATCCTGGCCTGAGGCAAGTCAGCGAAGTCCTGGAGCCGTGCCAGCATCGCCTGTTCGACCTCGGTGGCGAACTGGCGATGCCGGTGTACCAGGCACTGAATGGGGCGGAAGTCGAACGCCTGGAGTCGGCCATCGATAGCTGGAACGAGGAACTGGGGCCACTGGAGAATTTCATTTTGCCAGGTGGCTCGGCGCTGATCGCCCAGGCCCACGTCTGCCGCAGCCTGGCCCGCAGTGCCGAACGCCGTTGCCAACAGTTGAATGCAATCGAGCCTTTGGCCGGGGTGGGCCTGGCCTACATCAATCGTTTGTCGGATCTGCTATTCGTGGCGGCACGCCTGATTGCCAAGCGCCAGGGGGTCAGCGAGATTCTGTGGCAGGCGGCGGCTAAACCAGAGGCTTAACCCCGTAGACTAGCCGCGTATTCAAGGCCGTCATCGCGGGCAAGCCCGCTCCCACAATAGGAGCGGCTTGCCGGCGAAGAGGCCCGCAACACCCCATCAGGCCCCAGGCCAGAACGCCCGAATCCCTGCGACACCCTGGGCCCCTGCGTCCCAGGCCTTCTGCCGCTCTTCAGGACCGACCCCGCCCAGCAGGAACACCGGCTTGCTGAAACCGGCGATCAACTGCGAAGCCTGCTCCCAGCCCAATGGCACAGCGTCAGGATGAGTCTGGGTCGGTTGTACCGGCGACAGGGTGACAAAGTCCACGCCCATCTGCTCGGCCAGGCTCAACTCCTCGGCGTTATGACAGGACGCCGCCAACCAGCGCGAAGCCGGCAGCGGACGCCCGGCACTGGCGTACTTGCGCAGTTGTGCCGCCGTGATGTGCCAACCGGCCGAGGGGAAATCCCCCAACCACTCGAACGGCCCCTTGAGCATCAATTGTGCCTTGCCAGCGCACAAGCCGACCGCATCCACCGCCAGATCGCGGTACTTGGGGTCGTAACCGTTGGGGGCCCGCAGCTGGATCAGCTTGATGCCGCCGGCGATGGCTTTCTGGATTCCGCGCAGCAGGGCCGGGGTTTCCAGGTCCTCTGGGGTAATCAGATATTCAGCGGGCAAGCGCGCCGCCGCAACGATCGGCTGGTTGGCCGCGGGAAATTCGTAGTCGCCCAGCTCCCGTGCAGTGACCCAGGCCAATGGCTGGCCTTCGGCACCGTGGGGTTCGCCGTTGAAGGCCGACACCTCCCAGACGTCCAGCAGCACCTGCTTATCCGGATAATCATGCTGGACCTTGATCAACGGCCGTGCGGCCGTGACGCCGATACCCAGCTCCTCCTGCAATTCGCGGGCGAGCGCGGCCTGAACCGACTCGCCCTCCTCGACCTTGCCCCCGGGAAACTCCCAAAGACCGCCCTGGTGCTGGCTATCGGCGCGACGCGCGATCAGGATCTTGCCGCTGGCATCGCGGATCACCGCTGCGGCTACATGGACTCGTTTCACCGCGCTACTTCCTCCAGGCCGGCTTGCTGCCAGGCCTTGAAGGCTGGCCATTGGTAAATCGTCTCGACATAGGCCGCGTCGGCCGCCGGCAGTTCGACCCGATAGGTGCGCAAACGCACGGCAATCGGGGCAAAAAACGCATCGGCCAGGCTGACCGTGCCGAACAGGAACGGCCCGGCTTCAGTGGCGGCGGCGCGGCACTCGGCCCACAGCGCCAGCATCCGCTGGATCTCTGCCTGTACCTCGGCCGGCATCGGCGTCAGTGGCGCGTCACGGCTCAGGTCAAACGGCATGTTGCCGCGCATGGCAAAAAAGCCGCTGTGCATCTGTGCACACGCCGAACGCGCCTGGGCGCGAGCAGCGATGTCCTTGGGCCAGAGCCCAGCATCCGGGAAACGCTCGACCAGGTACTCGGCAATCGCCAGCGAGTCGGCAATGGTCCCGTGCTCGGTCTTGAGCAGAGGCACCTTGGCCGTCGGCGAATGCTTGAGCAACCGCTCGCGGGTATCAGGCTGGTTGAGTTTGATCAGTTCTTCGGTGTAGGTCGCGCCAGCGAGATCCAGTGCCAGGGCACCGCGCAGGGACCAGGAGGAATGCAGTTTGTCGCCGATGATCAGGTGGTAGCTCATGTTCGGGGACCTTTGGCTGAGGGGACAAGTGGCAGGCCTTGCTCCTATAGGAGGAGCAAGGCCTGCCCGGAGTGCGTCAGGTGCGGTATTCGGCGTTGATCTTCACGTACTCGTGGGACAGGTCGGTGGTCCAGATGGTTTCGCTGCAGTCACCACGGCCCAGTTCGATGCGAATGGTGATTTCCTCACGCTGCATCACCGCCGAGCCCTGGGCTTCGGTGTAGCTGGCTGCGCGTGCGCCACGGCTGGCGATGCACACCTCGCCAAGGAACACGTCGATCTTGCTCACGTCCAGGTCCGGCACGCCGGCACGGCCGACGGCGGCGAGGATCCGGCCCCAGTTCGGGTCGGAGGCGAACAGCGCGGTCTTGATCAGCGGCGAGTGCGCCACGGTGTAGCCGACGTCCAGGCATTCCTGGTGATTGCCACCGCCGTTGACTTCTACGGTGACGAACTTGGTCGCCCCTTCGCCGTCACGCACGATGGCCTGCGCCACGTCCATGCACACCTCGAACACCGCTTGCTTGAGCGCCGCGAACAACGGACCGCTGGCCTCGGTGATTTCCGGCAGGGCCGCCTGGCCGGTAGCGATCAGCATGCAGCAGTCGTTGGTCGAGGTATCGCCATCGATGGTGATGCGGTTGAACGACTTGTTCGCGCCGTCCAGCAGCAGGTTCTGCAGCACTTCGCGGGACACCTTGGCGTCGGTGGCGATGTAGCCCAGCATGGTCGCCATGTTCGGACGAATCATCCCGGCGCCTTTGCTGATGCCGGTTACGGTGATGGTCACGCCGTCGTGCTGGAACTGCCGGCTGGCGCCCTTGGGCAGGGTGTCAGTGGTCATGATCCCGGTGGCCGCGGCTTCCCAGTTGTTTTGCGACAGGTCATCGAGGGCCGCCTGCAACGCGCCTTCGATTTTCTCCACCGGCAGCGGTTCGCCGATCACCCCAGTGGAGTACGGCAGCACTTGGCTCGCGTCGACGCCGGTCAGTTGGGCCAGTTTGGCGCAGGTCCGCTCGGCGGCCGCCAGGCCCGGCTCACCGGTGCCAGCGTTGGCGTTGCCGGTGTTGGTCAGCAGGTAACGCACCGCGCCCTGGACCCGTTGCTTGGCCAGGATCACCGGCGCGGCGCAGAAGGCGTTCAAGGTGAACACCCCGGCGACGGTCGAGCCTTCGACACAGCGCATGACCACGACATCCTTGCGCCCAGGGCGCTTGATGCCAGCCGAAGCGATACCGAGTTCAAAACCGGCAACCGGGTGCAACGTAGGCAAAGGACCAAGACCAACAGCCATGAATGCGCTCCTCACTAGATAATGTCTGCACCCGGATCGCCACGCTTTTCGGCGCGCGGCGTTGGTGCTTCGAATGGTAAAACGCCGCGACGGCTGATGCCGGTCGCGGCGCGGGTATTTCAGCGTTGACGACGGGTTTTACTGGATCTGCCCGTGGCAATGCTTGAACTTCTTGCCCGAACCGCAGTAGCACAGCTCGTTGCGGCCCAGCTTCTGCTCGTTGCGTACCGGCGCGGTGGCGAGGGCCACATCGACTTCTTCACCCAACAGCTCCGGTTGCTCCAGGCCAGGCGCTTCGTCGTGCAGGAACTGCATGCGGGCGGCCAGCGCCTCGGCTTCCTGACGCAGGCGTTGCTCTTCTTCGATCGGATCTTCGCGGCGTACCTGAACGTGGGACAAGACCCGGATCGAGTCGCGCTTGATCGAATCCAGCAGCTCGGAGAACAGCGTGAACGACTCGCGCTTGTATTCCTGCTTCGGGTTCTTCTGGGCGTAGCCACGCAGGTGGATACCGTGACGCAGGTGGTCCATGGTCGACAGGTGGTCTTTCCACAGGTCGTCCAGCACGCGCAACACGATTTGCTTCTCGAAGGTGCGCAGGGCTTCGGCGCCCGCCTGGTCTTCTTTTTCGTTGTAGGCGGCGATCAGCTCTTGCATCAGCTTCTCGCGCAGGGTCTCTTCGTACAGGTGATCGTCTTCGTCGAGCCATTGCTGGATCGGCAGCTTCACCCCGAAACCGCTTTCCAATTCTGCTTCCAGACCGGCAACGTCCCACTGCTCAGGCAGCGACTGCGGAGGAATGTGCGCCGAAACGGTGGCGTTGAGTACGTCCTGGCGGAAGTCGGCGATGGTCTCACCGATGTTGTCGGCGGCCAGCAACGTGTTACGCATGTGATAGATCACTTTACGCTGTTCGTTGTTGACGTCGTCGAACTCCAGCAATTGCTTGCGGATGTCGAAGTTACGACCTTCAACCTTGCGCTGGGCCTTTTCGATGGCGTTGGTCACCATGCGGTGCTCGATCGCTTCGCCAGGCTGCATGCCCAGGGCCTTCATGAAGTTTTTCACCCGGTCAGAGGCAAAAATACGCATCAGGCTGTCTTCCAGCGACAGGTAGAAGCGGCTGGAGCCGGCATCACCCTGACGACCGGCACGACCACGCAACTGGTTGTCGATACGGCGCGATTCGTGACGTTCCGAGGCAATCACCTGCAGGCCGCCCGACTCGAGCACTTGCTGGTGACGCTTCTGCCAGTCGGCCTTGATCTGGGCGATCTGTTCCGGCGTCGGGTTTTCCAGGGAAGCCACTTCCACTTCCCAGTTACCGCCCAACAGGATGTCGGTACCACGACCGGCCATGTTGGTGGCAATGGTCAGCGCGCCTGGGCGACCGGCCTGGGCAATGATCTCGGCTTCCTTTTCGTGGAACTTGGCGTTCAGAACCTTGTGCTCGATGCCTTCCTTATCGAGCAGGCGCGACATGTGCTCGGAAGTTTCGATGGTCGCGGTGCCCACCAGAACCGGGCGCCCCGCGGCCATGCTTTCCTTGATGTCGGTGACGATGGCGGCGTACTTCTCGTCCGCGGTGAGGAACACCAGGTCGTTGTAGTCTTTACGCGCCAGCGGCTTGTTCGGCGGGATGACCATGACCTGCAGGCCATAGATCTGATGGAATTCGAACGCTTCGGTGTCGGCTGTACCGGTCATGCCGGACAGTTTGTTGTACAGACGGAAGTAGTTCTGGAAGGTGGTCGATGCCAGGGTCTGGCTCTCGGCCTGGATGTTCAGGTTTTCCTTGGCCTCGATGGCCTGGTGCAGGCCTTCGGACAAACGACGGCCCGGCATGGTACGGCCGGTGTGTTCGTCGACCAGGACTACCTGGCCATCCTGCACGATGTATTCGATGTTGCGGTGGAACAGCTTGTGCGCGCGCAGGCCGGCATACACGTGGGTCAACAGACCCAGGTTGTGCGCCGAGTACAGGCTCTCGCCTTCAGCCAGCAGGCCGATGCGGGTCAGCACTTCTTCGATGTATTGGTGACCGGCTTCGTTGAGTTCGACCTGGCGGGTCTTCTCGTCGACGCTGTAGTGACCGGCCTTGGTGACGACGCCTTCCACTTCCTCGACATGCAGCTCCAGTTGCGGGATCAGCTTGTTGATCTCGATGTAGAGCTTGGAGCTGTCTTCGGCCTGACCGGAAATGATCAGTGGGGTACGGGCTTCGTCGATGAGGATCGAGTCGACTTCGTCGATCACGGCAAAATTGAGTTCGCGCTGGAATTTTTCTTCCATGCTGAACGCCATGTTGTCGCGCAGGTAGTCGAAACCGAATTCGTTGTTGGTGCCGTAGGTGATGTCGCAGGCGTAGGCCGCGCGCTTTTCTTCCGGCGGCTGGAACGGCGTGACCACGCCGACCGTCAGGCCGAGGAATTCATAGAGCGGACGCATCCAGTTGGCATCGCGGCGGGCCAGGTAGTCGTTCACCGTGACCACGTGCACGCCTTTGCCGGACAGTGCGTTGAGGTAAACGCCCAGTGTCGCCACCAGGGTCTTGCCTTCACCGGTACGCATTTCGGCAATCATGCCTTCGTGCAAGGTCATGCCGCCGATCAACTGGACGTCGAAGTGGCGCATGCCCATGACGCGCTTGCCGGCTTCGCGGGCTACCGCAAAGGCCTCTGGCAGCAGCTTGTCGAGGGTCTCCCCTTTGGCGAAGCGGGCCTTGAACTCGTCTGTCTTGGCACGCAATTGATCGTCCGAAAGGGCCACCATTCGCTCTTCGAAGGCATTGACGAGTTGCACCGTCTTGAGCATGCGTTTGACTTCACGCTCATTCTTGCTTCCAAAAAGTTTCTTTAACAAAGGCGCAAACATATCGGCAGGATCTTCCACACTAAAGGGATGGAGGGCGGCCCCGTGAGTCGCCCGAGCAGCCCTCATGGCCGCATGCGAACGAGCATTCTACCCGGAAACGATGGTGAGGAAAGTGGCGTTATTCCACGATGCTGGCACAGCGTTGTGACGGGGCTCACTTAAAATAAGGGCTTTTTACTGAACTTCAAGCCATTTGCAGCAGAAGTTACTCATTGATTTAATGAGTAAAGCGGTAACAAAGCAATGGCTCGGGCGGATCCGGCGCTTTCTGCTACCATGGCGGCTCTGTTACTTCAGGTGTCTGATCATGGCATTTCGCCCTCTTACGGCCAGAGCACCCGCCGTTCTGCTACGCGAAGCCAAACCGTTAAAAGCCATATTTGGCCACGCACAACGCCTCGGTCATCTGCAGCGCTTGCTCGAAAGCCAATTACAGCCGGCAGCCCGCGAACATTGCCACGTCGCCTCCTGGCGCGAAGGCAGCCTGCTGTTGATCGTCACCGACGGACACTGGGCCACCCGCTTGCGCTACCAGCAAAAACGCCTGCAACGTCAATTGCAGGCCTTCGACGAGTTCGCCAGCCTGACGCGGATTCTGTTCAAGGTTCAACCGCCCACCGTGCAGCAAGGAGCGGCCGGCCACACCATGGACCTGTCCAGCGACGCGGCGGCCACCATCCAGGCCACGGCCGACGGGATTACCGACCCCAATCTGCGAGCAGCCCTGGAGCGCCTGGCGGCACACGCCAAGCCCAAGGCCTGAGCACAATTCATTTATGAAGGTGGGAGCAGGCTAGCGACAGCGCTAGACCGCCACCTTTGCGGTGACACGGCGAAAGCCATCACGAGCAAGCGGAGCGCCGCCCGGCGCTCCGACAAACACCGTCAGCGACGCTTGCTGCCCCCCAGTAACGATCCCATCAACCCGCGCACCAACTGCCGGCCCAACTGGTTAGCCGCCTGGCGCATCGCCGACTTCAGCGCTTGCCCGGCGGCGGTGCCGAGAAACTCGCCGGCCTGCTCAGTGAAGCTCGGCTCCTCTGCCGCCGGCTTGTCCGGCACGGCCTCGGCCTCCGGCGCCAGGCCCTTGCGCCCCACCAGCACTTCATAGGCCGACTCGCGGTCGATCGGCTTGTCGTAACGCCCGACCAACGGTGAGCTGGCAATCAGCGCGGCACGTTCAGCTTCGCTCAATGGCCCGATACGCGATTGCGGCGGCGCCACCAGCACCCGCTGGACCATCTCCGGCGTGCCCTTCTCTTGCAGGGTCCCGACCAATGCCTCGCCAATCCCCAGGTCGGTCAGCACTTGCAGGGCGCTGAACGCCGGGTTGGGGCGGAAACCGTCCGCCACCGCCTTCAGGGATTTCTGCTCCTTGGCGGTAAATGCCCGCAACCCGTGCTGGATGCGCAAACCCAGCTGGGCCAGCACGTCATCCGGCAAGTCGCCCGGCGACTGGGTGACGAAATACACCCCCACGCCCTTGGAACGGATCAACCGCACCACCTGCTCCAAACGTTCCTGCAAGGCCTTGGGCGTGCCGGCAAAGAGCAAGTGCGCCTCATCGAAAAACAACGCCAGCAGCGGTTTCTCGGCGTCGCCGCGCTCCGGCAGTTGCTCGAACAGTTCGGCCAGCAACCACAGCAGGAAGGTCGCGTAGACCTTCGGCGCCTCATGCACCAGGCGGCTGGCGTCCAGCAGATGGATGCGCCCGCGACCATCGCTGGCCGGGGCGAGGATGTCCTGCAGTTGCAACGCCGGCTCGCCGAACAGCGCCTCGGCACCCTGCTGCTCCAAGGTGGCCAGGCGCCGCAACAGCGCCTGACTGGAACCGGTGGTCATCAGGGCGGCGTCATCGCCAAGCAGTTCGGGGTTGTCCTTGAGGTGGTTGAGCAGGGCCTTGAGATCCTTGAGGTCGAGCAGCAACAAGCCCTCGCGATCGGCCACCTTGAAGGCGGCATACAGCGCCGACTGCTGGCTGTCCGTCAACTCCAGCAGGCTGCCGAGCAACAACGGGCCCATTTCACTCAAGGTTGTACGCAACGGATGACCAGACTGCCCGTGGATATCCCACAACGTCACTGGATAGGCCGCCGGCTGGTAGTTGAGCCATGGCATGCCGGCAATCCGCTCGGCCACCTTGCCCTGGGGATTACCCACCGCCCCCAGCCCGCAGAGGTCGCCCTTGATGTCAGCGGCAAACACCGCGACCCCGGCATCACTGAACGCCTCGGCCAGGCGTTGCAGGGTGACGGTCTTCCCGGTCCCGGTGGCACCCGCCACCAATCCGTGGCGGTTGGCCAGGCGCATGGCCTGGGCAATCGGCTGGCCCTGAAGGTCGGCACCAATAACGAGTTTTAATGAATCAGGCATTTTGTCACCCATGATTAAGCTTTGGTCCTACACAGCCGATAGAGATAAGCGAGAGACCAGACTGAATATCAGGTCAGATAATTCCCTAAGGATCCACGGAAATATCAGCTTATGTGCCACAGCGCCTATCGTGCGCGCTTTTTTGTCGCAACACGCCCCACACAATAAGACATTAGCGGACACCACAAGCCATGAACAACAATCTGCGCTTCAGCCACAAAATCCTGCTTGCCGCCGCCCTTATCGTCATTGCCGCGTTCGCCACATTTACGCTGTACAACGATTATCTGCAGCGCAATGCAATTCGCCAGGACCTCGACAGCTACCTCAATGAAATGGGGGATGTCACCGCGAGCAACATTCAGACCTGGCTGTCCGGGCGCATTCTTCTGATCGATAACCTGGCGCAGAACATCGCCATCAATGCCGATGATGCGCACGTCGCCGAGTTGCTGGAACAAAAAGCCCTGACTTCGACCTTCATGGCCTCCTACCTGGGCAATGCCGGTGGCAGCTTCACCATCCGTCCCGATGTGAAAATGCCCGACGGTTTCGACCCGCGCGGTCGGCCCTGGTACACCGGCGCGCAGAACAGCGCCAGCGCCACGCTGACCGAACCCTATGTCGATGCGGCCACCGGCCAGACCATTATTTCCATAGCCAGCGCCTCGAAAAAAGCCGGCAGCAATGTCGGGGTGGTGGGCGGCGACCTGAGCCTGCAGACCCTGATCGACAACCTCAAGGCCGTGGACTTCGACGGCATGGGTTATGCCTTCCTGGTCAACGCCGACGGCAAGATCCTGGTGCACCCGGACAAATCCCTGGTGATGAAGTCCCTCAGCGAGGCTTATCCGCACAGCACCCCGCGCATCGGCAGCGACTTCAGCGAAGTCGAGGTGGACGGCAAGACGCGCATTTTCACCTTCAGCCAGATCAAGGGCCTGCCATCGGTCAACTGGTACATCGGCCTGTCCGTGGACAAGGACACCGCCTTCGCGATGCTCAGCGAGTTCCGCACTTCGGCAATCGTCGCCACGGTGATTGCCGTGACCGTGATCATCGCCCTGCTCGGCATGCTGATCCGCTTGTTGATCCAGCCATTGCACGTCATGACCCGCGCCATGCAGGACATCGCCGACGGTGAGGGCGACCTGACCCGCCGCCTGACCATCCAGAACCATGATGAATTCGGCACCCTGGGCGTTGCGTTCAACCGCTTCGTCGAGCGCATCCACGGCTCGATCCGCGAAGTCTCGTCAGCCACCGAGCAGGTCAACGAAGTGGCCTTGCGGGTGGTCAGCGCCTCGAACTCGTCGATGCTCAACAGCGATGAACAATCGAGCCGCACCAACAGCGTCGCGGCCGCCATCAACCAGTTGGGCGCCGCCACCCAGGAAATCGCGCGCAACGCCGCGCAAGCATCGCACCAGGCCAGCGATGCCCGCAGCCTGGCCGAGGATGGCCAGCAAGTGGTCGATCGCAGCATCGCCGCGATGAATCAACTGTCGAGCATGCTCAGCGCTTCCAGCAGCAACATCGAGTCGCTCAACAGCAAGACCGTGAACATCGGGCAGATTCTCGAAGTGATCACCAGCATCTCCCAGCAAACCAACCTGCTGGCGCTCAACGCGGCGATCGAGGCCGCACGGGCCGGTGAGGCCGGACGCGGTTTTGCAGTGGTGGCCGATGAGGTGCGCAACCTGGCGCACCGCACCCAGGAGTCGGCGCAACAGGTGCAGACCATGATCGAGGAGCTGCAGGTCGGCGCCCGCGAGTCGGTCAGCACCATGGGCGACAGCCAGCGCCATAGCCAGGACAGCGTGGAGATCGCCAACCTCGCCGGGGAGCGCCTGAATAGCGTGACCCTGCGCATTGGCGAGATTGACGGCATGAACCAGTCGGTGGCCACGGCCACCGAGGAACAGACTGCCGTGGTGGAGTCGATCAACGTGGACATCACCGAGATCAACACCCTCAATCAGGAAGGTGTGGAAAACCTGCAGTCGACCTTGCGGGCCTGCTCCGACCTGGAACAACAGGCGGCGCGCCTCAAGCAACTGGTGGGCAGTTTCCGTATCTGAATGCGCTGGCAGGATCTGTCAGGACTTGCCTTCAGGTTCCGGCTGGTCCTGTAACTGCTGCCACAACTCGGCCGCACCGGGAAACTCGGTGCCGTCCTCGCTACTCAAGTCATCGGGGTCGTAACGGCTCAGGCAGCCTTCACCCAGGGTGGCGGGGGCTGTGGAGGTGGCCTTGTCCAGTGGATCGCTCATGGTCCGCACCTTCAATAAAAAAGGGCCTCAAGCGTACAACGCTTGAGGCCCTCGTGCCTGTCGGCGGCGAATCAGAACACCACGGTCTTGTTGCCATGCACCAGCACGCGGTCTTCCAGGTGATAGCGCAGGCCGCGGGCCAACACCATCTTCTCGACGTCACGGCCGAAACGCACCATGTCTTCGATGCTATCGCTGTGGCTGACGCGCACCACGTCCTGCTCGATGATCGGACCGGCGTCCAGCTCTTCGGTGACGTAGTGGCAAGTGGCGCCAATCAGCTTCACACCACGCATCGACGCCTGGTGGTAAGGCTTGGCCCCCACGAACGACGGCAGGAAGCTGTGGTGGATGTTGATCACCTTGTGCGCGTACTCGCTGCACAGCTCAGGCGGCAGGATTTGCATGTAGCGCGCCAGCACCACCACTTCAGCATCGTGCTGTTTGACCAGGCGCGACACTTCGGCAAACGCCGGCTCTTTGTTCTGCGGATCCACCGGCACATGGTAGTAAGGAATGCCGTGCCACTCGACCATGCTGCGCAGGTCGTTGTGGTTGGAGATCACACAGGAAATTTCGCAGTCCAGCTCGTCGCTGTGCCAGCGGTGCAGCAGGTCGGCCAGGCAGTGGGATTCACGGCTGGCCATCAACACCACGCGTTTTTTCTGCGCGGTGTCGGTGATACGCCAGTTCATCGAGAACTCTTCGGCGATCGGGGCAAACGCCTCACGAAAGGCCTCCAGACCAAACGGCAAGGAGTCGGCCCGAATTTCGTGACGCATGAAGAACCAGCCACTGAGATTGTCCGAGTGATGGCTCGCTTCAGTGATCCAGCCATTGTGTGACGCCAGAAAGTTACTGACCTTAGCAACGATGCCGACGCCGTCCGGGCAAGCGATCACTAGCCGAAAAGTGCGCATAGGGGGAAAACTCCAGAACTTCGCAAAGGCCGCCATTCTAGCGATTGCGCAGAAAAACTGCAGTATTGATCAGCAATTGCCCCATCTGCCGCCTGCGCAAGCAGGCCGTCGTCGACCGATTAGCAGCACTGCATGCTGGCGCAGGACGCCTTGTGAGAATACGCAAGAAGGCCTTTGTGAATAACTGTGATCATTACCGCTGATGTTTTAACTGTCAGTGTATTTGTCTGCCATTGACTCTAATCAAATCAAATAAAAGTTCGCTTATATGTTTACTTGATGAAACACCCTGACTATTATTGCGCCACTGTCCCCTGCATCCTGTGCCTAACATAAGGTAGTCCTCATGTCCCTGATCAACGAATACCGCGCCACCGAAGAAGCTATCAAAGAGCTGCAAGCCCGTTTGAAGAACCTGTCCCAAGACGACAAACTGCAAACCGAGCTGGAATTCGAAGGCAAACTGCGCACCCTGATGGGCGAATACTCCAAATCCCTGCGCGATATCATCGCCCTGCTGGATCCGGAATCTAAAGTTAAAGCCCCACGCGGCGCAGTGAAAACTACCGGCACCAAGCGTGCACGCAAGGTTAAACAATACAAGAACCCGCACAACGGCGAAGTCATCGAAACCAAAGGTGGCAACCACAAGACTCTGAAAGAGTGGAAAGCCAAGTGGGGCGGCGACGTGGTTGAAGGCTGGGCAACCCTGCTGGGCTAAGCCGCGACCCGTCTCGCAGGTTCACTTGCGAACAAAAAAACGCCAGCTTTCGCTGGCGTTTTTTTATCCATGTTATTCAACACATTTCATCAGGGCATTTCAAATATCCAAACGTTTGCGCAATAACGCCACGTACTCGCGCCATTCCTGCAGAACCTCAAGCGTTCCGCCCGCGGCATTCTGCGACCATTGCTCGCAGGCTTGATCAAATGCCTGCACGGTATTGGGCGCTCCCCATCGAGCATCGCTCAAACGCTGCTGGCAAAATAATTTCCAGCGTTCTTGCTCCTGTTCATTCAAGGTCTCGGGGAAGTTGCGCGCGCGATATCGAAATAATAATTCCGGTAAACGTTCATCATCGAACGGCCATTGTTCTTGCGCTAATTGCTGTGGGTCGGCCGCTCTCACTTGCTCGCATAAACGTCGGTCACGGTCACCAATGAAACCATCGTACAACTGTTGCTCAGGGTCATCGCTGGGGGTGAAGTCGTCCAGGGCATAAATGGCTGGAACTTTATCTCGCCAAAGTTCCTGTGCGTCACTTAGCCGCAGCGCCCGCGCCTGATACAGCGCCATGTCCAATTGCAGTCGTTGCTGATCCTCGGCCCGCAATACCGACAACGGCGCCACTACCGGGCAGCGGTTGATGTGAATCAGTTTGAGCGGCACCGCAAGCGCCCCCTCGGGCAAATCCGCATGGCGGGTGTACAGGCGCTGACGCAGGGTTTCGACGTCATCTGCCAGCAGGCCCTCGGGGTCCAGGTGCAGGTCGCAGACAATCAGTGCATTACGATTGCGCGGATGCCAGGCCAGCGGCAGGACGACGCCCACATAACTGCGCTCGGCAGAAAAGCGCCCGGAGATATGCACCATCGGTTGCAGCAGGCGAATCTGGTCCATGACTTTTTGTTTGCTGCGCAACTTGAACAGCCAGTCATAGAGCTTGGGCTGCCGGTCACGAATCAGCCGCGCCAGGGCAATGGTGGCGCGCACATCGGACAAGGCTTCGTGGGCCTGGCCATGGTCCAGGCCGTTGGCGGCCGTCAGGCGTTCGAGCTTGAGCGTGACACGCCCTTCTTCCTGCGGCCAGACGATGCCGTCCGGGCGTAATGCATAGGCCGCACGCACCACGTCGATCAGGTCCCAGCGGCTGTTACCGCCCTGCCATTCGCGAGCATAGGGGTCGAAAAAATTGCGGTACAAGCTGTAGCGCGTCATTTCATCGTCGAAACGCAAGGTGTTGTAACCGGCGCCGCAGGTCCCCGGGGCTGCCAGTTGGGCATGCACCCGGGTCATGAAATCCGCCTCGCTCAAACCTTGCTCGGCCAGGCGACTCGGGGTGATCCCGGTGATCGCGCAGGCGGCCGGATGCGGCAGGATGTCGTCGCTGGGCTGACAGTAGAGATTGACCGGTGCATCGATCTCGTTGAGTTCGAAGTCGGTGCGGATCCCGGCCACTTGCAGCGGGCGGTCGCAGCGCGGGGTGATCCCGGTGGTTTCGTAGTCGTACCAGAAGATAGAGGTCACGGGCTGTTCCTGAACTTGAGACCGACGAAGTCTAGGCGCTCAAGCGCTGCGCCGGCCAGCTATCTTGCTTTAGAACGTTACGTGGCAAAGTCAGGATCGCCCAGACACAGGTCGTTTGCGCTGGCGAAGGCTGCTAGCATCGAGCCCAGGTAACGTCCCGAACTGGCTCCATCACCAGGCTGCCCATGATCCCTACCTCAGCACTGCCAAGGAAAGCACCGCTGCCCCCGCCTCTGGATACGCGGTACCAGGTCGAAACGCCCGAAGGCATCGACTTGCCACTGCGCCCGGCCGGGTTGCCGCCCCGCGCCCTGGCATTTGCCATCGACCTTGGGCTGCGCGCCCTGGTACTGGGCCTGCTGTTCCTCGGCCTGGGGTTTCTCGGCAAGCTGGGTATGGGGCTGGGCTCGCTGCTGCTGTTTGTCGTCAGTTGGTGGTACATGGTGCTGTTCGAAGTCCTCAACCAAGGCCGTTCGCCCGGAAAACAACTGCTGGGATTGCGCGTGGTGCAGGACGACGGTACCCCGGTCGGCTGGTCGGCCTCGCTGATCCGCAACTTACTGCGGTTCGTCGATATGCTGCCCCTGGGCTACGCCCTGGGCGCCATTAGTTGCCTGCAGCATCCGACCTTCAAGCGCCTGGGCGACATGGCCGCCGGCACCCTGGTGATCTATCGCGAACAGCCGGTACAGCGCCCGCAGTTGCCAGCCGCCCAGCCCCTGCGCGCGCCTTTTACCTTGAGCCTGAATGAGCAACGCGCAGTGCTGGGTTTTGCCGAACGCCAGGCGCAGCTTTCCAGCGCACGGGTCACTGAACTGGCGACGCTGCTCGCCGAGCCGCTGCAGGTCGCGCCGACGCAGGCAGTCGCCGAGCTCAATGGCATCGCCCGTGGCTTGTTGGGGCCGACATGAAGCAAAGCCAGTTCGAAATCCGCCATCAAGCCCACTGGCAGCAGTTCGCCCACCGGCTCGATCTACTGGAGCGCGGCAAGGCCAGCGCCGAGGAGGCCCGCGCATTCCCCAGGGACTATCGGCGCCTGTGCCAACACCTGGCGCTGGCGCAGGAGCGCGGCTACAGCAGTTACCTGGTCGACCCCTTGCAGCACCTCGTGCTGCGCGGACACCAGCAGTTGTACCGCCATCGCAGCCACCTCGGCGCCCAGTTGCTAGCCTTTGTCCTGGCCGGCTTTCCGCGCCTGGTGCGTGAGCAATGGCCGTTCGTGCTGGCGGCCGGCTTGTTGTTTTTCGGCTCGCTGCTGGGCACCGCCTTGTTGGTGTACCTGTTTCCCGACCTGGTCTACAGCATCATGCCGGGCGATCAGGTCGCGCAGATGCAAGGTATGTACGACCCGGCCGCCGGACACCTGGGCCGCGACACCGAGCGCGCCGCCAGCGATAACTGGGTGATGTTCGGCTACTACATCATGCACAACATCGGCATAGCCTTTCAGACCTTCGCCAGCGGCCTGCTGTTTGGCCTGGGCAGTGTGTTTTTCCTGATGTTCAACGGGCTGCTGATCGGGGCCATCGCCGGCCACCTGACGCGCATCGGCTACGGCGAAAGCTTCTGGTCGTTCGTCGTCGGCCACGGTGCCTTTGAACTCAGCGCCATCGCCCTGGCCGGTGCGGCGGGCTTGCAACTGGGCTGGGCGCTGATCGCCCCCGGGCGGCTACCCCGTGGTGAAGCCCTGCGCCTGGCCGCGCGCAAGAGCGTGCTGATGATTTGCGGGGTGATGCTGTTCCTGCTGATTGCTGCGTTCATCGAGGCCTATTGGTCGGCACGCACTGGGCCGGCGCCGCTGAGAAAATACCTGGTAGGGGCGGCCCTGTGGTTACTGGTGGGGCTCTACCTGTTCGGTGCGGGACGGGGTCGCCATGCGCCTGAATGACGCCAGCGTCGTGATTCGCCCACGCACCACCTGGGAAGCCATGGACCTGGGGATCCTGCTGAGCCAGCGTCATCGCCGGGTGCTGATGGGCAGTTGGGCGCTGGTCACCGTGCCAGTGTTTGTCCTGCTCAGCGTGCTGCTGTGGGAATCCCCCGCACTCGCCCTGGGGCTGTTCTGGTGGCTGAAGCCGGCGTTCGAGCGCCTGCCGTTGTACATCCTTTCCAGCGCGTTGTTCGGCCAGGCGCCCAGCGTGCAGCAGGCCTTGCGCCAATGGCCACGCCTGCTCAAGCCACAGTTGCTCGCCAGCCTGACCTGGCGACGCCTGAGCCTGAGCCGCAGCTTCACCTTGCCGGTGCTGCAGCTAGAGGAACTGGGCGGCGTGGCGCGCCAGCAGCGCCTGGCGGTGTTGCAGCAACGCGACGCCGGGGCAGCGCGCTGGCTGACACTCATTGGGATGCTGCTGGAAAGCGTGCTGTGGATCGGCACCATCAGCCTGCTCTACCTGTTCCTGCCTGGGCAGATCGAACTGGATTGGGATTGGCAAACCATGATCGCCAGCAGCGCTCAGGACTGGCTGTGGCTTGAGCACCTGAGTAACGCGCTGTACGTGCTGATCCTGATCGTCTGGGAACCGGTGTATGTGGCCTGTGGTTTCAGCCTGTACCTGAACCGGCGCACCACGCTGGAAGCCTGGGACATCGAGCTGGTATTCCGGCGCCTGCGCCAACGCCTGAGCGCGGTGGTCGCCAGCGTGCTGATGCTCGGCCTGCTGCTGGTAGGGCCTGCCGGGCAACCGCTGCTGGCCGCCGAATCGAGCGCCGCGCCCGCCAGCCCGCGCCTGCTCCAGCAACCCCTCAACAGCCAGGCTGCCAGCAGCGCCATCAATGACATACTCGACGCCCCGCCGTTCAAGAACACCGAGACCCTGACCCGCTATCGCCTGGGTGACGCCGAGCCCGAACGACCCCAGGCGGGCCAGGCACCCGGCTGGCTCAAGGCGTTGCTCGAGTTGTTCGACACCCCGCGCTTGGCCAGCCTGGCGTCCATCATCGAGGCCCTGTTGTGGGCAACGGTCATCGGCCTGCTGGTGTTACTGGCCTGGCGCTACCGCGAGTGGCTGCAAACCTTCGTCAGCCGCCGCCCGGCACCCCAACTCAGCCCCCAGCGCCCGATGCCGGCGCAACTGTTCGGCCTCGACCTAGGCCGTGACTCCCTGCCGGACGACGTCGCCGCCGAGGTCGAGCGGCTCTGGGCGAGCCAGCCCCGTGAGGCCCTCGGCTTGCTGTATCGGGCGCTGCTGGTGCGCTTGCTGCACGACTACGCGTTGCCGTTGACCAGTGCCGACACCGAAGGCCAGGTGCTGGACCATGTCCAGCGTCTGCAGCAGCCGCAACTGCATGCCTTCAGCAGCACCCTCACCGTGCATTGGCAAAATATCGCCTACGGTCACCGCGTCCCGCCACTCGCCCTGCAAACAAAACTCTGCGCAGGTTGGCGCGCGCTGTTCGGCCACGGAGTGGGTCAATGAACCGGCTGCAGATGGTTCTCGGCACACTGCTGGCCGGGCTGCTCGCGGCGGTCGCGGTCTACCTGTTCCTACAGGCCACGCCCTATGCAGAAACCATCGACCACGGCCCCTCCCCCGAAGCCCAGGCCAACCCGTACCTGGCCGCCGAGCACTTTTTGCGCCAGCAAGGGCTGCGCGTCAGCCACGCCAACAGCCTCGAGACCCTGCCCCCGCTGCCCTCCCGGCAACACAGCCTGTTGCTCCTGGGGGAGCGTGTCGACATGACCCCGGCGCAGGTCGAGAAAGTGCTGGCCTGGGCCCACGCCGGCGGCCGCCTGCTGCTGGTTGCCGAGGCCCTGTGGGACGCCAAGGCCGGCAAAAGCGCCGACCTGCTGCTGGACCGGGTCCAGGTGCAGCAATCCATGAGCAAGGACCTCAAGGAACCACCGCCCGAGGCTACGACAGACCCCTATCCCACGCTGACCAAGCTTTACCTGGAAGACGAACAAGCGCCGGCCTATGCCAGCTTCGATCCGCAGTTCCACCTCGAAGACCCGCACAACCTGGCCCAGGCCTGGGCCAACAGCGCCCTGGCCACGCACATGATGCAACTGCCCTACGGCGAAGGCCTGATCACGGTGATCACCGATGCCGACCTGTGGAAAAACCCCAACATCGGCCACTATGACAACGCCTGGCTGCTCTGGTACCTGAACGCCGACACCGAAGTCACCCTGCTGTTCGACATTGACCACGACCATTTGCTGACCCTGCTGCTGCGGTATTTCCCCCAGGCGCTGGTGGCCCTCGCTGCATTGCTTGGCCTGTGGTGCTGGCACGTCGGCTGGCGCCAGGGCCCATTAATCGCCCCAGCGACCAAGGCTCGCCGGCAGTTGCAGGAGCACGTGGGCGCCAGTGCTGACTTCCTGCTGCGCAACGCCGGGCAACACAGCCTTCTGCAAGGCCTGCAACACGATGTGCAACGCCGCGCCCGGCAGCGGCACCCGGGCCTGGAACAGCTGGAAACTGCCGAACAATGGCAGGTCATCGCACGCTTGACCGGCCACCCGGCCGACACCATTGGCCAGTTGCTCGCTCCCTTGGCGAAACGACGACTGTCCAGCAGCGAATTCAGCCGCCAGGTCGCCCACCTGCAAACCCTCAGGAATGCCTTATGAGTGAAGCCTTCGAACCGCCTAGCCAACCCCGCGCAGCGCAACAACGGCAACGCGCCAGCCAACTGGCGCAAGCCCTGCGTGTCGAATTGAGAAAGGCCGTGATCGGCCAGGAAAGCGTGATCGACGATGTGTTGAGCGCCTTGATTGCCGGGGGCCATGTGCTGCTCGAGGGTGTGCCTGGCCTGGGCAAGACCTTGCTGGTGCGCGCCCTGGCCCGCTGCTTTGGCGGCGACTTCGCGCGGATTCAATTCACCCCCGACCTGATGCCCAGCGACGTCACCGGGCATGCCGTCTACGACCTGCAGACCGAGCAGTTCAAGTTGCGCAAGGGCCCACTGTTCACCAACCTGTTGCTGGCCGACGAGATCAACCGCGCCCCGGCCAAGACCCAGGCCGCCTTGCTCGAAGCCATGCAGGAACGCCAGGTGACACTGGAAGGTCGCGCCTTGCCGATCGCCCAGCCGTTCATGGTCCTGGCCACGCAAAACCCCATCGAACAGGAAGGCACCTACCCGCTACCGGAAGCCGAGCTCGATCGGTTCATGCTCAAGGTGCGCATGGACTACCCCGATGCCGAGCAGGAGTTGGACATGGTACGCCAGGTCAGTCGCTCGACCCGCGCCGACATGCTCGACGTGCAACCGCTGCGCACTTTGCTGCAAGCCAAGGACATCCTCGCCCTGCAACGGATAGCCAGCGACCTGCCGCTGGACGAGCAGGTACTGGACTATGCCGTACGCCTGGCCCGCACCACCCGCAGTTGGCCGGGGCTGATTCTGGGCGCCGGTCCGCGGGCCTCCATCGCGCTGGTGCGGGTGGCCCGGGCGCGGGCACTGCTGCGCGGCGGTGAGTTCGTCATCCCGGATGACATCAAGGGCTGCGCGCTGGCGGTGCTGCGCCACCGCGTGCGGATTGCACCGGAGTTGGACATCGAAGGGCTGGACGTCGACCAGGTGCTCAAGCTAATGCTTGACCAGGTTCCGGCACCCAGATTGTGAATAGCACCATGACAATGATCGTCCCTGGGAAGCCTTGACCATGAAGCCGACCCGTCTGCTGCTGGTCTGGCTCGCCAGCCTGTTGGGGCTGAGCATCGTGCTCGGCGCCTGCCGGGCCCTGGGCGTCGACGTGGCACCTAGCTTGCTGGCGATTAACTGGGGATTGTTGCTGGCTTTGTTGCTGCTGGCCCTGCTCGACGCTGCGCGCCTGATTCGCCGGCCCTCCCCCAGGGCGCAACGGCAACTGCCCGGCAGCCTGGCACTGGGGCGCTGGAGCGAAGTGCAGATCAGCCTGCAACATGATTACATACAGCCCCTGAGCGTGCAGCTGTTCGATCATGTCCCCGATGGCCTGGACTTCGAGGGATTACCCCAGACGGTCGAACTGCATCCCGGCCAGACTCACCTACTCAGCTACCGACTGCGCCCCTTGCGCCGTGGGCACTTCAGTTTCGAGCGTTGCGAAATCAACCTGCCGGGGCCCTTGGGGCTTTGGTCGGCCCGCAGGTACCTGACGTTGCAGGACAGCACCCGGGTCTATCCGGATTTCGCCCACCTGTATGGCGCACAACTGCTGGCGGTCGACAACTGGCTCAGCCAACTGGGCGTACGCCAGCGCCAGCGGCGCGGGCTGGGACTGGAGTTTCATCAACTGCGCGAGTTTCGCGAAGGCGATAGCCTGCGCCAGATCGACTGGAAAGCCACGGCCCGACAACGCACACCGATTGCCCGGGAGTACCAGGACGAACGGGACCAGCAGATCATCTTCATGCTCGACTGCGGTCGCTCGATGCGCAGTCAGGACGGCGAGTTGTCGCACTTCGATCACGCCCTCAATGCGTGCCTGCTGCTCAGCTACATCGCCCTGCGCCAGGGCGACGCGGTCGGCCTGATGACGTTCGCCACCGAGCAGGCGCGATACCTCCCCCCGAGTAAGGGCAACGGTCAATTGAACGTGCTGCTCAATAACCTCTATGACCTGGACAGCAGCCAGCGCCCTGCTGACTACCAGGCCGCCGCCAGCCAACTGCTCGCCCGCCAGCAGCGCCGGGCACTGGTGGTGCTGGTCACTAACCTGCGCGATGAAGCCGACGAAACCCTGCTCGGCGCGGTCCAGCGCCTGGGCCGACAGCACCGGGTGCTGGTGGCGAGCCTGCGCGAGGAAGTCCTCGACCGGCTACGCCAGGTCCCGGTGCAAACCCTGCCCGAAGCCCTGGCCTACTGCGGCACGGTGGACTACCTGAACGCCCGGGCCGATCAGCATGAACGCTTGAGCGCCCATGGCGTGCCGGTGCTGGACACCCGCCCCGGTGAGCTGGGCACCGAACTGGTCACCCGTTACCTGAGTTGGAAGAAAGCTGGCGTGCTTTAGCGCTGCCCCTGCCTGGGGCCGGGGCTAGGCCGATGCCGAGACCGGATAAAAACTGAAATAGCGCTGCAACGCGCTGACCATCTGGCCGTATTCAGGCGGGGGATTCTGCAGGGCGAACCCGGCGTCGTAATGATGGGGCGTGGCGTCCTCATGGCACCACAGGCAACAGGCCCGCAGGTCGATGACCTGACAGGCTCCATCGCCGTCGGGGATCTTCAGGCGCAAGTCAAAGACCGCCCCCAGCATCAGCGGCAACTGACTGATCAGCATCAGCCCGTCTTCCGAGACATTACCGATGTAGCCAATGGGTTTGTCGGTGATACGGTTGAAGACTTTGAGAAAATACGGCAACTGGTGCCGCTCGATCCGGCGTTCTGTGAACATACTGAGTATCGCTTTGCCAAGGCCCTTGAGCAGGGTCGCACTACTGCTTCGCAACGAGCCGGCAGAGCGAGCTCGCTGTCCCCGATTACGGTGCGAACGTCCCCGCGTTGCGCTCGCGCTACTTCTGCCGTTCTCAGGTATCAACGACGTCCAGGGTCGACCCGCTGAAACGTCTCACTAGAGACTAGCTCAAGGCTGAAACACAGCCAGTGGTTAAATGAGACCCGACATTACAATGCCGCGGGAATGCTTCTGGCGCTGCGCGGCGGGTACCAGCCCAGCGACTGCAAGGTTTCCAGGCGCGCGCGGGCACGGTAGGCGTACTCATTGTTCGGGTACTGCGCCATGATGAACTGGTAGGTCTGGGCGGCATCGACATAGAGCTTCTGCCGCTCCAGGCACTGGCCACGCAACATCGACACTTCAGGCTGGATGTAGCGCCGCGCCCGGCTCTTGCGATCGACCTGGGACAGTTCGAGCATCACCCGCTCGCAGTTGCCGGCGTCGTAGGCACGGTAGGCGGTGTTCAGGTGATGGTCCATCGACCAACGGGTACAGCCCACGACACTCAGGGCCAGGGCAGCTAAAAGCACGAATCGCATGAGAGTTCTCCTGTCTTGGGCTTTGTATCGACCCGGCGGCAAAAATCTTCAGTGCGGCGTGTTCAATAAAGAATCCAATAAGTAGTGCAAACGAACAATGACTACAACTTCCCAGCATAGTAGCCTCACTCAGCGCTTGAACTCAGGAGTCTTTGCATGTCCGTCCGTCGTACCAAAATCGTCGCTACCCTTGGCCCGGCCAGTAACTCGCCGGAAGTTCTCGAACAGCTGATTCTCGCTGGCCTGGACGTTGCCCGCCTGAACTTCTCCCACGGCACCCCCGACGAGCACAAGGCTCGCGCCAAGCTGGTCCGTGACCTCGCGGCCAAGCACGGGCGCTTCGTCGCCCTGCTGGGCGACCTGCAAGGCCCGAAAATCCGTATCGCCAAATTCGCCAATAAGAAGATCGAGCTGAAGATCGGTGATCAATTCACCTTCTCCACCAGCCATCCTCTGACCGAAGGCAACCAGCAAGTGGTCGGCATCGACTACCCGGACCTGGTCAAGGACTGCGGCGTTGGCGACGAGTTGCTGCTCGACGACGGCCGCGTGGTCATGCGTGTTGATACCGCCAGCGCCACCGAACTGCATTGCACCGTGACCATCGGCGGCCCGCTGTCGGACCACAAGGGCATCAACCGTCGTGGTGGCGGCCTGACCGCTCCAGCCCTGACTGAAAAAGACAAGGCTGACATCAAGCTCGCCGCCGAAATGCAGGTCGACTACCTCGCCGTGTCCTTCCCGCGTGACGCCGCCGACATGGAATACGCCCGTCAATTGCGCGACGAAGCCGGCGGCACCGCCTGGCTGGTGGCCAAGATCGAACGTGCCGAAGCCGTGGCCGACGACGAAACCCTCGATGGCCTGATCAAGGCTTCCGACGCAGTGATGGTTGCCCGTGGCGACCTCGGCGTGGAAATCGGCGACGCCGAGCTGGTGGGTATCCAGAAGAAGATCATCCTGCACGCACGCCGCCACAACAAAGCGGTGATCGTTGCGACCCAGATGATGGAGTCGATGATCCAGAACCCGATGCCGACCCGCGCCGAAGTGTCCGACGTGGCCAACGCCGTGCTCGACTACACCGACGCCGTGATGCTCTCGGCGGAAAGTGCTGCCGGCCTGTACCCACTGGAAGCTGTGCAGGCGATGGCGCGTATCTGCGTCGGCGCAGAAAAGCACCCGACCAGCAAGACCTCCAGCCACCGCATCGGCAAGGTCTTCGAAAGCTGCGACCAGAGCATCGCCCTGGCCGCCATGTACACCGCCAACCACTTCCCGGGCGTCAAGGCGATCATCGCCCTCACCGAAAGTGGCTACACGCCGTTGATCATGTCGCGCATTCGCTCCTCGGTGCCGATCTACGCGTTCTCCCCGCATCGTGAAACCCAGGCCCGCGCGGCGATGTTCCGTGGCGTCTACACCGTCCCGTTCGACCCGGCATCCCTGCCACCTGAGCAAGTCAGCCAGGCGGCCATCGACGAGCTGCTGGCTCGCGGCGTGGTCGAGAAAGGCGACTGGGTCATCCTGACCAAGGGCGACAGCTACCACACCATCGGCGGCACCAACGGCATGAAAATCCTGCACGTTGGCGACAAGATGGTCTGATTGACCAAGCGCTGAAAAACCAAAGCCCCGCCATGTGAATGGCGGGGCTTTTTGCTTTGCGATCCAGTGATTCCAGGTCAACACAGAACCCTGTGGGAGTGGGCTTGCCCACGATGGGCATAGGTATCTACACAACTGTGGTGCGACGTTGCACCAGGGTTTTGGATTAGACCGAGTACATATCCATTTTTGCGGTAACGGCCTCCTATGGTTCCGCCTGACGGCGGCTCACTTTTGGTGGAGCGCAAAAGTAAGCAAAACGCTCTTTCCCCACCACTCGGCACCTCGCTTGGGCTCGGTGTGCCCTCACTCCGGCTTGAATCCGTGGGCCGCCGCCACGCGCCATCCATGGCGCGGGGCGGCTAACCCGGCGTCCTGCCGGGTTACCCACGGCTTCAAGCCTGCGTTCGGCCAGCGTGGTTAACGGGGCGCCCAGGATCAAGAGCCAAAGCCAGAGCCAGAGCCAGAGCCAGAGCCAGAGCCAGAGCCAGAGCCAGAGCCAGAGCCAGAGCCAGAGCCAGAGCCAGAGCCAGAGCCAGAGCCAGATCAAAAGATTGCTGACTTCGTCAGCGTCTTAGGAAGTAGAAGCCACACCGCGCATGCCGCAGTGATCAGGTCGGCTTTTAGGCCGCCTCGCTTTGTTTTTGATCCTGGGCGCCCGTTAACCACGCTGGCCGGAGTCCGATATTGATTTGGGGGGTAAACCGGCAGGACGCCGGTTTAGCCGCACTGGGCCAGGGAAGGCCCATTGCGGCGGCCCCCCAAATCAATGTCGGAGTACGGGCATGCCGAGCCTAAGCGAGGCACCGAGTGGTGGGGCAAGAGCGTTTTGCTTACTTTTGCGCTCTCAAAAGTGAGCCGCCGTCTGAACTGCCCCCCGAATGTTGGACACCTGACCCCTCGGGAGGGTGTTCCATGACGAAATACAACCTAGCACTCAAGCAATCACTGATTGAAGAGTGTTTGTCTGCCAGTAGCGTTCATGAGGTGGCCCTCAAGCATGGCTTGAGTCCATCGCTGCTGCGGCGCTGGATCAAGGGTTTTGAAAAACACGGTGCCTCTGGCTTGATTGCCAAGTACAGCCATTACGATGCCCAGTTTAAATTGAAGGTTTTGCAGTGCATCGAACAAGATGGACTGTCGGACCAACAGGCCTGTATACGGTTTGATATCCGTGGTCCAAGTAGTATCAGGCAGTGGCGAAAGCTGTACGATGAAGGCGGTGTAGAAGCACTACAACCGCATCGTCTTAAAGAGTCCAGCATGCCCCGCAAACCTTCTAGGCAACCCAAAGCAAGTCCTGTTCTTCCTGCGGACGCAGAGCTGACCTCTGAACAAATGCTCGCAGAACTGGCCTATCTGCGCGCGGAGAATGCCTATCTAAAAAAGCTCGATGCCTTAATCCAAGCGGATCCCCGTACTGCGCAGCCAAAAAAACGCAGTCCGTCCAAGGATTGAGGCATGAGTATCCACTTGCTCTGTTGCTACGTGCTGCGGGACTTGCACGCAGTACCTTCTATTATCAAAGCAAAACACTGCTAACCGACAAGCATGCCGACCTTAAAGATCGCATCCGCAGCGTCTATCACGGGCATAAGGGGCGTTACGGCTACCGCCGTATCACCGCAACCCTTGGAAACAGTGGTGAGTTGATCAATCACAAGAAGGTGCATCGGCTGATGCAGATGATGGGCCTCAAGTCGTTGGTCAAAGTGAAGAAATATCGCTCTTACCGAGGTGCTGAAGGGCTTGTTGCGCCTGATCTACTAAAGCGCGAATTTAAGGCAGAAGCCCCTAACCAGAAATGGGCAACCGACGTGACGGAGTTCAAGGTGAAGGGGCAGAAACTGTTTCTTTCGCCTCTCATGGATTTGTACAACGGCGAGATCCTGGCTTACCAGATCAACCGACGTCCCGAGTTCAGGATGGTTTCGACGATGCTGGAAAAGGCCTTCGGGCGACTGAATCAAGGGGACAAACCGATACTGCACTCTGACCAGGGTTGGCAGTACAGGCAGCCTACCTACCGACACATGCTGGCCGAAAAGAGCATCGAGCAGAGCATGTCGCGCAAGGGTAATTGCTTGGACAATGCCGCCATGGAAAGCTTTTTCGGCACGCTCAAGAGCGAGTTTTTCTATCTGGAATCATTTGAGAGTGTGGAGCAGCTGGCATCAGGCATAGAGGATTACATCGCCTACTACAACCAAGACCGCATAAGCCTCAGACTGAATGGCTTGAGCCCGGTACAATTTCGGACCCAGGCATTAAATCAATAGCGTCCCCTGTCCAACTTTCGGGGGGCAGTTCACGTCAGGCGGAACCATAAGTGGCCGTTACCGAAGAAATGGATGTGTACTCGGTCTAATCCAACACCCCAGAGGCCCACAGGTGCAACGTCGCACCACAGTTGTGTAGATACCTATGCCACGATGGGGCCCGCGCGACCACCCAACATTCACGACCGCTTGAGAAACCCCGACAACGCCGCCAACGCTTCCGGCGAGCGCAGTCGTTGGACGAACAGCTTGCCCTCCTCCTCGACCACCCTGCGCAGCAGTTCGCGGTCCGGGGCCTTCATCAGTTGCTTGCTGATGCGCACAGCTTGCGGCGGTAGTTGATCGAAGCGCAGCGCCATCTCCCGCGCCTTGGCGAAGGTCGCTTCCGCGCTCGGCAATGCCTGGCTGGCAATGCCCCAGGCGGCGGCCTGCTCGCCGGTAAACGCTTCGCCCAGCAGCAACAATTCGGCCGCTTTGGCTTGGCCGAGCAGTCGCGGCAGGATCAGGCTGGAGCCGAACTCCGGACACAGACCCAGGTTGACGAATGGCATGCGCAACTTGGCATCGGCGCTGACGTATACCAGATCGCAATGCAGCAGCAGCGTGGTGCCGATGCCTACCGCGGCTCCGGCAACGGCGGCAACCACCGGCTTGCGGCACTCCAGCAGGCTGCGCATGAACTGGAACACCGGGCTGTCGAGATCACTCGGCGGCTCCTGGAGAAAGTCGGCGATATCATTGCCGGCGGTAAAGCACTGCAGGCTGCCAGTGATCAGCACCGCATTGATCTCAGGGTCGGTATCCGCCTGTTGCAGGGCTGCGCCCAATTGGCTGTACATGGCGCGGGTCAGGGCGTTTTTCTTGTCCGGGCGATTCAGGCGCAACGTCAGCAGCCCGCCTTCGCGTTCCAGCAAAATGGCATCGGTCATGGTCAATCTCATGCAAAGAAAGTCAGCTCAACCACGCGGCAGGAACACATCGGCCAGCAGTTGATTACGTGGCAGCCCTGCCAGGTACAAGCGCCGGGCAAAGGCGTCGACACTCTCAGGGCTCCCGCAGAGTAAGGCCAGGGTTTGCCGGGAAACAAGGCGCAATTGCGCCAAAGCCGCTGACAGCTCGGCCGCTGTCCACAGCTCGACACTCAGGTTGGCGCGGTTGGCTGCCAGTGCCGCCAGGGGTTTGGCCAGGTAATGCTCTGCCCCATCATGGGCCAGGTGAATCACCCGGATAGGCCCTTGATGATCCTGGCGCAGCGCTTCACGTAACACCCCGAACAGCGGCGCCAGCCCCGTACCTGCGGCCAGCAGCCACAGCGGACGGGTTTGCCAGTCAGGGTCGTAGTGCAAGGCCCCGCCGCGCAGTTCACCGAGGCGGATCGAATCACCGATCTTCAGCGCCCGGGCGGCATCGCTGAAGGCACCGGGCAGTCGGCAGTCGAGGTGAAACTCGAGGAATCGGTCTTCCTGCGGCAGGCTGGCCAGGGAGTACGGACGCGCCACGTGGCCGGCCCACAGCACCAAGTGTTGACCGGCCTGATAGCGCAGCGGGCGCTCGGCCAACAAACGCAGGCGCAACACACAGGGACTCAACCAGTCCAGCGCCTCGACCACGGCGGGGGCGCCGTCACGCAGCGGATCGAACACCGCCACCTGCAGGTCATCCAGCACCTCGCACTGACAGGCCAGGCGCCAGCCCTGCTGGCGCTGCCCGGCACTCAGAGCGTCCGGGCGACGGTCGCCGACCTCACCGCGCAGGCACTGCACCAGGCACGCGTGGCAACTGCCCGCCCGGCAACTGTAAGGCACCTGCAAACCCTGCTGATTCAAGGCATCAAGCAGGTTGCTGCCCGCCGCTACCGTCCATTGACGCTCACCGACAGTCACTTCAGGCATCGATGTTTTCCCAGGCCGCCGCACAGCGATTACGGCCATCGCGCTTGGCCCGGTAAAGCGCCTGGTCGGCACGTTGCAAGGCGTCGTCGAGGTCATCGCCGACGGCCAGCAGGGTCATCCCCGCAGACAGGCTAAGATCCGGCACAGACAGGCCGATCAACTGCACTTCGGTGAACGCCAGGCGCAACCGTTCACAACAGGAGGTCAAGCGCTCGGGATTGCAATCAGGTAACAACAACACAAACTCCTCACCGCCATACCGGGCCAGTACATCGCCCTCGCGCAAACAGGCCGTGGCGACGCCGGCAAATGCCTGCAGGACCTGGTCGCCGGCGGCATGGCCATGCAGGTCGTTGATACGTTTGAAGTGGTCCAGGTCGATCAGCGCCAGGCCATGCTCCACCGAGGCTTCCATGTTTTGCAATTCACGGGTGGCCAAGCGCAGGAAATGCCGACGATTGAACAAACCGGTCAACTCATCGGTGGCCACCAGATCCTCGAGCTGACGCATCATCCCGCGCAGCGTGTCCTGATGCGCCTGCAGGGCAAACCGGCGCTGGCGCATACGCAGGCGCGAAGCTTGCACATAGCTGGCATACAACGCCAGCCAGACCAACACAATAAACAGCACACAGACCTGCAAGGCCGCCAGAGTCGGGTCGGCCAGTTCGAAATGGTAGCCTTCCCACAGGTTGAGGCAGGCAAAGCTGAAGAACACCAGGGCCGCACAGCGCACAAACGCCCGGCGCGGCAGGTGAAACAGGCCGAACATCAGAATCAGTACGTAAAAGATCAGGAAGGCGCCACGAGCAGCGTCCAGATGGGCGATCAGCCAGGTTTGCCAACCAATGCCCAGCAGCACCTGGACTTCGGTCAGGCTGGGATCGGGGAACCGCAGGTTGCGCCCGCTGAAGAAGATCGCGAACAGCAACGACTGACTGAGCATCACCAACGCGGTGGCTACCAGCGCACTGCGCACCGAGCCCTGGAAGTGCCCACTGAGGATCGCCAGCCATAGCAGCAATAACGCCAGCACATAGGTGCCCGTCGCCAGAATAAAGCGCTTGAGCAATAGATTCTGGATCGCGTTATGGGTCAATCGTTGACTCACCGTGCAAAGGGGGGCTGATAAGAGTGTCCTACCCTAAAGGCCTTGGATCACTTTAGTGTTGCTACTCGAAAATGACCATCCAATTTTTGTCGGGCTGCCTCGGGTCGCGTCATCATTGTTATGCGACCTTGGTTTGACTGCCGGCGGGTGTGCCCGGCGGCGAGGCGCGCTATACTGCCGCGCCTTTTTAGCGTCGCGCCAGCAACCCCGGCGTGCCCTGAAAGGTGTTTGCAGCCGACCGATGCACCCCACTGCAAGCACCTTTATTAAATGTTCCCGTCTTTTAGAGGAGCGCGACTCATGACCGTGATCAAGCAAGACGACCTGATTCAGAGCGTTGCTGACGCCCTGCAGTTCATTTCTTATTACCACCCCGTGGACTTCATCCAGGCGATGCACGAGGCCTACCTGCGCGAAGAATCGCCAGCGGCCCGCGATTCGATCGCACAGATCCTGATCAACTCGCGCATGTGCGCCACCGGCCACCGCCCGATCTGCCAGGACACCGGTATCGTCACCGTGTTTGTCCGCGTGGGCATGGACGTGCGCTGGGATGGCGCCACCATGGGCCTGGACGACATGATCAACGAGGGCGTGCGTCGCGCCTACAACCTGCCGGAAAACGTCCTGCGTGCGTCCATCCTCGCCGACCCGGCAGGTGCTCGCAAAAACACCAAGGACAACACCCCGGCCGTGATCCACTACTCGATCGTCCCGGGTAACACCGTGGAAGTCGACGTGGCAGCCAAGGGCGGCGGTTCCGAGAACAAGTCGAAAATGGCCATGCTCAACCCGTCCGACTCGATCGTCGACTGGGTGCTCAAGACCGTTCCGACCATGGGCGCCGGCTGGTGCCCACCAGGCATGCTCGGCATCGGCATCGGCGGCACCGCTGAGAAAGCCGCGGTAATGGCCAAGGAAGTGTTGATGGAATCCATCGACATCCACGAGCTCAAGGCTCGCGGCCCGCAGAACCGTATCGAAGAAATGCGCCTGGAGCTGTTCGAGAAGGTCAACCAACTGGGCATCGGCGCCCAGGGCCTCGGTGGCCTGACCACCGTGCTCGACGTGAAGATTATGGATTACCCGACCCACGCCGCGTCCCTGCCGGTGTGCATGATCCCGAACTGCGCCGCCACCCGTCACGCGCACTTCGTGCTCGACGGTTCCGGTCCGGCTTCGCTGGAAGCGCCATCGCTGGACGCCTACCCGGAAATCGTCTGGGAAGCCGGTCCGTCGGCCCGTCGCGTCAACCTCGACACCCTGACCCCGGAAGACGTGCAAAGCTGGAAGCCGGGCGAAACCGTGCTGCTCAACGGCAAGATGCTCACCGGTCGCGACGCCGCGCACAAGCGCATGGTCGAGATGCTGAACAAGGGCGAAACCCTGCCGGTGGACCTCAAGGGTCGCTTCATCTACTACGTCGGCCCGGTTGATCCGGTGCGCGAAGAAGTGGTTGGCCCGGCAGGCCCGACCACTGCGACGCGGATGGACAAGTTCACCCGCCAGATCCTCGAGCAGACCGGCCTGTTGGGCATGATCGGTAAATCCGAGCGCGGTCCGACCGCCATCGAAGCGATCAAGGACCACAAGGCCGTCTACCTGATGGCAGTCGGCGGTGCGGCTTACCTGGTGGCGCAAGCCATCAAGAAATCCCGCGTAGTCGCTTTCGCCGAACTGGGCATGGAAGCGATCTACGAGTTCGACGTCAAGGACATGCCAGTGACTGTTGCTGTCGACAGCAACGGCGAGTCGGTACACATCACCGGTCCTGCCATCTGGCAGAAGAAGATCAGTGACAGCCTGGCGGTAGAAGTGCAGTAAGCACCCACACCCCAGTCAGGAAAAGCCGCGCTGTTTGTCAGAACAGCGCGGCTTTTTTATGGTCCCTGCGCACTGCGCGGACTCTGCGCCGTCGCCGCGCTGCATGCTATCGTGCGCCCCCGACCCCGTAGTCTGTGCCCATCGCATGCCACCTATTTATCGTTCCCTGCGCCTGATGCTCTATGTACTGCTGATCGTGGCCGGCACAGTCCTGGTCAGCGCCGCCGCCGTGCGCCACGCCGAGCGCCAGGCCCTGGAGGACGACGCTCAACGCGCCAACCAGCAATTAGCCTTGTACGCCACGTCCCTGCATACGCTGATTGAACGTTACCGCGCCCTGCCCGCCGTGCTGGCACTGGACCCGCAATTGCGCTCGGCGCTGGCAGGCCCGGTAAGCCCGCAACAGCAGGACTCGCTGAACCACAAGCTGGAGAAAATCAACGGCGCGGCCCAGTCGTCCACCCTCGAACTGCTGGACCGTAACGGCCTGGCCGTCGCGGCCAGCAATTGGCGCCTGCCCAGCAGTTATGTCGGCCACAACTACGGCTTCCGCCCCTACTTCAGCCAGACCCGCAGCCAGGGCACCGGACGCTTTTATGCGGTAGGCGTGACCAGCGGCATTCCCGGCTACTTCCTGTCCAGTGCCGTGTTGGGCGACAACCAAGAGTTTCTTGGCGCCATGGTAGTCAAGCTGGAGTTTCCGGAACTGGAGCGCGAATGGCGCCAGGGCACTGACACCCTGCTGGTCAGCGACGCCCGCGGCATTGTGTTCATTGCCAACCAGCCGGGCTGGCGCTATCGCCTCCTTGAAACCCTGTCGCCGACCGACCTCGCCGAGCTCGAAGCTACTCGTCAGTACGACAAGCAAACGCTGGTGCCCCTACCCCACGAACAGCTTCGACGCTTCGACGACAACAGTTACCTGGCGCGGGTCGAGGGTCCCGACGGATCGGCCGAGTACCTCTGGGAGTCACTGCCCCTGAGTGCCGAAGGCTGGACACTGCACCTGTTGCGGCGCCCGCAGGTGGCCTTCGAGGATTTGCGCAACGCCGCACTGGCCGCAGCCGGCGTGTGGCTGACGCTGGTGTTTGTGCTGCTGTTCCTCAGCCAGCGCTGGCGTATCGCCAAGCTGCGCCAGCGCAGTCGCGAGGAACTGGAACGCCTGGTGGAGGAACGCACCCGAGAGTTGCGCACGGCTCAGGACGGCCTGGTGCAGTCAGCCAAACTCGCCGCCCTGGGGCAGATGTCGGCGGCCCTGGCCCACGAGATCAACCAGCCGCTCACCACCCAGCGCATGCAGCTTGCCACGCTGAGACTGCTGCTGGACCACGGCCGCGTCGATGATGCCTACAAGGCACTCAAACCGCTGGATGACATGCTCACCCGAATGGCGGCCCTCACTGGCCACCTGAAGACCTTCGCCCGCAAGAGCCCCAGCGGCTTGCGCGAGCCACTGGACCTGGCGGCAGTGGTCGACCAGGCCCTGCACCTGCTGGAAGTCCGCCTGCGCGATGAACAGATCAACTTCACTGTGGACCTGGTCCGCCCGGCGCGGGTTCGTGGGGACGCCATTCGCCTGGAACAGGTACTGATCAACTTGCTGCGCAATGCCCTGGATGCCATGCGCGACAAGTCACTCAAGCGGCTGCGCATCAGTCTTGAAGCCGACCAACAGCTGTGGCGCCTGAGCGTCACCGACAGCGGTGGCGGGATTCTTGCGCAGGACCTGCCCAATGTTTTCGACCCGTTTTTCACCACCAAGCCTGTGGGCGATGGCCTGGGACTCGGGCTGGCCGTATCCTTTGCGATCATTCATGAGCTCGGCGGTCGCCTGACGGCCGAGAACCACGGCGACGGTGCGCGCTTCACCGTGACCCTGCCCGTCGACCTGGAGGCACAGATCTGATGTTGAACTCGGTAATAGTGGTCGATGACGAACGCAGCATTCGCGACGCCGTCGAGCAATGGCTGAGTCTCTCGGGATTCCAGGTCCAGCTGTTCAGCCGTGCCGAGGACTGCCTGGCGCAGTTGCCGGTGAATTTCCCCGGGGTGATTCTCAGCGATGTGCGCATGCCGGGGATCAGCGGCCTGGAATTGCTGGCCTCCTTGCAACAACGGGATGCCGAACTGCCGGTGATCCTGTTGACCGGCCACGGCGATGTACCGATGGCGGTCGATGCCATGCGCGATGGCGCCTACGATTTCCTGGAAAAACCCTTCAGCCCCGAGACCTTGCTCAACAGCCTGCGCCGGGCACTCGACAAGCGCCGGCTGGTCCTGGAAAACCGTGCCCTGCACGAACAGGCCGACCACCGCAGCAAACTGGAGGCCAGCCTGCTGGGCGTGTCCCCGGGCCTGCAGACCCTGCGCCGGCAAGTCCTGGACTTGGCAGGCCTGCCGGTCAACGTAGTGATTCGCGGCGAAACCGGCAGCGGCAAGGAGCTGGTTGCTCGCTGCCTGCATGATTTCGGCCCGCGCGCCGCCAAGCCCTTCGTCGCCCTGAACTGCGCGGCGATCCCCGAGCAACTGTTCGAGGCCGAACTGTTCGGGCACGAACACGGCGCTTTCACCGGCGCCCAGGGCAAGCGTATCGGCAAGCTGGAATATGCCGACGGCGGCACCCTGTTTCTCGATGAAATCGAAAGCATGCCGCTGGCCCAGCAGGTCAAGTTATTGCGCGTGCTGCAGGAACAGAAGCTCGAGCGCCTGGGGGCCAACCAGAGCATCGATGTCGACTTGCGGATTATCGCCGCGACCAAACCCGACCTGCTGGATGAAGCCCGGGCCGGGCGTTTTCGCGAAGACCTGGCCTATCGGCTCAACGTGGCCCAGTTGCGTTTGCCGGCGCTGCGTGAGCGGCGCGAAGACATTCCCTTGCTCTACGCCCACTTCAGCCGCGCGGCGGCGCAACGCCTGGGCCGCAGCGTCGCGCCCCTGAGCGGTCCGCAGTTGAGTCGCCTGCTCAGCCATGACTGGCCGGGTAACGTGCGCGAACTGGCCAACGTTGCCGAGCGCCAGGTGCTGGGCCTCGATGATCCCGAACCGGACGCCATCGAACCCGGCCAGTCGCTGGCAGCCCAACAGGAAGCGTTTGAAGCGCAGTGCCTGCGCGCCGCCCTGACTCGGCACAAGGGCGATATCAAGGCAGTGCTCGAAGAGTTGCAACTGCCACGCCGCACCTTCAATGAAAAACTCCAGCGCCACGGCCTGACCCGCGAAATGTTCCTGGGCTGAATCCTCGGCGGATTTCCGCTCAGCGAATCTGGCGCATGAGCGGATTTCCGCTCACTTACCCGACAAAACCCCTCTAGAACGGCCCTGCACAACCTGGCACGGCTCCTGCTATAGCCCCTGCAGGCTGCGTTTTTGCGCGCTCCACAAAAACAATTAATTGAAGGATCCGTCATGGATAACTCACAACCCCTGCCTCTCGGGTCGGCGGCTTCGCCTGCCAAAGAAAGAACCTCGGCCAGTCGCATCAAATCAATTTTCAGCGGCTCTGTCGGCAACATGGTCGAGTGGTATGACTGGTACGTCTACGCCGCATTCTCGCTGTACTTCGCCAAAACCTTCTTCCCCCATGGCGACACCACCGCCCAACTGCTCAATACCGCCGCAATCTTCGCCGTAGGCTTCCTGATGCGTCCGATCGGTGGCTGGCTGATGGGGCTGTATGCCGACAAAGTCGGACGCAAAAAGGCCCTGATGGCTTCGGTATACCTGATGTGCTTCGGCTCACTGCTGATCGCCCTGAGTCCAAGTTACGAAGTCATCGGCATCGGTGCGCCGATCCTGCTGGTGTTCGCGCGCTTGCTGCAAGGCCTGTCGGTGGGTGGCGAATACGGCACTTCCGCCACCTACCTTAGCGAGATGGCCACCAAGGAACGTCGCGGCTTCTACTCCAGCTTCCAGTATGTGACGCTGATTTCCGGCCAGCTCATCGCCCTGGCGGTGTTGATCGTGCTGCAACAAGTGCTGACCACCGAAGAGCTGTACGCCTGGGGCTGGCGTATCCCGTTCGCCATCGGTGCGCTGTGTGCCGTGGTCGCGCTGTACCTGCGTCGTGGCATGGAAGAAACCGAGTCGTTCACCAAGAAAAAGAAGTCCAAGGAAAGCGCGATGCGCACCTTGATGCGCCACCCCAAGGAACTGCTGACTGTAGTCGGCCTGACCATGGGCGGCACCCTGGCGTTCTACACCTACACCACCTACATGCAGAAGTACCTGGTGAACACGGTTGGCATGAGCATCAGCGACTCCACCACCATTTCGGCGGCGACCCTGTTCCTGTTCATGTGCTTGCAACCGCTCGTCGGCGGCCTGTCGGATAAAATCGGCCGGCGCCCGATCCTGATCGCCTTCGGCGTATTGGGCACCCTGTTCACCGTGCCGATCCTGACGACCCTGCACACCATCCAGACCTGGTGGGGCGCGTTCTTCCTGATCATGGCGGCGCTGATCATCGTCAGCGGCTACACCTCCATCAACGCGGTGGTCAAGGCTGAACTGTTCCCGACCGAAATCCGTGCCCTGGGCGTGGGCCTGCCGTATGCCCTGACCGTCTCGATCTTCGGCGGCACCGCTGAATACATCGCCCTGTGGTTCAAGAGCATCGGCATGGAAACCGGTTACTACTGGTACGTCACCGCGTGTATTGCTGTGTCCCTGTTGGTATACGTGACCATGAAAGACACCCGCAAACACTCGCGGATCGAAACTGACTGATCCACACCCCGTAGGAACTGCCGCAGCCCGCGGCGGTTCCTACAGACCTATCCTCGTACCTCCCCTCCCGATTAATGATCCGTTAATTCCCCTACGACACTCTGCTGTCATCTGAATCCTGAACGACGTCTCGTCCGTCCATGGCATTCGGCCCCCTTGGGGGAAGCCGCACTGCAATCTGTCAGTGACGGCAAACACATCGAATTAACCGATCACTAAAGGCTAATTTTTGCGCTTTTAGATCAGTTTTGAGCGAGTAGTATGAACTCCATACCGCACGCCCAAAACGTCAACGAACCTGGAGCACAGACCATGAAAACCCAACTGATCCTCGCCTTGACCCTCTCCGTACTGGCTGCCAACACCTTCGCCGCCGATGGCTTTGACCGTACCGGCTCGGCAGTCGCCGCTGATGGATACGACCGCACCGGCGCTGCTACCTTGGCTGCAGATGGCTACGAGCGCACCCCGCAAGGCCAGACCGTTGCCGAAGATGGCTACGATCGCACCGGTTCTGCCTCCATCAGCTAAGCCGTGAATGCCCCCCACAAAGCCCGGCTCACGTCGGGCTTTGTGCTTTTTGCTCGCCCCGACACACTGGCAATACTGGCGATCGCCCTGCACTATTGCGCCTCACCTTGACGGAATCCGCCCATGCCCGACGATATCCACTTCTACGAACCTGCCCAGGGCCACGGCCTGCCCCACGACCCGTTCAACGCCATCGTCGGCCCACGGCCTATTGGCTGGATTTCCTCGCAGGACGGCCAAGGCCGCCTGAATCTGGCGCCCTACAGTTTTTTCAATGCGTTCAACTACATCCCGCCGATCATCGGGTTCGCCAGCGTCGGACGCAAAGACAGCCTGAACAATATCGAACAGACCGGCGAGTTCGCCTGGAACCTGGCCACCCGCCCGCTGGCCGAGCAGATGAACCAGAGCTGCGCAATGGTCCCCGCCGACGTCAACGAATTTGAACTGGCGGGGCTCACCCCCGTCGCCTCAAAAATCATCCAGGTGCCGCGCGTCGCGCAAAGCCCGGTGTCCTTCGAGTGCAAGGTGACCCAGATCATTCAGTTGCAGCGTGCAGACCAGCAATTGGTGCCGAGCTGGCTGATCCTCGGCGAAGTGGTCGCCGTGCATATCGCCAAATGGCTGCTCAAGGATGGGGTGTACGACACCGCCGCGGCAGAACCGATTCTGCGCGGCGGCGGTCCGGCGGATTACTTCCAGCTAGGGCCTGAGGCCCTGTTCAAGATGCACCGCCCGGGGGCGACCAAGGCTTGAGGTATTGCTTTACCAGATGAGTTCACCGTCCTCACCGACGTCGGCCAATCGAGCCAGTTGCTGCTCGGCAGCCAGGTCGGCCTCCAGGGCGGTGTTGAACGTCTGGTCGATCAGTACCTTGTTGAAACGCGGGGCGCCCGCCCCACCGAGGGCCTTGACGGCGATGGCCGCGGTGTAACCTTCGTCACCGCGCACGGCGGCAGAAACGGCTTCGAACTGTGCAAACTCTTTACGTGCCATGTTGCGGATCCTGGCCAATGGAAAGTCGGCCATTCTAAACCTTCAGCCGGCCAACTGCTGCATGGCCAGCGCATCGCAGGACGGATGCCCGGCGCGAGCCTGGTCGGCGCCGACATCGCTGAAGGTGTGGAAGTCCAGGCTATGAACTACTAACTCCTGGACCAACTCGCCGAAAACGGCCATGGCCGGGCTGCTGAAATAGGCGGTCATGGCCGGCTGGTCAACCCAGGAGCCGGACACCAGCCACAGCTGGGGGTCGCACAATGAGTGCTGCAGGGCAAAGTGCAGGTTGCCACTGGCCTGGCGCGTAGGCTCGATCAGGCAACTCAAACGCGCGCCCAACTCCATCGAGCGGCCTGCCTGGGCCCGGACCAACGCCATATGGCTGACGGGGATTTGCATGGACATGTTCATCGCTCCCTGGATGTAGACAATCGGCAGCCTGAGAGAAGCTGCGACAGGACCAGAGAATAAGCGCCAGGCTCAAGACTGGTTAGTCGATTCCTGCCGGCTTGTTGCACAATCCTGCGCCGACCGCCGGCGCATCGCTGTGTCCAGCGCATCTACCCGATGAAGATGACAAGAGTGTTTCAAGCAACGATCGCAGCCCTTTGCTGCGGTTCTGCAGGCGGTATCTACCACCACCGCAGGATCAGGCAAGTTTTGCGCAGGATCGGCCTAGCCCCAAGACTTGCACAAACTTAAGCTATGCCCATCCCATCAGCCTTACCGAGGATGTTCGCCATGTCACCTGTGGATTCCAACCACACGCCACTTGACGCCAGCCTGGAGCACCAGCGCGCGGAACTGGCGGCCATCATCCGGCGTAACACCCAGGAGGACGGCAGCTACACCACTGCCATCAACGCGCTGGTGTTGTCACGCCACAGCCAGTCCCACGACTTTGCCCCGGTGCTCGCGCAGCCGGCGCTGTGCATCATGGCCCAAGGGCGCAAAGAGGTCAGGCTGGCCGACGAACTGTTCAACTACGACCCGCTCAACTACCTGGTGGTCTCGGTCTCGATGCCCCTTAGCGGACGGGTGGTGGATGTCTCGCCCCAAGTGCCGATCCTGGCCTTGCGCCTGGACATCGACCCGACGGAAATCACCGCGTTGATTGCCGATGCCGGCCCCCTTGGCGTACCTGCCCGCCCTACCGGGCGGGGCCTGTATGTCGAACAGCTGGATCAACCGATGCTCGACGCGGTGCTGCGCCTGGCGCGTTTGCTGGACACCCCCAAAGACATCGCCATGCTCGCGCCACTGATCCGCCGGGAGATTCTCTACCGTCTGCTGCGCAGCCCCCAAGGCCACCGGCTGTACGAAATCGCCATCGCCAACAGCCAGAGCCATCGCATCAGCCAGGCGATCAAATGGCTCAACGGCAACTTCGAGCAACCATTGCGTATCGATGACCTGGCCCGCGAGGTGAACCTGAGCGTCTCGACCCTGCACCACCGGTTCAAGGCAATGACCGCCATGAGTCCGTTGCAGTACCAGAAGCAACTGCGCCTGCAGGAGGCGCGGCGCCTGATGTTGGCCGAAGGCCTCGACGCCTCGGCGGCGGGATATCGCGTGGGCTATGAAAGCCCCTCGCAGTTCAGCCGCGAATACAGCCGGCTGTTTGGCGCACCGCCGCTGCGGGACCTGGCGCGGTTGCGACTGTCTGTCTGATCAGACCTGATGGCCCCATCGCGAGCAGGCTCGCTCCCACATTAGAGGAGCGAGCGGCCAGTCAGGCACCCAATACGCGGCAAGCCTCGGACGGAATGGTCACCGACACCGGGTTGCCGATGCTCAGCCCAATGCCCTGGCACGGTGTGCTCAAGGCGGTCAGCGAGACTCCGGAGCACTCCACCGTGGTTTCGATGGTTGCGCCGATATCTCGCACGAACGTCACCTTGCCCAGCAGGCGATTACCCGCAGTTGCCTGGGGATGGGACAGTTGCAGGTCTTCGGGGCGCACCAGCATCTTGAGCTTCTCGCCGACCACGATACTGCTGCAGATCGGCACCGCCAGCGCGTCACCGCCCGGCAAGCTGACCCTGCCGTTGCCCAGCGCGGTCGCCGGGAAGATGTTGCCGGAGCCGATGAAGTCCGCCACGAACGCGTTGGCCGGGTGCCGGTAGATCTCGATCGGCGTGCCGACCTGCTGGATCCGGTGCTCACCCAGGACCACCACGATGTCAGCCATGGTCATGGCTTCGCGCTGGTCATGGGTGACCATGATGGTGGTGATGTTCAGGCGCTGTTGCAGTTGGCGGATTTCCACCTGCATCGACTCCCGCAGCTTGGCGTCCAGGGCAGACAGCGGCTCATCGAGCAGGAGAATTTTCGGGTGCGCGGCAATTGCCCGGGCAATCGCCACCCGTTGGCGCTGGCCCCCAGAGAGCTTGGCGACCGGGCGATCGATCATCGCTTGCAGCTGGATCAGTTCCAGCAACTCCACCACCCGCGCCTGCTGCTCGGCCTTGCCCACGCCGCGCAGCTTCAGGGGGTAGGCGATGTTCTCGCCCACGGTCATGTGCGGGAACAGTGCCAGCGACTGGAACACCATGCCGAAGTTGCGCAGGTGCGCCGGGGTGTTGCCGATGTCCTCGCCGTCCAGGCGAATTTCGCCGCCACTGAGGGTTTCCAGGCCGGCGATCATCCGCAGCAAGGTGGTTTTGCCACAGCCCGAGGGGCCGAGAAAACACACCAGCTTGCCCTCGGGCAAATGCAGGTTGACGTCCCTTACCGCGCAGGCCGAGCCGTAGTGTTTCTCGACGTTTTCCAGAATCAGACCAGTCATGTGAATCACCTCAAGCAATCAGAAGGAAACGCCGCCTTCGCCCACCAGCTTCTCCAACGCCCAGATCAGGACGAAGTCGATCAGCACGATCAGCACGGCAAACGAAAAAACGGTGGGATCCAGCGATGACACCGTGCGGCTGTACATCCAGATCGGCACGGTCATGACATCGATGGTGTAGAGGAAGTAGGTCACCGTGAACTCGTTGAACGAGACGATGAACGCCAGCAGCATCCCGGCCAGGATCCCCGACTTCATCATGGGCACCACCACATCGACAATCGCCCGGGTCGGCGAGGCGCCGAGCATCTGCGCCGCCTCTTCGACTTCACTGCCGATCGACAGCATTGCCGCCGTGCAGTTCTTCACCACGAAGGGCAAGGCCAGGATCACGTGGGCAATCACCAACCGCGAGGTGGCCATCTGGAACGGCAGGCTATCGAATACCAGCAGCAAGGCCAAGCCCAGCACCACCATCGGGAACACCAGCGGCAACGACATCAGTTGCAGGGCCACCGCCTTGCCGCGGAACTCGCAACGGGTCAGGGCATAGGCCGCGGGCACTGCGATCAAGGTAGCGAACATCATGGTCAGGCACGCCACCATCAAGCTGGTGGTCATGGCCTTGCCCAGGCTCAGCACATCGCTGGCATCCGGCGAGACAAAGGTGTGCCAGGCGGCCTTGTACCATTGCAGGCTGTAGCTGCTGGGCGGGAAGTCGAGGTTCGACGCGCCACTGAACGACATGACGATCATGGTCAGGATTGGCAACACCGCCAGCAGCAGGATGCAACCGGACAACACTCCTGCCAGCTTGCCGGTGTCGCCCGGCAACAGCGCCTGGCGTGGCTTGAACAAACGACTCATAACGAAGCCTCCAGCATGCGCCGGCGACGGCCGGTGATGTATTCAGAAAGAGCCATGATCGCCAGCGTGGTGACAATCAACACCACGCCGGCGGCAGACGCTGCGGGCCAGTTCATCAGCGGGGCGATCTGGTCGTGCACCATCACCGCCAGCATCGGTACGCGGCGGCCACCGAGCAGCAAGGGCACCACGAAGCTGCTGGCGTTGTAGGCAAACACCAGGGTCGCACCTGTAATGATGCCGGGCAGGCTCATGGGCAGCACCACCTGGCGAAACACCTGCAGGCGACTGGCACCAAGGGTCGCCGCGGCTTCTTCATAGGTCCGGGCAACCCCACGCATGGCGCTGGCGATCGGCAACACGGCCAGGGGGAACGCGGTTTGCACCAGGCCCATCAACACGCCGTTCTGGTTGTACAGCAGCATGATCGGCCGCTTGATCAGGCCCAGGCCCATCAAGGCCTGGTTGAGCATCCCGCCTGGGCCGAGAATCACCAGCCAGCCATAGCTTTGCAGCAGCAGGTTGACCAGCAACGGCAACAGCACCGCCGCCAGGAACACCCGCCGTAGCAAAGGCGAAGTCAGGCGCGACATGGTGTAGGCCACCGGGATCGCCAGCACCACGGCGATCACCGCGCTGATCAGCGCCAGGCGCAGGGTCAGCAGCAAGGACTTGAGGTAATAGGGTTCCAGCAACTGGGCGTAACTGGCCAGGCTGAAACCGCTCCACTCCGCACCTTTGGTGCCCACGCTCATGCGCAGCACCAGCAGGCTGGCGATGATCAGCACGCCGAGGAACAGCATCGAGGGCGAGAGAAAAAACCAGGCACGCGCCGTCGGCGATACACCCCGGTTGCGACGCACGACAGCTGCGCCGACCGGATGGGTCAGGGGTTGGTGTTCCATAGCAATGATCTCGTCAATGGAAGATCGGGGCATGGCGAGTACTGCGCACTCGATCGCTGGCAAGCCAGCTCCCACAGGTCGTGCATGATTCTTGTAGGAGCTGGCTTGCCAGCGATGAGGTTCGAAGAACCTCCCCGCGATTCAGATCAGGAAGAAAAGATTTCCGTGTAACGACGAATCCATTGGTCATGCACGCTCGCCAGGAAGGCGTTGTCGTGCATGATCGCCTTCTCGGCAATCTGCTCCGGCGTCAGGATGAATGGGCTCTTGCGGGCCTCGGCAGAGATGATGGCCTTGGCATTGACCGGGCCGTTGAAGATGTCTTCGGCCATCTTGCCCTGGACCAGCGGGTCCAAAGAGTGGTCGATGAAGGCGTAGGCCAGGTCGGTGTCGCCGGGACGGTTCTTCGGCATCACCGACAGCATCAGGTCGGTATAGAAACCTTCCTTCATGCCAAAAGTGGCGCCCAGGCCGTAGGCCGGATCGCGGATCTGCTTGGGGAAAAACGCCGGGGCGTACAGCCCACCCATGTCCAGGGAACCGGTGCGGAACAGCTCGGCGATCTGGTTGGGGTTCTCCCCCAGGGTCACTACCCGGTCCTTGAGCTCGGCGAGCTTCTTGAAGCCCGGCTCGATGTTGTGCTCGTCACCGCCGGCCAGTTTCGCGGCGATGATGATCAGGTCCATGGCCTCGGTCCAGTTCGGCGGCGGCAGGAAGATATTCGGCGCCAGCTCCGCATCCCACAACGCGGCGTAGCTGGTTGGCGCTTCGCTCAGGGTGCGGGTGCTGTAGACCAGGCTGTTGCACCACAGCAGGTAACCAATGCCGTGGCCGTTGGCGCCAGTACGGTATTTCTCCGGCACATCGAGCAGGTTGGGAATCCGATTGAGATCGGGTTTTTCCAGCAGGCCGGCGGCGGCCAGGCCTTCGGCACCGACTCCGGCCAGGGTGATGATGTCGTACTGCGGGCGATCACCACCGGCCTTGAGCTTGGCGACCATTTCCGAAGTGCTGCCGGTGCGGTCGGCGATGACCTTGGCGCCGGTCTTGGCCTCGAAGGTCGCGGCGATGTTGCGCAGTGCCGCAAGGCCGGTGTCATCGGACCAGGTCAATAGACGCAAGGTCTTGCCTTGAAAGCGCGTATCACTGGCGTTGGCGCGGATGAACGGCATGCTCATGGCGGCGGCCGCCACCGAGGCGACCCCAACGGTCTTGATGAATTGTCTTCTGTTCAGATCATGCTCGCCCATGAAGGACTCCCTCTATTGTTGTTGATTTGAGGTGGCTGCATCCCTTGCGACCGCGCTGTTCGATCGCTGCAAACCCCTGTGCTACAAGGGCTTTGGCGATGTCGGCGGGTTCATCCTGAGGTCACGCCCTGAGCGCAACAATCGAAAAAAAATCATTGGTGCCATGTCCCGCACGCATGCCTCGTGACGAGGCATGCAGGGCCCGTTTTCGGGCAGTCAGACGGCGCGAATCACGTGTTTTATTTCCTGGAATGCCTGCAAACCCCACGGCCCCAACTCGCGACCGAGACTGCTCTGCTTGTAGCCACCCCAGGCGGCCTGCGGGAAGATCACTTGCGGCGCGTTGATCCACACCAGCCCCGCCTGCAGCGCGTCGGCGACCCGCTGCGCAGCGCTCGCATCGCCGCTGACGACACTGGCCACCAGGCCGAACTGACTGTCGTTGGCCAGCGCGATGGCTTCCTGCTCACTGGCAAAACGGCGCACGCAAAGCACCGGCCCAAAGATCTCCTCGCACCACAGCGCACTGTCCAGGGGCACGTCGGTGAACACCGTCGGCTGCAAAAAATACCCGCGCGGCAGGTCCGCCGGACGCCCGCCACCACACACCAGCCGCGCACCGGCGCTCAGGCCGCGATCGATATGGCCCAGCACTCGCTGGTATTGCGCCTGGTTGACCAGCGCGCCCATCTCCACCTCGGGGTCGAACGGCTCAGCCACGCGGATCGACTCGGCACGACTCTTCAGGCGTTGCAGGAACTCGTCCGCCAGTGCATCGGCCACCAGCACCCGGCTGGTGGCGGAGCACATCTGCCCGGCGTTGAAGAATCCGCCGCCACTGGCCAGCTCCACCGCCAGGTCGAGGTCGGCGTCGGCCATCACCAGCAACGACGATTTACCGCCCAGTTCCAGGCTCACCCCCTTGATGGTTTCAGCCGCCCGTTGCATGACCTGGACGCCCACCGCGTTGCTGCCGGTGAAGGAAATCTTCGCCACCCGCGGATCGCCCGACAGCGGTGCCCCCACCGCCAGGCCTGTGCCGCAGACCAGATTGAACACGCCGTTGGGCAAGCCGCTCTGGGCGATGATCGCCGCCAGTTCCAGCTCTGGCAGCGGAGTGACCTCGGAGGGCTTGAGCACCACGCAGCAACCGGCGGCCAGGGCCGGTGCGAGTTTCCAGGCGGTGGTGACCATGGGGAAATTCCACGGCACGATCAGCCCGACCACGCCGCAGGGCTCCCGGCGCACGCGGGCGGCAAACGCCTCGCTCGGCAGCTCCAGCGGGCGGTCCTGACTGGCGTCCAGCGCCTCTGCCAGGCCGGCGTAGTACTCGAAGGTGGCGATCACGTCATCGACGTCGATCCCGGCTTCAAACAGCGGTTTGCCGTTGTTGCTCGACTGCAGGTACATCAGCCGTTCACGGCCTGCCTGCACGCCCGAGGCAATGCGGCGCAGGATCGCCCCGCGCGCGGCGCCCGAGGTGTTCGACCATTGGGCAAAGGCCGCGGTGGCGGCACTCAGTGCGCGATCCACCGCCGTTTCGTCGCCGCCGTTGACAGTGGTCAACAGGGCTTCGGTCGCCGGGTTGATGACCCGCAGGTGTTCGCTGCCCGCCGACCATTGGCCATCGATGTACAAACCGTCCTGGGTAATCGGGAAGCTCATGCCAACACCGCCTTCTGCCATTGATCCTGGTCGATTTCAATCAGGCTCGGGCCCTGGCGATCCACCGCGGCCCGCAGCGCCGCTCGTAGTTCATCCAGCCCATTGATGGTCTGGGCCGCACAGCCCAGGCCCTTGGCCACGGTGATGAAATCCGGGGTATAGATGTCGACGCCCACCGGTTCAATGGCGCGGTTGACCATGTACTTCTTGATCTCTTCGTAGCCCTGGTTATTCCACAGCAGGACGATCACCGGTGTGCGCGCTTCCACGGCACTGGCCAGTTCCGGCAAGGTGAACTGCAGGCCGCCGTCACCGATCAGGCACACCACCGGGGGCCGGGTGTCGCGCGCCTGGCCACCGCCGAGCCAGGCGCCGATGGCCGCCGGCAAAGCGTAACCGAGGGTGCCGTAACCGGTGGATGAGTTGAACCAGCGACGCGGGCGCTGCGGATTGAATGTCAGGTTGCCGCTGTACACCGGTTGGGTTGAATCGCCGACGAACACCGCCTCTGGCAAGACCTCCTGCACGGTTTGCAGGAACAGCGTCTGGGCCAGGGTCGGTGCGTCCCAGGTACTTGCCAGTTCAGCCCGCAGGCTGGCCGCGCGGGCCTGGCCCCAATCGCTACGGCGCTCGGCCAGGGCATGTTTGGCCACGCCATCGAGCAGGGCTTGGGCGGCATATTGCGCATCCGCCACCAGCGCGACTTTCGGCGGGTAGTTGCGCACGGTCTGGTCCGGGTCGATGTCGACCCGCAGCAGCGTCCCGGGAATTTTGAAGCCGCCGGCAAAGGTCACGTCGTAATCGGTTTCCGCCAGTTCGGTGCCGATCGCCAGCACCACATCGGCGTCCGCTACCAGGGCGCGGGTCGCCACCAGGGATTGGGTCGAGCCGATCAGCAAGGGGTGCTCTGCGGGCAGCATGCCTTTGGCATTGATGGTCAGGGCCACCGGCGCGTCCAGCAGCTCGGCCAGGCGGGTCAGTTCGACGGCGGCTTCGATCGAACCGCCACCGGCGAGAATCAGCGGACGCTGGGCGTTTGCCAGCAGTTCACTCATCTGTGCCACGGCCGACGGCGCGGCGCCAGCGCGGGTAATGTTTACCGGCTGGCTGCCTTGCAGGGCGTCGGCGTCTTCCACCAGCACATCGAGGGGAATCTCGATGTGCACCGGACGCGGACGCCCGGCCTGGAACAGGGCGAAGGCCCGGGCCAGCACGCCCGGCAGCTCGGCGGCCGACATCAGTGTATGGGAAAACGCCGCCACACCTGCCACCAGGGCACCCTGGTTCGGCAGTTCGTGCAGCTTGCCGCGACCGCCGCCCAACTGGCTGCGCGACTGCACGCTGGAGATCACCAGCATCGGGATCGAGTCGGCATAGGCCTGGCCCATGGCGGTGGTGATATTGGTCATGCCGGGACCGGTGATGATGAAGCACACCCCAGGTTTTCCGCTGGTGCGGGCATAGCCGTCGGCCATGAACCCGGCGCCCTGTTCGTGGCGCGGCGTGACGTGGTTGATGCTCGAACGGGCCAGCCCGCGATACAGCTCAACGGTGTGGACCCCGGGAATGCCGAATACCTGCTCGACCCCGTAGCCTTCGAGTAACTTGACCAATACTTCGCCGCACGTCGCCATGTCTTTGCCCTTCTTGTTCGTTGAGACGCTGACCCCGCGCGACATTGGTTGCTGCACGACGGGGCTCAGTCATGGCGTTATTGGAACGGTCTGCGGGTAGCCGCAACAATCGATAAAAAGTCATACTCGCCATGTCCTCACCTCATGCCTTGGCGTCCCATGAAACGACTTCCTCCCCTCCCCGCCCTGCACACGTTTCTGATCACGGCCCAGTGCTGCAACTTCACCCGGGCGGCGGAGCAGTTGCACATCACCCAGGGCGCGGTGAGCCGGCAGATCGCCGGGCTGGAGGAACACCTGGGGTACGCGCTGTTCCACCGCCAGGCACGCGGCTTGAGCCTGACGGTCGAAGGCCAGGAATGGTTGCCGCGCATCCAGCAGGTGTTCGGTTTGATCGACGAGGCGGTGGAACAGGTCGGCGCGCACCGCGAAACCCTGCAGCTCAAGGCCCCGACCTGCGTGATGCGCTGGTTACTGCCACGTTTGCTGCAATGGCAGAAGGAGCGTCCGGACGTGCCGGTGGAGCTGACCACCACGGTGCATCACGGGGTGGACTTTCACCGCGAACAGTTCGACGCCGCCGTAATGTACGGCGCACCACCGGACAGCACGCTGGCGTCGCTGCGCCTGTTCGATGAACAACTGACGCCCGTCTGCTCCCAGCCGCTGCTCGATGGCCCGGTGCCGCTGCACAGCCCGGCAGACCTCGACCGGCACTTGCTGTTGCACCCCACGCGGGATCAACGGGACTGGAAAGCCTGGCTGAAAGCGGCGGACGTCAACCTCAGCACCGTGGGCAAGGGCCAGCACTTCGAGACCCTCGACCTGGCGATGTCGGTGGCCTCTCAAGGCACCGGGGTGGCGATTGGTGACTGGTCGCTGATTGGCGATGACCTGAGTGCCGGACGGCTGGTCATGCCTTTCGCGCTGAAGGTGCGCACGGGGCTGGCGTACTACCTGGTGTTCCCGCAAAAGCCGGGACCGTCGCCGCAGCTGCGCGAGTTGATGGAGTGGCTGATACTGCAGGCACAACAACGTGATGAGCGCTCGACGGTGTAGCTCCACTGCCTGCAAAACAAACAAGGTCATGCACTTGGCATGACCTTCGATTCATTTGATGAATCAGCTTTTCTTGATGGCTTTCAAATAGCGCTGAAATGCCTCATAACGTTCGGCAGTCGCCTCGAACGCCGCCACATCCGTTATCGACCCAGGCATGTTGTCCTGGAGAAAATTTGTGTAGGCCAAAGCGACCTTGGCGACTTCTTCCCGCCAACTACGAATCACTGCCCCCAGTGCGTCCAGCTCATCCAATGCTCGGAGCTTGCGTCGCAACTCACGGGCTTGCAACTCGTCGGACTTGAGGCTGGCACCCAGCATCGTCGTCCGTTCGCGCACGGCATCCCTGGCTTGCGCCAAATTGGTGAACTGACGCCCCTGGTCGACACCCTCAAGGTTTCCCTGGAGCTTGTTCAGCACCATTTGCAGGAACTCCTTTTCCGGCTTTTGAGTCGCGACCAGCTTCATCGCGGCCTGAATTTCCTCTACGCTCGGTAGCAGGCTTTTGACGATAGCCAGCCAGCCCGGCACCTTGAACCGCTGAATGGCGTCATCGATAAATAGCTTCTCCGCAGCGAGCTTCTCAAGGTCCCTCTTGTCGGTCTCAATGCGCCGTTCAATAGTCGCCACCTCAGAACTGAAGGTACTAGGCAAATTACCGGCTGACTCAGCGAAACTGACCGAGTCAAGCTCCCGGACCACGCTCGCCAGATTGCAATTGGCAGTAGCCACCATCACCTGCGAACCGCTGACCCGCTCAACCCCTTGATTGAGGAGCTTGCCTGTTTGTTGATCTTTCACTACGGAGGACAAATCAGTGAGGCTTCGAACCTCCCGGATACTGGTCAACGTTGCGACGAATCCAGTGTTGGCCAATGCCGCATGAACCTTCTTGATATCGTCGAACAGTTGTTGATGTGCGTCATTGAGCTCGCCCCCGACAAACGCAAGTTTTTCTTTCAATGAGGGTAGAAAATCAAAATCCTGACCTGCCGCACTCATGTTCAGCCGGTCCTTGGCGACCCTCATCGCAGCTGTATCGGGCACCGCATAATGACCAGCCGCAAACAATCTATAGTTATTCATGGTTATATTCATCCCTGAACAAAAAAACAACTTAATTAGTCTTCAACAATCTGATTAAAAACAGCTGACAGCGCTTTAGCATGCCCCTTAATGGTTTTCCACGGCTCGAAAATAGCCTGAAGATTAAGCACCAGCAAAATCAGATCCAACTCAGTCGCATTATCTTCAAATGCCTCCAGAGACACACCCAGGCTACTCCAGACAATACCCAATACATCCTCGATACACTTGATGCCTTGCTCGGCATCCTTCATCAATGCACGCAGCTCGGTAAAGTTGGTCGCCAGGGTGATCAGGCTTCGCGACAACCGAGCCTTCGACAACTTACCAAGCAAGTCCTCCTTACGTTCTAACAACAGATTTTTTTGCGCTCTTGTTTCTTCTGCCTGGGCACCAAATATACCACCGGTCACTAGCAGTCCAATCGGACCAAACACCAGCCCGGTAAAAGCATATCCCACTTGGCTATCATACTCTGACTGCTTTTCGGCAATCGCCTCATCAAGCGACTTTAATTGCTTACGAAGCTCATCAACCTCTTCGCTACTGTCAATACGCGCCTCATCAACAATTTTTTGTTTGTGTGCCACCTTAATCAATAACTCATCCGATATCTTGCGTGAAAATTCAATAGCCAACCCATTGACGCTGGTGACGTCCAGATAGAACTCCGCGATATCCTTTCGCGCCCACATCAATGCCTTGCCGAGGTTTTCAACACGCTTTGAATCGGTACTGCCAAGCGGAATAGCAGCCAAACTTTCTTTCTCATCCTCGCTCAATGAATCAACATTGCCCTGAAAATTTTTATAAGCTTCGCTGCCCTTCAAAAACCCGACAATGGTCGTACCCGACTCGATAAACGTGCTGGCAAACAAATCCAACTGATTGCCAACATCCTTTGTTCTACGCTCCAGCGTTGCCCATGACATTGCATGCTGATGAATATCCTTATGAAGGCGTTGCATGCTCGCTGGGTCAAGCGCTTCGTAACCCGACTCACGATAGCCCAGGAAAGCTTCAACCTCACTGATATTTACCGGCAAGGCAAGCCCCGCACTAACATATCGCTTAATTGACAGCACATGACTCTTCTTTACGATGAACGTCTCTTCATCAATATTTTCCACCCGCTTCCCAAAATACTGAACCGGCACGAATTTGGCGGCCTCCACCACATTAGTAACGCCCTCCAACTTTGGAACAACTTGCTCCGCTATGCTTTGCAACTGATCAGCTGCCAACTCTAACTCCTGCTCCATACATCCTCCGGCGCATCACTAAAAATACGGCTACGATTTAAATGCTTATTCATGCACTGCCTGAAGCAACGAATAACACATTGACTGTCAAGTAACCGTATCGCGCCAACACCCTTGCCCACAACTTCCCAGCAGAAGCAGATAACGTAAGACGTTGAACCTGAATACCGTAAGACCTCTAAAAACGCCCCCTAAAAACAACTTATACATAGACCAAATACTCTTTTGCTATTCAACGCTGCGCCCAACCTGTACTAAAGCACTCGATGCGACAACAGCACACACCGGCTCCGATAAGCGCGCAAAAAAAAGGCCACTCAGTGGCCTTTTTTTAATATTCAATCAGTAACCTACCGTAAATCTCTGCCGGGAATAAGCGTGTTTCTCTACTTCATCGAGCATTGCAATCGCATAGTCGGCGAAAGTAATCCAGCTCTTGCCTTCAGCACTCACCAGCAAGTCATCCCGGCCGATACGAAAAGTCCCGGTGCGCTGACCTTCAACGAACAGCGCGGACGGTGAGAGGAAGGTCCAGTCGAGCTCTTGCTCCTGGCGCAAGGTGTCGAGGAACACCGCGCCGGCACTGGCCTCGGCCTTGTACTCGGCCGGGAAGTCCGGGGCGTCGATGACCCGGCTGCCATCTGGCAACAACAACGAACCGGCACCGCCCACCACCAGCAGGCGCTTGACCCCGGCCGCCTGCACCGGGCCGATCACGGCGCTGGCCGGGATGGTCGCAAAATGTGCGGCGCTGATCACCAGGTCGTGGCCGGCCACTGCCGCTTGCAAGGCGGCTGCATCGAGAACGTCCACGTTCTTGCTCACCACACCCGGACGCGGGCTGAGTTTCGAGGTGTCGCGGGCGATGGCGGTGACGCTGTGGCCACGACGCAGGGCTTCTTCCAGCAGTTGGCTACCGGCACGGCCGGTGGCGCCAATGAGTGCGATCTTGCTCATGAACAGTGCTCCAGTGATTGCGGTTGGCTAATGACAGGGTGACGAGTTACCACTGCATCTCGCCCTTGGCGACTTTGGCGCTCAGCTCCAGGGAGCTTTCCTCGCCCAGGTTCGGGTAGCGCTTGAGCATCGCAGCGATCAGCGCGGTGGAGTCCTTGGCCTTGGCGGTTTCTTGATCAAAGGCCTTGATGTACTCGGCGGTGAAATGCACGGCGGCCAGCGAGCGGCTGCTGTCACCCAGGTAGTGACCGGGAACCAGCGTCTGCGGCTGCAGTTTGACGATGCCGTCCAGGGTGCTCAACCAGTCGGCATGGGACTGCGCGGTCTGGGTATCCGCCATCCAGACGTGGATGTTTTCCGCGACCACCACCCCGCCGACTACCGCCTTGATCGACGGGATCCACACGAAGCTGCGATCCGGCTGCTTGCCGTCCAGGCCCACGATGTCCAGGGTCTGGCCTTCCAGGCTCAGGCTATGGCCCTTGAGCACGCCGGGGATGATGGTTTTAGCCGGCACGTCAGCGCCCATCTGGGGGCCCCAGAACTTCAGTTTGCCTTCAACCGTGGCCTTGATGTGATCCACCGTCGGTTGCGAGGCCAGCACTTTGGCGTTGGGGAATGCCGTCGTCAGGGTGTCCAGGCCGAAGTAGTAATCCGGGTCGCCGTGGCTGATGTAGATGGTAGTCAGCTGTTTGCCGCTGGCGCGAATCTTCTCCACCACCTGCTGGGCCTGGGACTTGCCGAACTGGGCATCCACCAGAATCGCCTGTTTTTCGCCGCTGACCAGCACCGAGCTCACCGGGAAGGTGGCAGCAGTGCCCGGGTTATACACATCCAGGGTCAATGCCGGGCTGGCGGCCGCCGCATGCGCCGCAAAACCGAGGGTGGCGGTGGCCAGTAAAAGGCGTTTGAAGGTGCTGAAACCGATCATGGTGCTGCTCCGTGTTCCGTGGGCCGGGTTTGGCGATGGGACAGAGCTTAGTTGCCTTACTCGCTACAAAAAATGCGATGCTTGAACATAGTTTGTTTCTGAAAGCGGGCAAATCATGGATCGTCTTCAAGCAATGCGCGTGTTCGTCAGCGTGGTCGACCTCGGCAGCCAGTCGGCCGCCGCCGATCATCTGGACCTCTCCCGCCCGGTGGTGTCGCGTTACCTGGCGGAACTGGAAGACTGGGTCGGCGCCCGGCTGATGCACCGCACCACTCGCAAGCTGAGCCTGACCGCCGCCGGCAACGAGATCCTGCCCCGCTGCCGGCAGATGCTCGACCTGTCGAGCGACATGCAGGCCGCCGTCAGCGAGCCGGATGACGCCCCACGCGGCCTGCTGCGCATCAGCGTCAGTACTTCGTTCGGCCAGGCGCAACTGGCCGATGCCATGGCCGTCTACGTCAAGCGCTTCCCCGGGGTCAGCATCGACCTGCAAATGCTCGACCGCACGGTGAACCTAGTGGATGAACGCATCGACCTGGCGATTCGCACCAGCAACGACCTGGACCCGAACCTGATCGCCCGGCGCCTGACTGTCTGCCGCTCGCTGATCTGCGCCTCCCCGGCGTACCTGCTCGAACACCCGACGCCGCAGCGGGTCGAAGACCTGAGCCTGCACAATTGCCTGACTCACTCCTACTTCGGCAAGAGCCTGTGGCACTTCGAGCAGGCGGGTGAACAGGTCTCGGTGCCGGTGCAGGGCAATATCAGCGCCAACGAGGCCAGCACCCTGCTGCGCGCCGCCATGGCCGGCGCCGGGATAGCCATGCTGCCCAGCTACCAGGCCCATGTGCACATTCACCGCGGCGAACTGGTGCGCCTGCTGCCTCACGCCGAGCCACGGCAGCTCAACATGTACGCGGTGTATGCATCACGCAAGCACATGCCGGCGGCATTGCGCAGCATGCTGGACTTCCTGGTGGCGAGATTTGCACAAGAGCCGGAATGGGATAAGGGGCTTTAAAGACTTTGCACCATCAATCGCCTGAATGTCCGCCTACAAACGCAGGCAGCATTCATGGCGTCCAGGCACAACTGACCTATGCTGATAGTAGTACCCCCGGGTATTCGTTCAGAGGTCGATGCCATGAACATTAAAACCAGACGGTATTTCGCGATCTTCATTACCTGCACCGCCACATTGGCGCTATATGGCACCGCCGCCTACCGTGTCGAACAGGCCAGGCAGCAACCCAGGGTCGCGGCCAGTTGTGGCGTTGACCAGTGCATTCCACACAACGCGACCCTGAACGCACTCAGGTAGACCGCGCGCCCTCTTGATCGCTCTTCAAGCGATCACGAAAGGCCTTGGGCGAGATGCCGACACGGCGGCGGAACAGCCGGGTGAAATTGGTCGGGTCGGAAAAGCCCAGCAGATCGGACATCTCGTAAATCGTCATGCTGGTGTAGGTCAGCATGCGCTTGGCCTCGAGCAACTGGCGTTCGTGCATGATCTGCAATGCCGGCTGCCCCGCCAGCTCACGGCACGTGCCGTTGAGGTGGGACACGGAAATTCCCAGGCGGTGGGCCAATTCCTCGACCTTGACGTGCTGGCGATAATTCTCTTCCACCAGTTGAATGAAGCCGTTGAGGTATTCCCGGGCGCGCTGCGGGCGCTGGTGGGTGCTATGGCGCTGGATCACCTGGCGACTGACCCAGACCAGAATCACGCTGACCAAAGCATGCATGAGCATCTCGCGCGCCGGTTGATGGCCGTTGTACTCCGCCTGCAAGGCGCCGAACAGGCTATTGAGGTACTCGGCCTGAGCGCCCGCCAGGTAACTTTCAGCTTGGGCCAGGGCGTTGATCGAATGACCCAGTTGAGCTTGCAGATGAACCACCAGCGGGGCCGCCAGGGTCAGGATGAAACCCTCGACATCCTCACTGAAGCGAAAACCGTGGATCGACAGCGCCGGCAGGATCTGGATGCCAGACTCGTCAAGCCGGGTCAGTTGGCCTTCGATTTCGAGTTCTGCCTGGCCTTTGAATACAAACAGCAACTGACATAAATCGGCATGGTGGTGGGGTTTGATTTTCCATTGGTGTTCGCGGCTGCGCTGGGAGATCGTTTCGCAATGCAGCAAGTCCGGTGTCGGCCAGTCCAGACTTTCACCATAGAGTTTGAATAGCGGAATCGCAGGAAGGGCAGGCTTGTTCATAACGTCAGTCCAGGCCTCAGCGTAACGGGCGATAATCGCCCCGATTGGCGAAATGTACAGGTTTTGGCTCAGCGTTCTCCCTTAATTGACCGACTCACCAAGGAAAAATGCAAGCGCTGGATCGATAAAAACCACCCGCCGGCCGGTCCGAGTGACGCTTTTGAGCCATAACGACCTGCAAACCACGCGCAACGGCTTGGTGGAGAACGTCCAGCAGCTTTCTTACGAGGCTATCGAATAGCCTGCTACCGACTTACACTGCGGCATCCCCCGCAGGGTTTGCCCGTGACCACCATGAATCAGCCTGAATCCCCCAAGCCGGCCATTCGCAGCGTACTGATCGCCCTGATGCTGGCGATCTTCCTCGGCGCGCTGGACCAGACCATCGTTGCCGTGTCGATGCCGGCCATTTCCGCCCAGTTCAAGGACGTCAGCCTGCTGGCCTGGGTAATTTCCGGCTACATGGTGGCGATGACGGTGGCGGTGCCGATCTACGGCAAGCTCGGCGACCTCTACGGTCGGCGCAAGCTGATGCTGTTCGGCATGGGCCTGTTCACCCTGGCCTCGTTGCTGTGCGGCCTGGCACAGAGCATGGAGCAACTGGTCCTGGCGCGGATCATCCAGGGCATCGGTGCCGGCGGGATGATTTCGGTCAGCCAGGCGATCATCGGCGACATCGTGCCACCGCGCGAACGCGGCCGGTACCAGGGCTACTTCAGCAGCATGTACGCGGTGGCCAGCGTCGCCGGGCCGGTGCTCGGCGGCTACATGACCGAGTACCTGTCCTGGCGCTGGGTATTCCTGATCAACCTGCCCCTGGGCCTGGGCGCCTGGCTGGTGGCCAACCGCACGCTGGTGGGCTTGCCGGTGCCGCAACGCAAACCGCTGATCGACTACCTCGGCACGCTACTGATGATCATCGGCCTGACCGCCCTGCTGCTCGGCATCACCCAGGTTGGCCAGGGTCACGCCTGGCGCAGTGCCGAGGTGCTGGGGCTGCTGGCTGGCGCGGTACTGACCCTGGCGCTGTTCGTCTGGCACGAGCGCCGTGCCCGCGAACCGCTGCTGCCGATGCACCTGTTTGCCAACCGCAATGCACTGCTGTGCTGGTGCACGATTTTCTTCACCAGTTTCCAGGCGATCTCCCTGATCGTGCTGATGCCGCTGCGCTTTCAGAGCGTCACCGGCGCCGGTGCCGACAGCGCCGCGCTGCACCTGTTGCCGCTGGCCATGGGCTTGCCGATGGGGGCCTACTACGCCGGGCGCCGGACCTCGGTGACCGGACGCTACAAACCGATGATCCTCACGGGCGCACTGCTGACCCCGATCGCGATCCTCGGCATGGCCTACAGCCCGCCGCAAGCCATGCTCCTCAGCAGCCTGTTCATGATGCTCAGCGGGATCGCTGCCGGCATGCAGTTTCCGACCTCGCTGGTGGGCACGCAAAATTCGGTGGAGCAACGGGACATCGGCGTCGCCACCAGCACCACCAACCTGTTCCGCTCGCTCGGCGGCGCGGTGGGGGTGGCATTGATGTCGGCCCTGTTGCTGGCGCTATTGCAGGATTCCAGCTTCGCCCACCTGGCAGGCACATCGCTGGTGAGCGAAGGCAGTTCCGGCAACGTCCTGCTCGACGGCTTGAACGCCGCCCCGGGCGACGCGCAGCACGCCCTGCGCGCCGAATTGCTGCTGACCTTCCGGCATTTGCTGATGGTCAGTGCGGCGGTGTCGCTGCTAGGACTGGCGGCCGCCATCGCGATGCCCAACCAACTGCTGCGCGGCCGCGAACACAACGCCAAGTAGGGTCAAGGACTGTAATACCCCACCGCCACCAGCCGGTTGCCGACTTTTTTCAGGTAGGCGTGCTTGTTCTCCACCTTGCCAGTAACCGGGTTTTTCCAGCGGTATTGGTACTCGCCCTGATCCTGCGTAGCCATCAGCGCCAGGATCGGCTCGCCCACCGGTTTGCCTTCCGGGTCCTTGATCTTGCCGAAGTCGGTGTTGATCAGGCGCAAGTTGGTGCCGTGGGCCAGGTATCGTTGATTGTCGAGATTGACCACGAACACATACAGGTCGTCCTGCAGGAAACCACCCTGCAGGGAATTGATCGATTTGAGCGTGGCCTGTTCATCCTTGGCCAGGTCGGCCGCCGCTTTATCGAGCAGGGCCTTGGCCTGCTCGGCGGACGCCCGTGGCAGGTAGTAACCGACCGCAAGAATCCGCTGGCCGATGCGCTGGTAGTACACACGCTTGCGCTCGACCTTGCCGTCAGCCCAGTTCTGCCAGCGATACTCGGCGGTCTGGATGCCGTTGCCCTCAGGCACCAGCAAGGCGTTCTTGAAGGCTTTCTGCAGATCAGGGCCGAGCACTTCGGACACATCGCGCCCGATCAATGCCGAGGACGGCCCGCCACTGGCGAGCATCGTGCCCTTGGTGTCGAGCACAAAGACGTATTTGTCCTTGTCGACAAACTCGCCCTGGCGACTGAAGGCGGCAAACGCCTTGTCCCCCTGGTCGTGGTAATAGGCCAGGGCCTTTTCCAGCAAGGCCAGCGCGGCCTTGTCCTCATCGGCGGCCTTGGCCGCCGCCTGCACCTGCCCCAGGCACAACAGCAGTAACCCGCCGAGCAGCACGGCTTTTTGCAGAAACCTCATTGCGCGTCCCTCGTTCTTGTTGATGTTTCAAGAGCGTAGACGGCTTGAGGCTATGTACGAATATTCAGCAAAACCCAGCTGGCCCGATCAAGGGCGAGTGCTGATCTGCTGCTGCAAATTGCGGATCTGGGTCTGCAAGGTGGTGATGTTGCGTGTGACCTGGCCACGGAAAGCATCGAACTCGGCCACTGTAGCGCCGCCTTGCGGGGTCGCCGGGCGATTGTCCTGCTCGCTCTTGATCACCAGCAGCTCCTGCTCCAGACGGTCGATGGCCGCGCTCGGATTACCCTGCTTCTTCAATGCGGCGATCTCGACACTGAGGCTTTTAAGCTCAGCCTCGACCTTGCTGGTATCGGCCGGCGTGCTCTTGAGGCTGGTCACCTCGGCACCCAGGGTCTTGAGTTCGCTTTGCAACTGGCTATTGAGGGTACGCTGCTCGGCGCTTTGCGCCGCGATCTGTGCCAGGCGTTTGTCCAGGTCAGTCGCCTGCCCCACCACGCCCTGCTGTTGCTGGCCCTGCTCCAGCAACTGGCTCTCAAGCTGTTTGATTTGCAACTTGAGCGCTTCACTGTCGCTGCTGACGTTGGTCTGGCTGGCGACGACCTTGCCGGAAATGTCCTGCAAGCGCCCGGCCGCTTCCTCACTGATGCGCGCGAAGCTTTCCTGGGTAGCGACCAACTGCTGCTCCATCAGCGAGATCTGCTGGAAGCTCCACCAGGCCAGGCCAATGAACGCAAAGAACAGCGCGCCCACCAACGCCCACAACGGGCCGGTGCTGGGTCCCTTGACCTGGACCGCAGGGACGCTGCGCGCCTGCACGCTGCTGCGTTCGCGGGTGGGGCCGGTGGTGTGGAAGTCATCGTGATCGAAGCTGTCGGCACGCAGGCTCGGCACATTATCGAAGTCGTCGTTGGCATCGTTACGCATGGACATGAGTCAACCTTTTGGAACCACAGAAATGGCTAAATGCGCCGAGTATAAACCTTGAACTCGGCGCATTGATCGACCCCGAACCCGTCACTCGGTTCAGTGCCGGGGGTGTCCGCCGATGTCCTGGGCCTTCCACCAGCCACAGAATTCATCCAGCGCCGCCCACAGGCTGACTTTCGGGTCGTAGTCCAGATAATGCCGGGCGCGGCTGATGTCCAGGGTGAAATTTTTGTTCATCACCTGCATTCCCAGGCGCGACAGGGTCGGCTCGGGGCGCCCCGGCCAGAGTTTGCAAAAACCCTCGTTCAGCGCTGCAACGCTGTAGGCCAGGCCGTAGGAACGGTACCGCGTGACCTGCGGTACCTCCATCTGACGCATCACATAGTTGACCACGTCCCACACCGGCACGGGGGCACCGTTGCTGATGTTATACACCTTGCCCAGCGCCGAACCGCTGGCCAGCAGACAGCTGAGCATGGCCTCATTGAGGTTCTGCACGCTGGTGAAGTCGACCTTGTTCAGGCCATTGCCGACAATCGCCAAGCGCCCCTTGCGCTGCATTTTCAGCAGTCGCGGGAAGATGCTCATGTCACCGGCGCCGGTGACAAAGCGCGGGCGCAGGGCCAGCACTTCGAGCCCGAACTCCTGGGCGCCGAAGACCTTCTGCTCGGCCAGGTACTTGGTCGCCGCGTAGGGATGCTTGAACCGCTTGGGCACTTGCTCTTCGGTCAGGCCCAGGTGGTCGCGGCCATCGAAGTAGACCGACGGCGAGGACAGGTGCACCAGGCGGCGGACGTTTTGCTTGAGGCAGGCCTCGACCACGTTTTCGGTGACCAGCACGTTGCCCTGATGGAAATCCTGATAGCGCCCCCACACCCCTACCGCACCGGCGCAATGCACCACGGCATCGACGTCCACGCACAGGTCGCGCACCAGTTGCCCATCGGTCAGGTCGCCCTGGACGAACTGGGCACCGCGGCGCACCAGATGCTCGACGCTCTCGGCCCGGCGACCGTTGACCCGCACGTCCAGGCCCTGCTCCAGGGCGAACCGCGCAAAGCGCCCGCCAATGAAGCCGCTTGCGCCGGTGACCAGAATTTTCATGTATTGCTCCTACAGATGCAGTTCCAAGCTTCAAGCCACAAGCTGCAAGTTAAAAACGGTACGCAAGCTCTTCACTTATCGCTTGCTGCTTGACGCTTACCGCTGCTCCAACGGCACCAACCATTGGCTGGATAAGCGCACCAGATGCTCGGTGAGTAAGCCGAGCAGTTGGCCACCATTGCGCCAATGATGCCAGTACAGCGGCACATCGATCGGTTTATCTGCCAACAACTCCACCAGCACACCGCGCTCAAGTTGCTCGCGCACCTGCAATTCCGGCACCAGGCCCCACCCCAGGCCCGCTTCGGTCAGGCGAATGAAACCTTCGGAAGACGGGCACAAATGATGCTCAAAACCGCCCTCGACGCCCAGGGACGCCAGGTAGCGATGCTGCAGGAAATCGTCAGGACCAAACACCAGTGCCGGGGTGCGAGCCAGTTGTTCGGCTTGCACCCCATGCGGGAAATGCCGGCTTATAAAGGCCGGACTGGCCAGGGCCCGATAACGCATGGCGCCCAGCAAGACACTACGCGCACCGGCCACCGGGCGCTCACTGGCACACAGGCAGGCCGCCACTTCTCCGGCACGCATGCGCTTGAGGCCGACGGTCTGGTCCTCTACTACCAGATCCAACAGCAAATGCTGTTCTGCACAAAAATCCCCCACCGCCCCCGCCCACCAAGTCGCCAGGCTGTCGGCATTGAGGGCGATGCGCAGGCGCTCGGGCAGGCCGGCTTCATCCAGCGCCGGCACCAGGCTTTGCAGGTCGCGCTCAAGCAGGCGCACCTGCTGGACATGGTTGAGCAGACGCCGGCCGATCTCGGTCGGTGCCGGTGGCGTGGCCCGCACCAACACTGGCTGGCCGACCCGCGCTTCGAGCAGCTTGATCCGCTGGGAAATCGCCGACTGCGAGAGTCCCAGCACCTGCGCCGCACGCTCGAAGCCGGCTTGCTCAACCACGGCAGCCAGGGCGGATAACAATTTATAGTCGAACATCAGTTTTCCTAATGAGCGATCAGCAATATTGGTTTTTCTTATACAGCTTGGAACAGGAGAATAGCCAGCATCCACTCTTGCCCAAGGATCAGCGACATGGCTGGCGAAACCTCACTCAACACCTTGCTGCGCAGCATGAGCCCGCACCTGAACGACGGCGAATACGTGTTCTGCACGATTGCCGACGGGCAACTGCCAGTTGGTTGCGAAATCATCGGCAGCTTTCGTGAACAGGAAGGCCTGACGGTGATCCTCGAACGCTCCAGCGCCCTGAAATGTGGGCTGGCCTTCGACTACGTGGCGGCCTGGATCACCCTCAACGTGCACTCGGCCCTGGAAGCTGTCGGCCTCACCGCCGCCTTCGCCACGGCCCTGGGCCAGGCCGGTATCAGTTGCAACGTGATTGCCGGCTACTACCACGACCATCTGTTTGTCGGCCAGGGCGAAGCAGAACGCGCCATGACCGTACTCACGCAACTGGCGGCGAACGCGGAGTAAGGCTCATGTGGCAAAGCTATGTAAACGGTCTGTTGGTGGCGTTCGGCCTGATCATGGCGATCGGCACGCAAAACGCCTTTGTCCTGGCGCAAAGCCTGCGCCGTGAACATCATCTGCCGGTGGCCGCACTGTGTGTGGTCTGCGACGCGCTACTGGTGGCGGCCGGGGTGTTTGGCCTGGCCACCGTGCTCGCGCAGAACCCGACCCTGCTGGCCATCGCGCGCTGGGGCGGCGCGGCGTTCCTGATCTGGTACGGCAGCCTGGCGCTGCGTCGGGCCTGTTCGAAACAGAGCCTGCAACAAGGTGAGGACCAGACTGTGCGCTCGTTGCGCGCAGTGCTGCTCAGCGCACTGGCGGTGACCCTGCTCAACCCCCACGTCTACCTCGATACGGTGTTGCTGATCGGCTCGCTCGGCGCCCAACAGACCGAGCCCGGGGCCTATGTGGTCGGCGCGGCCAGTGCTTCGTTGCTGTGGTTCTTCACCCTGGCCCTCGGCGCGGCCTGGCTCGCTCCCTGGCTGGCTCGCCCCAGCACCTGGCGGATTCTCGACTTGCTGGTGGCGGTGATGATGTTCGCGGTGGCCTTTCAATTAATTGTCGCCAGTTGAATATCGCAAAAGGCTCTGGAACCTCTATCCCACACAGTTGTTGCGTGGTTATGCCGCACCCCCGGTGCTATGATCCGACACCTGCGCCGCAAAGAGTACAAACTCCCCGGCGCTAGTCTGGCCGCCCGTGATCGGCCTTGCGCTCACCGCAACTGACCTGATTAGGAGAATCACCATGGCTTTCGAATTGCCGCCACTGCCTTACGCACACGATGCACTGCAGCCGCACATTTCCAAGGAAACGCTGGAGTTTCACCACGACAAGCACCACAACACCTACGTCGTGAACCTGAACAACCTGGTGCCAGGCACCGAGTTCGAAGGCAAGACTCTGGAAGAAATCGTCAAGTCTTCTTCGGGTGGCATCTTCAACAACGCCGCTCAAGTGTGGAACCACACTTTCTACTGGAACTGCCTGGCGCCAAACGCCGGCGGTCAACCAACCGGCGCGCTGGCTGAAGCCATCAACGCTGCTTTCGGTTCGTTCGACAAGTTCAAGGAAGAGTTCAGCAAAACCTCCATCGGTACCTTCGGTTCCGGCTGGGGCTGGCTGGTGAAAAAGGCTGACGGTTCCCTGGCCCTGGCCAGCACCATCGGCGCCGGCAACCCGCTGACTAACGGCGACACCCCGCTGTTGACCTGCGACGTCTGGGAACACGCCTACTACATCGACTACCGCAACGTGCGTCCAAAGTATGTGGAAGCGTTCTGGAACCTGGTCAACTGGAAGTTCGTGGCTGAGCAGTTCGAAGGCAAAACCTTCACCGCTTGAGTCCGCTTGCTGTGAAAAAACCCGGCATTGCCGGGTTTTTTTATGCCTGTGGCTGGCCCATGCCCCCCAGAAAACACCCCTGCCCTTGCTCCAGCGCCGCAGGCGGCTACCATCTAGCAAATACAAATATTCTCCCCTGCCCCTCAAGTTGCAGGAGGTGCGTACCGACACAATACAAATGGGCTTCAATAACCGCTTACCCAAGGTTATGCGGCCAGGCCGGCGGACAACATCCACCTGGCTCGATTGTCCCTTTGACTGCCATCACGGGATTGCCAATACTCATGGCATCTTGACGTTACCCGCACGGAACAAGGAATTACCCTTTGAAGCTGGAACTCAAAAACAGCTTGTCGGTGAAGTTGCTCCGGGTTGTGCTGTTGTCGGCATTGATCGTGGGTGTGGTCTTGAGCTGCGCACAGATCGTCTTTGATGCCTACAAGACGCGCCAGGCAGTGGCCAACGACGCCGAACGCATCCTCGACATGTTTCGCGACCCATCGACCCAGGCCGTCTACAGCCTGGATCGGGAAATGGGCATGCAGGTGATCGAAGGGCTGTTCCAGGATGACGCCGTGCGCATGGCCTCCATCGGCCATCCCAATGAAACCATGCTGGCGGAAAAAAGCCGTGAACTGCAGCATTCCGATAGTCGCTGGCTGACCGACCTGATCCTGGGCAAGGAGCGCACCTTCACCACCCAGTTGGTGGGTCGCGGTCCCTACAGTGAGTACTACGGCGACCTGAGCATTACCCTCGACACCGCCACCTATGGCCAGGGATTTATTGTCAGCTCGGTGATCATCTTCATTTCCGGCGTATTGCGGGCATTGGCCATGGGGCTGGTGCTGTACCTGGTCTATCACTGGCTGCTGACCAAGCCGCTGTCGCGGATCATCGAGCACCTGACCACCATCAACCCCGACCGCCCCAGCGAACACAAGATCCCCCAGCTCAAAGGCCACGAGAAAAACGAACTGGGGCTGTGGATCAACACTGCCAACCAGTTGCTCGAATCCATCGAGCGCAATACCCATCTGCGCCATGAAGCGGAGAACAGCCTGCTGCGCATGGCCCAGTACGACTTTCTCACCGGCCTGCCCAACCGCCAGCAGTTGCAGCAGCAACTGGACAAGATTCTGGTGGATGCCGGGCGCTTGCAACGCCGGGTCGCGGTGATCTGCGTTGGCCTGGACGATTTCAAGGGGATCAACGAGCAATTCAGCTACCAGACCGGTGACCAACTGTTGCTGGCCCTGGCCGACCGCCTGCGCGCCCACAGCGGTCGCCTCGGCGCGCTGGCACGCCTGGGTGGCGACCAGTTCGCCTTGGTGCAGGCTGATATCGAGCAACCCTATGAAGCCGCCGAACTGGCGCAAAGCATTCTTGATGACCTGGAAGAGCCGTTTGCCCTTGATCATCAGGAGATCCGCCTGCGCGCCACCATCGGCATCACCCTGTTCCCGGAGGACGGCGACAGCACCGAAAAGCTGTTGCAGAAAGCCGAGCAGACCATGACCCTGGCCAAGACCCGCTCGCGCAACCGCTACCAGTTCTACATTGCCAGCGTCGACAGCGAAATGCGCCGGCGCCGCGAACTGGAAAAGGACCTGCGCGAGGCCCTGCGTCGCGAACAGCTGTTCCTGGTCTATCAACCGCAGATCAGCTATCGCGATCACCGGGTGGTAGGAGTCGAGGCGCTGATTCGCTGGCAGCATCCGGAGCACGGACTGGTACCGCCGGACCTGTTCATCCCGCTGGCGGAACAGAACGGCAGCATCATCGCCATCGGCGAGTGGGTCCTGGACCAGGCCTGTCGGCAGTTGCGCGACTGGCACGACCAGGGCTTCAGCGACCTGCGCATGGCGGTCAACCTCTCCACCGTGCAACTGCACCACGCCGAGCTGCCACGGGTGGTCAACAACCTGCTGCAGATGTACCGCCTGCCGCCGCGCAGCCTGGAGCTGGAAGTGACCGAGACCGGCCTGATGGAAGACATCAGCACCGCCGCCCAGCACCTGCTCAGCCTGCGCCGCTCCGGCGCCTTGATCGCCATCGACGACTTTGGCACCGGCTACTCCTCCCTCAGCTACCTGAAAAGCCTGCCGCTGGACAAGATCAAGATCGACAAGAGCTTCGTCCAGGACCTGCTGGACGACGATGACGATGCCACCATCGTGCGCGCGATCATCCAGTTGGGTAAAAGCCTGGGCATGCAGGTGATTGCCGAGGGGGTGGAGACCGCTGAGCAAGAGGCCTACATCATCTCTGAGGGCTGCCACGAAGGTCAGGGTTACTTCTACAGCAAGCCGCTGCCGGCCCGGGAATTGAGTGCGTACCTGAAACAGGCGCAACGCAGCAACGTCTTGAGCCCGCTGTAGCAGCGTGTAGCAGCGGTCGAGCCCGCGAGGCCGCTGCTACACAAGTGCGTGGCGCGCTTGATCCCGCGTCGATGAATAAGAAATATTTCCAGGTACAACCCTTTACACATAATGCGAAAGATTTGCATTATGTCGCAGTTTTGCGCGTCCACCGCGCTTGTCCCTCATCTACCGAAGCAGGATGTTCGCCATGATTCGTATGCCTCTGGCTACCGCCAGTTTGCTGGCCATCGCTATTTCCCTCGCCGGTTGCGGCGAAGGTAAAGACAAGGCTGCTGCTCCTCAAGCGCCTACTCCAGCCGCCAGCACCGCAGCACCTGCTGCTCCGGCTGCCACAGGCAAAGTCGACGAAGCCGCTGCCAAGGCCGTAGTCGCGCATTACGCCGATATCGTCTTCGCCGTCTACAGCGATGCCGAATCCACCGCGAAAACCCTGCAAACCGCGATCGACGCCTTCCTCGCCAAGCCGAACGACGAAACACTGAAAGCCGCCAAGGCTGCCTGGGTTGCCGCTCGTGTGCCTTACCTGCAGAGCGAAGTGTTCCGCTTCGGCAACACCATCATCGACGACTGGGAAGGTCAGGTTAACGCCTGGCCTCTGGACGAAGGCCTGATCGACTACGTCGACAAGAGCTACGAGCACGCCCTGGGCAACCCGGGTGCCAGCGCCAACATCATCGCCAACACCGAAGTCCAGGTGGGTGAAGACAAAGTTGACGTGAAAGACATCACCGCGGAAAAACTCGCCAGCCTGAACGAGCTGGGCGGTTCCGAGGCGAACGTCGCCACCGGCTACCACGCCATCGAATTCCTGCTCTGGGGCCAGGACCTGAACGGCACCGGCCCAGGCGCTGGCAACCGTCCAGCCTCGGACTACCTGGAAGGCACCGGCGCTACCGGCGGCCACAACGATCGCCGTCGCGCCTACCTCAAGGCCGTGACCCAACTGCTGGTCAGCGACCTGGAAGAAATGGTCGGTAACTGGAAGCCGAACGTGGCCGACAACTACCGCGCCACCCTGGAAGCCGAGCCAGGCGAGACCGGCCTGCGCAAAATGCTGTTCGGCATGGGCAGCCTCTCGCTGGGCGAACTGGCCGGCGAGCGGATGAAAGTGTCCCTGGAAGCCAACTCGCCTGAAGACGAGCAGGACTGCTTCAGCGACAACACCCACAACTCGCACTTCTACGACGCCAAGGGCGTGCGTAACGTGTACCTGGGCGAATACACCCGTACCGACGGCACCAAGATGACCGGCGCCAGCCTGTCGTCGCTGGTGGCCAAGGCCGACCCGGCTGCCGATACCGCCCTCAAGGCGGACCTGGCTGCGACCGAAGCCAAGCTGCAGGTCATGGTCGATCACGCCAACAAGGGTGAGCACTACGACCAGTTGATCGCCGCTGGCAACACCGCAGGCAACCAGATCGTGCGCGACGCTATCGCCGCCCTGGTCAAGCAGACCGGTTCGATCGAGCAGGCTGCTGGCAAACTGGGTATCAGCGACCTGAACCCGGATAACGCTGATCACGAGTTCTGATCAACCCCGGCAAAATAGAAAGGCGACCTTAGGGTCGCCTTTTTTATGGGCGCCACCCTGTCGACCCGCCGTGACGAATCAACCAAACGATAATTCCTCTTATTCAAATTCCCCTGCCCTGTTAGACTTTGCGCCCTGTTTTGCTCGACTTTCTGGATACCCGATGCCCTCGCTGCCTCTTCGCTTGTCTGCACTGCTACTGGCCCTGGGCCTGAGTGCCTGCGATGACGCCCCGCGGTTTACCGAGGCAGAACCCGGTGAAGCCCGCTCCGGGGGCGCGGCAACCGTGCGCAAGAGCGACCAGAACGCGTTTTCCCTGCCGTCGGCCAATCTCTCGCCGACAAGGCGGCTGGATTTCAGTGTCGGCAACAGCTTTTTCCGCAGCCCGTGGGTCACCGCCCCCTCGACGACCACCGCCCGTGACGGCCTGGGCCCGCTGTTCAATACCAACGGCTGCCAGAATTGCCACATCAAGGACGGTCGTGGCCACCCTCCGGCGCCGGATGCCGAGAACTCGGTCTCGATGCTGGTGCGCCTGTCGATTCCCGATGCGCCGGCCTACGCCAAGCTGATCGAGCAGGTCGGAGTAGTCCCCGAGCCGGTCTACGGTGGGCAGTTCCAGGACATGGCGGTCCCCGGTGTCACACCGGAAGGCAAGGTCCGGGTCGAATACACCCCGGTGGTTGTGCAATTCAAGGACGGCAGCACCGTCGAACTGCGCAAACCCAGCCTGCAGATCAGCCAACTGGGCTACGGCCCGATGCACCCGGACACACGGTTTTCCGCGCGAGTGGCCCCGCCGATGATCGGCCTTGGCCTGCTGGAAGCCATCCCCGATGCGGCGATCCTGGCCAACGCCGACCCGCAGGACAACAACCGTGACGGCATCAAGGGCCGGCCGAACCTGGTCTGGGACGACGCGCAGCAAAAAACCGTGCTGGGGCGTTTTGGCTGGAAAGCCGGGCAACCGAACCTCAATCAACAAAATGTTCACGCGTTTTCTGGTGATATGGGCCTGACCACCAGCCTCAGGCCTTTCGATGACTGCACCGCAACCCAGACCGACTGCTTGCACGCGCCCAACGGCAATGGCCCCGATGGCGAGCCGGAAGTCAGCGACAACATCCTGCGCCTGGTGCTGTTCTACAGCCGCAACCTCGGCGTACCGGCCCGCCGCGACGTCAACGATGCCCAGGTGCTGGCCGGCAAGAACCTGTTTTTCCAGGCCGGCTGCCAGTCGTGCCACACACCCAAATTCACCACCGCCGCCACTGCCGCCGAACCCGAGTTGGCCAATCAAGTGATTCGCCCCTACAGCGATCTGCTGCTGCATGACATGGGTGAAGGCCTGGCGGATAACCGTACCGAGTTCCAGGCCTCCGGTCGCGACTGGCGCACCCCGCCACTGTGGGGCATTGGCCTGACGCAGACGGTCAGCGGCCACACCCAGTTCCTGCATGACGGCCGCGCCCGCAACCTGCTCGAAGCCGTACTCTGGCACGGTGGAGAGGCTTCAGCGGCGCAGCAACAGGTTTTAGCTTTCAGTGCCGAGCAGCGCGCGTCGCTGCTGGCCTTTTTGAATTCGCTTTGAACGCCTATCCCATTTGCTTTGCCCCATACACATAGGGAGCCCGACATGTTTCGTCCCAAGTTGTTGTTCACCAGCCTTGCCGCCCTCGCCCTCGGCGCCTGCGCGCCCCAGGACCCACAAGCGGTTACTTCGGCAGCCATCGCCAAGCAAGTGATCCTGCCGACCTACAGCCGTTGGGTCGACGCCGATCGCCAACTGGCGGTCAGCGCCCTGTCCTACTGCGAAGGCAAGTCTGACCTGGCCACCGCCCGCGCCGACTTCCTCCACGCCCAAAAAGCCTGGGCCGAACTGCAGCCGTTGCTGGTCGGTCCGCTGGCCGAGGGCAACCGCTCCTGGCAGATCCAGTTCTGGCCGGACAAGAAGAACCTGGTCGGACGCCAGGTCGAGCAATTGCTTAGCGCCCAGCCGCAGATCGATGCCGCGGCACTGGCTAAATCCAGCGTGGTGGTCCAGGGCCTGTCGGCCTATGAGTACATTCTGTTCGACGCCAAGAGCAACGTTGCCGACGCTGCGCAGAAAGCCCGCTACTGCCCGCTGCTGACCGCCATTGGCGAACGGCAGAAACTGCTGGCCGAAGAAATTCTCGCCAGCTGGAACAGCACCGACGGCATGCTGGCGCAGATGACCAAGTTCCCCAACCAGCGGTACGCGGACTCCCACGAAGCCATCGCCGACCTGCTGCGCGCCCAAGTGACTGCGCTGGATACCCTGAAGAAAAAACTCGGCACGCCAATGGGCCGCCAGACCAAGGGCATTCCCCAACCGTTCCAGGCTGATGCCTGGCGTAGCCAGTCGTCGCTGCCTAGCCTGCGGGCCAGCCTCAGCGCCGCGCAAACCGTCTGGGTTGGTGTCGACAACAAAGGCCTGCGTGGCCTGTTGCCCGCCGAGCAAAAGCCGTTGGCAGACAAGATCGACGCCGCCTATGCCGCGTCGCTGAAGCTGTTCGACAGCAACCTGAGTTCGCTGACCGAAATGCTCGGTGACGATGCCGGCCGCCAGCAACTCAACGATCTCTACGACAGCCTCAACGTCGTCCATCGCCTGCACGAAGGCGAACTGGCCAAGGCGCTGGGCATCCAACTGGGCTTCAACGCCAACGACGGTGACTGATGAGGGTTAGCTCCATGCTGCGACGCCAGGCTCTGACTTTCGGCAGTTTGTTGCTGGGCGCGGTGACGCTGGGCGGCTGGAAGCTGTTCAAGCAAACGGACCACGGCCCTTTGCTGCTTTCAGCCCGCGATGACAGCGACGGCAAGCACTACGCCGTCGGCTATCGGCTGGACGGCACTCGAGTGTTCGCCACCGAAGTCGGCCAGCGCTGCCACGACATCATCAATCACCCCGAGCTGCCGATCGCCCTGTTCGTCGCCCGGCGACCGGGGACCGAAAGCTACCTGGTGGACCTGCGCGACGGCAGGTTGCTGCAAACCGTGGTTTCGCAAGCGAACCGGCACTTCTACGGCCACGCGGTCATCCACAAGGATGGCGAGTGGCTGTACGCCACCGAAAACGACACCACCGACCCGGGCCGCGGCCTGCTCGGGGTGTACCGTTTCGAGGGCGAGCGCCTGGTGCACAGCGGCGAGATTTCCACTCACGGCATCGGCCCGCACCAGGTCTCCTGGATGCCCGACGGTGAAACCCTGGTGGTGGCCAACGGCGGGATTCGCACCGAGGCCGAAAGCCGGGTCGAAATGAACCTCGACGCCATGGCACCCAGCCTGGTGCTGATGCAGCGCGACGGCACCCTGCTGAGCAAGGAAACCCTGGCCCAGCAGATGAACAGCGTGCGGCATATGGGCATCGCCAGCGATGGCACCATCGTCACTGGCCAGCAATTCATGGGCGCCGCCCACGAGTCGTCCGAGCTGCTGGCCATCAAGCGTCCCGGCCAGCCCTTCGTCGCCTTCCCGGTCGATGAGCACCAGTTGCAAGCCATGGGGCACTACACCGCCAGTGTCGCGGTCCACAGTGAACTGCGCCTGGTGGCGTTGACCGCGCCACGGGGCAACCGCTTTTTCATCTGGGACCTGGACAGCGGCGAAGTGCAGCTTGATGCCCCGCTGCCCGATTGCGCCGGGGTCGGCGCGGTGGCCGATGGTTTTGTCGTGACCTCGGGCCAGGGTCGTTGCCGTTTTTATGATTGCCGCAAGGCACCGCTGATGGCCCAGCCCCTGGAATTGCCGGCAGGGCTCTGGGACAACCATTTGCATTTGGTCTGATGCCTACAGCGGTCAGGGCTGACCCGACACATATGGAATCACAGGCACACAGGGAGTAATGTGCCGCCTGTCTCGCCTGATTTTTTTCCAAGGAAGTGGAATATGCTGCGTCGCCGCATGCTGATCATGTTGGGGGTTGTGCTGTTGATCGTGCTGATGCTGGGGGGCTACAAGGCCTTCTCCATCTATCAGATGATCCAGACCTTCGCTGCGCCAAAGCCGCCGGAGAGCGTCGCCGTGGCCAGCGCCAGCGAACGTCCCTGGCAGGTTCGCCTGCCCACCGTGGGCACCCTCAAGGCGCTGCAGGGGGTCGACCTGAGCCTGGAGGTCGCCGGTACCGTTACCGACGTGCAGTTCCAGTCCGGGCAACAGGTCAAGGTCGGGCAGCCGCTCATCCAGCTCGACAGCGCCGTCGAAAGCGCCCTGCTGGAGACCGCCAAGGCCGACCTCGGCCTGGCGCAACTGGACTACGGCCGCGGCAGCCAACTGGTGGGCAGCAGCGCCATTTCCAAGGGCGAGTTCGACCGCCTCAGCGCACAACTGGCCAAGAACAAGGCCACGGTCAATCAACTCAAGGCCTCGCTGGCGAAAAAGCACATTGTCGCGCCCTTCAGCGGCACCATCGGCATTCGCCAGGTCGACGTCGGCGACTATCTCGCCAGCGGCACGGTGATCGCCACCCTGCAAGACCTCAGCAGCCTGTATGTGGACTTCTACGTACCGGAACAGGTGCTGCCGAAGATCGCCAAGGGCCAGCCGGTCAACGTTGGCGTCTCCGCCTACACCGGACAGACCTTCCCCGGCACCATCAGCGCCATCAACCCCAAGGTCGAGAACAGCACCCGTAACGTATTGGTGCGCGCCACCCTGGCCAACCCCGACGGCAAGTTGCTACCGGGCATGTTCGCCAGCCTGCAGGTGCTGATGCCGGACCCAGAGGCAAAAATCGTGGTCCCGGAAAGTGCAGTGACCTACACCCTGTATGGCAACTCGCTGTACGTCGTCGCGCAGAAAAAGGACGCCGAGGGCAATCTCGAAAAAGACCACGAGGACCAGCCAGTGCTGGTCGCCGAACGGCGGTTCATCGAAACCGGCGAACGCCGGGATGGCCTGGTTCTGATCAACAAAGGCGTGAAGGACGGCGAGCAGGTCATCAGCGCCGGGCAGATCAAACTCGAAAACGGCATGCACATCGTCATCAGCCCGGACAAAAACCTGCCGGCCGAACAGAACAGCCAGCCACGCGCTGACTGATCAAGGAATCCCCATGGCTTTTACCGACCCGTTCATCCGTCGCCCGGTGCTCGCTACCGTGGTCAGCCTGTTGATCGTGCTGCTGGGCTTCCAGGCCTGGAGCAAGCTGCCGCTGCGCCAGTATCCCCAGATGGAGAACGCGCTGATCACGGTCACCACGGCGTACCCCGGGGCCAACGCCGAGACCATCCAGGGCTACATCACCCAGCCCCTGCAACAGAGCCTGGCCAGTGCCGAAGGCATCGACTACATGACCTCGGTCAGCCGCCAGAACTTCTCGGTGATCTCGATCTACGCGCGCATCGGTTCCAACAGCGACCGGTTGTTCACCGAGTTGCTGGCCAAGGCCAACGAGGTCAAGAACAAGCTGCCTCAAGACGCCGAAGACCCGGTGCTGAGCAAGGAGGCGGCGGACGCCTCGGTGCTGATGTACATCAGCTTCTTCAGCAAGGAGTTGAATAACCCGCAGATCACCGACTACCTGTCGCGCGTGATCCAGCCCAAGCTCGCGACCCTGCCCGGCATGGCTGAAGCCGAGATCCTCGGCAACCAGGTCTTTGCCATGCGCCTGTGGCTGGACCCGGTCAAGCTTGCCGGTTTTGGCCTGAGCGCCAGCGACGTGACCAGCGCGGTGCGCCAGTACAACTTTCTGTCGGCCGCCGGTGAGGTCAAGGGCGAGTACGTGGTCACCAGCGTCAACGCCAACACCGAACTGAAAACCGCCGAAGCCTTCGGCCAGATCCCGCTGAAAGTCGATGGCGACAGCCGGGTGCTGCTCAGCGACGTGGCCCGCGTGGAAATGGGCGCGGAGAACTACGACACCATCAGTTCGTTCGGCGGTACGCCCTCGGTGTACATCGGGATCAAGCCAACACCCGGGGCCAACCCGCTGGACGTGATCAAGGAAGTGCGCAAGCTGATGCCGGAGCTGGAGTCCCAGCTACCGCCCAACCTCAAGGCGGAAATCGCCTACGACGCCACGCTGTTTATCCAGGCTTCGATCGACGAGGTGGTGAAAACCCTGTTCGAAGCCGTGCTGATCGTGATTGTCGTGGTGTTCCTGTTCCTCGGCGCCTTGCGTTCGGTGGTGATCCCGGTGGTGACCATTCCGCTGTCGATGATCGGCGTGATGTTCTTCATGCAACTGATGGGCTACTCGATCAACCTGCTGACCCTGCTGGCCATGGTGCTGGCCATCGGCCTGGTGGTGGATGACGCCATCGTCGTGGTGGAGAACATCCACCGCCATATCGAGGAAGGCAAGACTCCGCTGGACGCTGCGCTCGAAGGCGCGCGGGAAATCGCCATGCCGGTGGTCTCGATGACCATCACCCTGGCCGCCGTGTATGCGCCGATCGGTTTCCTGACGGGTCTGACCGGGGCGCTGTTCAAGGAGTTCGCCCTGACCCTGGCGGGCGCCGTGGTGATCTCCGGCATCGTCGCCCTGACCCTGTCGCCCATGATGTGCGCCCTGCTCCTGCGCCACGACCCGAACCCGTCCGGCCTGGCCCACCGCCTCGACCAGTTGTTCGACAGGCTCAAGCGGCGTTACCAGAGCATGTTGCACGGCACCCTCAACACCCGGCCGGTGGTGCTGGTGTTCGCGGTGATCGTGCTGTGCCTGATTCCGGTGTTGCTCAAGTTCAGCAAGTCGGAACTGGCGCCGGACGAAGACCAGGGCATCATTTTCATGATGGCCAATGCCCCGCAGCCAACCAACCTCGAGTATCTGAATTCCTATACCGACGAATTCATCACCATTTTCAAAGAGTTCCCCGAGTACTACTCCTCCTTCCAGATCAACGGCTTCAACGGCGTGCAATCGGGGATCGGCGGCTTCCTGCTCAAGCCATGGAACGAGCGCAGTCGGACCCAGATGGAGATCCTGCCGGAGGTCCAGAGCAAGCTGTCACGCATCCCCGGGC